>DCCQ01000120.1 GCA_002314195.1 Bacteroidales bacterium UBA1077 | reverse complement strand
GATTGAGTAGATGCAGCGCCCCGTCACGCGGTGATCGGGGAAATCCGCAAAGATTTGATAGGTTGCAGCCATTGATTCAATACTTATTATTAAGTATTGAAGTTACTAAAAATCAATGATATATGCAATAGTTTCGGGAATTTTGCGCGACTTTTTTACATATTGCGACACTTATTTCCGCTGGCGGTTATTATAAGGGTCGAAGATGTCATCACCGCATTACCGTACCCAAAAGGCAGGAGGTATTTTGATGCGGTTGCCCTGGCGTTTAGACACCTACCAGCGGCAAGGTTATTTGCCGCTTACGCACCGGGGAGCAAGAAGTGGCTTTGTGTACCCGAAGGCAATCGGGATGCGACTTCGGGTGCCTGAACGCCTTTTTCGCACCCGAAATAATAACCACTTAGATTAGAGCTATGTGACAATGTCTCAAGTTCTTGCCTAAAGATATGACTCTTGACGATTGACTTTTGTCTATGTAGTTTAGAATTTACAAAACACTTTCAGCCTCCAATTGGTCAGAAGCACCTACAAGGCATATTGGCGTGAAAATCTCGCACCGTTGAATTCGAGTTTTTCAACCCGATCCGGCATCTATGGGCATAGGTCGGTTATGTGGCTGAAAGCGTTTTGTAAAATGCTGACAGGAAGAGCGCACGTATCGTTGACTGGAAATGCGCGCAAAAACATTGACCGGAAGCGCACTCAAAGATATTGACCGGAAGCACGCACAAAAAAATTGAACGGAAATGCGTACAATGATCGTACAATGATATTGACCAGCAGCACGAAAAAATAAGAGGACGACCAAGACTTTTGGTCGCCCTCTTACGAAATCTTGCGATGCCTGATTACTCAGCAGGATGGATGGCGCCCATCGGGCAGGCGTCGGCGCAGGTGCCGCAGTCGATGCAGGCGTTAGGGTCAATGACGTAATGAACATCACCCTCGTGGATAGCGCCCTGAGGGCACTCGCCAACGCAAGTTCCGCAAGACACGCAATCATCTGAAATCTTGTAAGCCATAATTCAAAAAAAATAAAATTGTTGTCATTTGCTTGCCTCCGGAAGTCCGGAAACATTATGCAAATATAAACCATAAAATCACAATATCAAACCCCATTCCACAAAAACGATGAGGGCGATCCCTACTTTTATCGCCTTTGCCTTGAAGAATGAGGCTTTGCTGTCGGCAAGGAGCGGAAGCGAGGCGTGGCCGTCCTGCACGATGGAATTGGCCAGCAGGACCGGGAACGGGATCACTCCGCTGGCGAACAAGGTCACGAAGACAAGATGCGGTCCGGATTCCGGAATCAGACCGATGACGATGGCCAGCAGGATCATCAGGGCAGTGTTGTCACTGATCCAAGCCGAGATGTCAATGAAATTGAACAGAATCCCTATGACCAGAAGCACCCCGAAAGTCCAAAGGAATATGCTCGGGAGGTGCTTGCGGACAATGTGTTCCCAAAGATGCTCCTCAACAAAATGGTCCGACGCGAAAAGCAGGGCTGCCAACACAACAAGGCTCAGCGCACCGAAAACCCAGAAAGTCCACTCCTCATTGAAAACGCCAAGGACCTCCGATTCAGCCTCTTCCTCAAGCAGTCCAAGCAATAGGGCGGCTATGAATATCACGACTCCGGAGAACAGGAATATTCTTGTCCTTCCGAAATGTCTGCCCTCTTTGTGATGGTGTCCATCCTGATGCTCGCATCCGTCTCCGTGAAGTTCGAACGAATCCTCAAGGCGGGTCGGCAGCGGCTTGCCTTTAGAGTAGAACCTGTCGATCAGCAGACCGGTCAGGACGGCAAGAACGAAAAGGATCAGGAACAGGACAGCGGCCTTTCCGGGGAACATCGCCAGCATCATGAAGGACTCATCACCAGTCGTGGCGATCATCATGGCCACCAGAGCACCGAAACTCAGCATGCGGTGCGTGTAAAGCGACACGGCGGCGAATCCTCCGACGCATCCTGGCACGGAACCGAGCAAGGCGGAGACGAGGACCTGCGCAAAACCAGACTTTTTGAGGGATCTGAATATCCTGCCGTCAGACTCCACGTTGAATGACTCGATTATCATCATCATGACGACAACCAGGCCGGAGATCAGGACAGCGCCACGCAAGGCATCAAGTAAAACGAAAATCGACATGGTCTGCTATGCGGTCACCCAACCGGTGAGATAAAGGTTGATGATAGGACGGAGAGGCGAGTTCGTGGTCAAGGTCAAGACGATCAGGCACTCCCCCGCCGGGAATCCTTTCGTGTCGAAAGTCACTTCCAGATCTCCTTTTCCTCCGGCGGGAACGTCAGCGAAAGCCTTGGCCTTCACGTGCGAACTCTCGGAATCCACCTTGTATATTCCAAAAGGAGACTTGCCTTTGTTGGTGAAAGTGAACTTACAGTCCACATTCGTTCCGGCCTTGACCTTTCCGAAGGAGAAAGTGCTCTCGTCCGCCATCGGATTCGGACCGTCATTGCGTTCTTTCTCAGTCAGATTGGAGAAATTCTCTTTGGTGTACGTGAATATTCCCATACGGCTCTTCCCCGCCCCGAGTTCGGGATTAGGGTCAGCCACAATGGCCTCGGCTCCGGCGGCGACAGGTTCTTTTTCAGACGATGGCGACACCTCAGCCCTGTACTGACGGCCGTCTACAAGCGGCGTGGCGTAGTAGTAATTCTTTCCCCAATGCCGCCTGTCAGCGGTAATCGTGTACGAGATCTTCGCCGTGGAGTTGGCCGGAACCGGGTTTGGAAATATCTTGACCGACAGCCCTTCACTTACATCGGAAAACCTTACCGTGACCGGATGTTTTCCAAGATTGGCGACTGTCACGTTCCCGCTCTTCTGCTGTCCCTGGGAAAGGTTGCCTCCTTTGATATCCACCTTCTTGAAAGCCAGATTGCCGAAACGGATCGGATAAAGCTCGCCCAAAGAGAGTTGTTTGTCGTGGCTCACTCCCCTCAACCTCAGAATTACAGGCTGCTTCAAGCCCGAGAAATATGCCGTTAGCGACTTATCGAACGGATAGCCTCCCTTCTCGTCATTCTTAAAGGTAGCCTTGATGGTTCCGGTCTGACCTGGATTTATCGGTTTCCTGGTCCATTCGACATTGGTGCAGCCGCAGGAGGACACGACATTGTAGATCAGCAACG
Source organism: Bacteroidales bacterium UBA1077 (assembly GCA_002314195.1). Lineage (GTDB taxonomy): Bacteria > Bacteroidota > Bacteroidia > Bacteroidales > UBA932 > Cryptobacteroides. The sequence continues at coordinate 6,197 of DCCQ01000120.1, read as the reverse complement.
GCTTGTCACCTACGTTCTTGGCCGTGAATATGGCTGTCACAGGCCCGTCCGACACGAGGATGTCCCCGAAATCGTGCACGGTCTTGTCCAGCTGGACGACTCCGCCGAAAGTGTTGTCCTTGCCGGAGCCCTGTGCGCCGGCCAAACCGCTTGCGGACACAAGCAGAAGCAGCGCGGCGGCGATATTCTTGAATATATTCATAACTCAACTTTCGCAAGCAGGCAATCACCTGCTGCATATTACTTATCTCATCTCACGTTCGAAGGTGATTGCCCACAATCATCATTACACGGTTGATCGCTTGCCGGAATATTATTCCTTTGCAGGAATATGACAGACTGAGCAATGACACTTCAATATTCAAGGAATACAAATTCCTTTCCATCGGCAAATTTACCACATTAAAGATACTTTTTCAAATCCAAGTCAGTCAATCCCTGGAAATGGCTCTGAAATCGCCTCCTGCATTCGAGAGCATCCTAAGGGCTATATGGTGAAGAGGAGATGTGGCAGACGATGTTGGTGTGGGTTATGGGTGATGAAAAACATTTATTTTTTAATGCTTGCCAAATTTTGTAATTTTGTACGATTATGCGATTTTAAAAGAATGGCGAACATAGAACAGAATTACAACTACACTGACGACAACATAAAGACCCTGGAAGGTGTCGAACACATCCGCAGGCGTCCTGGAATGTACATCGGTAGACTTGGCAACGGCTCCAACCCGGGGGACGGCATCTATGTGCTGCTCAAGGAGATTGTGGACAACTGCATCGACGAGTTCTCCGCCGGGTTCGGCAAGCAGGTCATCATCAAGATTGAGGACAAGCAGGTCACGGTGAGGGACTTCGGACGAGGAATTCCGCTCGGCTCAGTCATCAAGGCGACCAGCCAGCTGAACACCGGAGGAAAGTTCGACGACAAGGCCTTCAAGAAGTCCGTTGGTCTGAACGGTGTGGGTACAAAGGCGGTGAACGCCCTGTCCGAGAGGTTCTATGTGGAGTCCTTCAGAGACGGCGAGAGTTCATGGGCAAGTTACGTGCGCGGAGAATTGGTGGACAGCGGCAGAAAGGAGAAAACCGGAGAGAAGAACGGAACGCTTGTGGTCTTCACCCCGGACAGCACGATGTTCGGTAACTTCGAGTTCAACATGGACTACGTCGAGACGATGGTCAAGAACTACTCCTATCTCAAGAAAGGGTTGGCTCTTGTCCTGAACGGAACGACATACAAATCCGAGAACGGCCTCCTTGACCTCATCAGAGACTCCATCAGCGAGACCCCTCTTTACGAGCCTATCCACCTTGTGGGTGAGGATGTCGAGGTAGTGCTGACACACGGCAACTCCTACGGTGAGAACATCGCCTCGTTCGTCAACGGACAGAACACCCGTGACGGAGGAACGCATCTGGCCGCTTTCAGGGAAGCTATCGCCAAGACTCTCAAGGAGTTCTATAAGAAAAACTACGCTCCGGAGGACTGCCGTCAAGGCATAATCGGAGCGATAAGCATCCAGATCCAGGAACCAAACTTCGAAGGGCAGACCAAGACCAAGCTCGGTTCAACCTACATGTGGGAGAAGGAGAAGACGGACGAGAACGGCAAGAAGATCCTGAATCCGGACGGCTCGATCGAGATTGACCGCGGACCGACGATCCGGTCTTTCGTCAACGACTTCATCGCCAGAAATCTGGACAACTATCTTCGCATCCACAAGGACATCGTTCCTATTATAGAGAACAAGATCAAGGAGTCACAGGCCGAGCGGGAGGAGATTTCCGGAATCCAGAAGAAGACCAGGGAAAGGAACAAGAAGGCTAATGTCTACAACCGCAAGCTGCGCGATTGCCGTTTCCACTACGGCGACAAACTGCCCAAGGGCAAGGAAGATTTCGGGGAGCTTACGAGCATATTCATCACTGAGGGAGACTCCGCGAGCGGAACCATTACCAAGGTGAGAAAAGCTGAGTATCAGGCCGTGTTCAGCCTGCGTGGAAAGCCTATCAACTGCTACAAGGAGAGTCACAAGAAGGTGGCGGAGAACGAGGAGCTGAACCTGCTGATCTCTGCTCTCGGTGTCGAGGACGACCTTGACAACCTGCGCTACAACAACATCATCGTGGCGACCGATGCAGATGATGACGGAATGCACATCAGGATGCTCGTGTTGACTTTCTTCATGAAATATTACCCAGACCTCATCCGACGCGGACACGTGCATATTCTTCAGACCCCTCTTTTCAGGGTGGCTAACAAGAAGGAGAGGCGCTACTGCTACTCCATCGAGGAGAAGGAGGCGGCAGTCAAGGAGATGAAGACCACAGTGCAGATAACAAGGTTCAAAGGTCTGGGAGAGATCTCTTCGGACGAGTTCGTGGACTTCATCGGAGAGAACATGAGGCTGGACCTCGTGAAGCTTTCCGACGAGGAGTCAATCGCCGACATCATGGAGTTCTACATGGGCGACAACACTATCGACCGGCAGAACTTTATCCGCGCGAACCTGCGCTCCGAGGAAGAGCTTGAGGACGTAAACATCTAATATTCATAGATTATGTCACGTTGGGCTAAATTTTGCGGCTGGTTGCTGAAAAAGATGGGATGGACTACTGTCGGTGGCCCGGCCCCAGAGGACAAATGTGTCATCCTTGGCGTTCCTCACACTTCCGTGTGGGATTTCGTAATATCCTATCTTTTCTACACGCAGTTTGACCAGACCGCGCACGTCATGATCAAGAAGGAGTTCTTCTTCTGGCCGGTAGGGGTCTTCCTCCGCAAGGTCGGATGCATTCCGGTTGACAGAGGCAGCGCCGCCGCGATGGTCAAGAGCCTTATCGAAGAGATGGAGAAAGTGGACAGGTTCCACCTCGCCATAGCCCCGGAGGGCACAAGGAAGGCTGTAAAGAAATGGAAGACTGGTTACCATCTGATCGCCAGAGAGGTCGGATGTCCAGTGTATATGGGCTACTTCGACTGGAAGACCAAGTGCGTAAGCGTCGGGGAGAAGGTTGAGCTAACGGATGACGCGCGCGCGGACACAGACAGAATCCAGGCCCTCTACGAACAAAAGCACTTCGAGGGCAAGCATCCCGAAGGTTACATCACTCATTAAAAAGAACAAATAATGCCGATTTTCAGCCAAAGCAGGGAGAACTATGTCACTACCCTGGCCAAGCTATTTGAATATGCCACCGACAATTTCGCAAAACGACCGCTTTCGCGGTTCGTCGAAGGTGGGCAGGAATATACCTACGAAAGCTTCAAGCACAAGTGCCTTGAGTTGTCGCACCGCTTCAACCGGTTCGGAATCAGCGCGAGAGACAAGGTGGCCATCCTCTCCGGCAACATGCCGAACTGGACAGTCGCGATGTTCTCGTGCGTGCCGTTCGGCCGTGTGACCGTGCCGATTCTTCCTGACTCCTCCGCCAGCGAGGTGACAAACATACTCAACCACTCGGAATGCAAGGCTATCTTCGTGTCGAAGAAACAGCTCGGAAAATTGAGCCAGGAGGTGATCGACAAGCTGACTCTCGTGATTGACATCGAGACGTTCGAACTCATCAAGAAGGACGACAAGGCTTTCACATGCGAGGGCCACGGGGTTGATCCACAGGCCGATGACCTGGCCTCAATCATCTACACGTCAGGGACTTCAGGGAAGGCCAAGGGCGTGATGCTCAGCCACCGCAACTTCTGCCAGAACGTCATAGCCGCCTACCACGCCCAGAAAGCCGGGAAGCGGGACCGCTGGCTTTCCATCCTTCCGATGTCCCACACCTACGAGATGGCGTTCAGCGTCCTCTACCCGTTGTACGTCGGAGGTTGCGTCTATTATATTCAGAAACCACCGACCCCGAGCATCCTTCTGCAGGCGATGAAGAAGGTTCGCCCGACGATTATGTGCTCGGTGCCGCTGATCATAGAGAAAGTCTACAAAAGCAGCGTCGTGCCCACAATCGAAAAGAGCCGCGTCCTGTCTTGGATGAAAAAGCATACACCGAGGCTGTTGTACTGGCTGGTAGGAAAGAAACTCTACCAATCATTCGGTGGCAAGCTGAAGTTCTTCGGCATCGGCGGCTCGAAACTCGACTCAACTGTGGAGGATTTCCTCAACAAGGCCGGATTCCCTTACGCCATCGGTTACGGACTGACCGAAACAGCCCCGCTGATCACCAACGCGTGCGTGGGAAAGACGGTTGTCGGATCGATCGGAGTCCCGGCCTACAACGTGGAGGTCAAGCTCCAGAACGTGAACCCTGAGACCGGTGAGGGCGAAATCATCGCCAAAGGAGACAACGTGATGCTGGGCTACTACCGCGATCCTGAAAGGACCCGCTCCGTGCTCACAGACGACGGATGGTTCCGCACCAACGACCTTGCGTGCCAGGACTCAAAGGGCCGCTACTACATCAAGGGAAGGCTTGGGAATATGATCGTGGGACCTTCCGGAGAGAACATCTACCCGGAAGAGATCGAGCAGGTGATCAACACATTCAGCGGCGTGAACGAATCCCTTGTGGTCGAAAGGAACGGCAAGCTTGTGGCGCTTGTGAAGTTCGACGACAATGTGCTGGACTGGAACCAGGAGCGCGAGGACAAATTCTTCGACAACCTCCAGTCTATGAAGCAGGCTGTTCTTGAATATGTCAACAAACACGTCAGCAAGCAGTCCAAGATCGGCGAGGTCGAGGCGATGAAGGACAACTTCGAAAAGACCGCAACCCACAAGATCCGCCGGTTCAAGTACAAGGAAAATCAATCCGACGAGACATCAGCTAAAGAATCAGAGGACAAATCCGACGGGAACACTTCCGCTTAAAAGTAGAATTCACGGATTTATATTCACAGACCGGATCCCTACCACTCACGTTCACGGTAAGGATTCGGTTTGTCTGTTACAGGAAGATTGGAGTCATTCTCGACCTTGACGCAATCATGGATGCAGATCTCCGCGTCAGGCTTCCATTTGGAAAAGTCATTCCCTTTGGTGGTGGGGAAGGATGAGAAGGGGAAGGACATTATCGGGAAAGGGATTGACTTTGATAAACTGAGACAGGAACTGTCAAAGGACATTGTTGAGGGCTGCCAGTAGAGATACCAGTTCACATGGCCGGGGAAACGTGAGGCCATGCGGATCGCCAACACTGCGACCAACATGACTCTTCGACCGGACAGGGAGAGCAGCATGGACTTTGACAACACCGGGAATCTCTACATTGAGGGTGACAATCTTGAGGTGCTCAAACTTCTTCGGGAGGACTACCTTGGGAAGGTCAAGATGATCTACATTGATCCGCCGTACAACACAGGTAATGACTTTGTCTATGAGGATGATTTCAGCCAGACCACCGGTGAGTCCAGGGACAAGAGCGGAATGTTCGACGAGGACGGGAATATGATTCTTCAGAAATACGAGGTCAACTCCGAGAGCAACGGACGGTTCCACACGGATTGGCTGAACATGATCTACCCGAGGTTGAAAGTCGCGAAGGATTTGCTGACTGAGGACGGAGTCATATTCATTTCGATTGATGACAATGAGGTTGAGAACCTCAGGAAGGTTTGTGATGAGGTGTTCGGTGAAAGGAACTTCATTTCTCAGTTAATATGGGAGCGTGCTTTCTCTCCAAAGAATGATGCTCGTTTTATTTCAAGCAGCCATGACTATGTTCTGATGTATGTAAAGGATATTGATAACTTTGTGATTGGGCGTTTAGAAAGAACAGCCGAAGCAAATGCGCGATATTCAAATCCTGATAACGACCCACGAGGTGTATGGATGTCAAGTGACATTTCTGTTAAAACATACAATGCTGCATGTGACTACCCAATAACCACCCCATCGGAAAAAATTATAGAGACTCCAGGAAATAGAATATGGTTTGGTCCAAATGGCCCCCCCCCCCACGAATAAAACGTTTTTATCAGAACTGAAGTTTGATGGAATGGTGCCTACTTCAATTCTATTTTATAAAGATGTAGGACATAGCCAAGAAGGAGCACAAGAGGTTGTATCCCTCTTTGGAGACAAAGGTGTATTCGACGGCCCTAAACCTGTGCGCCTTCTCCAGCGTCTGATTACTCTCGCCAATCTTAAAGACGATTCCATCGTGCTGGATTTCTATTCTGGAAGCGCGACTACCGCTCACGCATTGATGAAGACTAAGAAGCTGTTTTGATTTGTTTGTTTGAA
>DCCQ01000021.1 GCA_002314195.1 Bacteroidales bacterium UBA1077 | reverse complement strand
ATCGGGAACGGGACACGCCTTCATGCCGGCCACTTTGTAGTGTATGAACTCCTTTCTCTTTGCGGCTGAAGGGATGAGGCTGGTCAGCGCGGAATCGTCGTAGGCTTTCGCGTCGTTGGTCAGGCGGACGAGCGCCGCGCGGAACGGCAGCACTTCCACTTCGATGACGGAACCATACGGATGTTTGCCAAGATCGGCGGCGAAGGGGTGGTATAGTTGTGCTTTCACACGGCGGCCATTGGCGGCCAGCCCGATTTCCTTGTCCAGCCGGATCCGGTACTTCACAGGAGTCCATGTCAGATTGCGCAGTGTGACGAAGCGTGTCTGCCCGTTGCCGCGGCTCACGGCTTCTGGCCCATACACCGTTTCGGGCAGGCGCATGCCGTCGACCAGAATGTCGCGGTACTTGCGGTGCAGGTTGTAGATGTACGCCAGACGGGGAAACTCGTCATCGCGCAGCAACCATGGGTTGGCATAGATCTGCGGGGAGAGGATGAGATTGCGGTTGAATGCCTGCAGGATGAGGTCGTCTTCCCATCCGTCAAGGCAGGAGGAGAGGCATACGCCGTGGTCCTCCGTCAGGCGGGTCAACCCTTCCGGCGCTTTGCGTGCCAGGGCTTTGGCGCGGTGATGGGTGGCAGTCATGTCATTGGTCATGAACACGTCGATGTAGGTCTCGGCACCTCCCAAAAGATAAGTTGTGGAGTGGCGGGTGGCTTCGCCCAACTGCAGACGGTGGTTGAGGAATATGAAGTCGGGGGCGATCTGCCGCACTCGGGTCATCATGCGGTCGAAGTCGGAATATTTTTCCGGACGCAACTGCCCGCAGACGGCATCCATCTTGAAGAGGCGGAAGCCGTAGTCGCGCACCAGGCTTACCATCATTTCTTCCCTCTGCCGGGACTCTTCGGGAGTATGCCCGAATCCGTCTGGACCACCCCAGAGTCCGAAGTGGATGCCCAATGCGGATGCTTCGCGGCTCAACGGTCCGAATCCTTGCGGAAACTGACGGCGGAAGCGGTCCGAGGCTGTGCTGCCATACATCTTGGCGCCATCGATGGCACCGGCATCGAAAGCATAGATGTCAAGCGTCATGCCGTAGGTCTCCTTCAGCCAGCGGAAGAAGTCAAGGTTGATGGCAGTCTGCCGCGCTGTGGCCCCTTCGTTGGTGTTGTTGATCCACGAGAAATACTCCGATTTCGAGGGTGTCTTCTCGTCTGCCCCGCCCGCCGGCTGAGGAGTGGTTTGAGCGAATGCCGTCGCCGTGCAGGCAAGCAGTCCAAAGAGGAACGTTTTTTTGTGAGATGGGTTCATGTGGATGGTAAATGGATGTTGGATTATAATATGATGGCGTCCGGATCTTTTTCTCCTTGTAACACTCGCGGTTTATCCTTCAGCCGGCCGCCTTCATTGTAGCGCTGGTTGTTAGGGAAACCGTCTCCGCCCACTCCCCGGGTCATGAGGGTTTTCAGGTCGGCAAGATGATGTTGATAGATGCCGCGCGGTGTCTGTTCGAAACGTTTGCAAAGCGAGGCGGCCATTCCTACTACCTCACCCATCATGCCTGTGGTGCGCATGACACGGATGGTTCCGAGTGCCACATGAGTGGCGCTGATGTCCCGTCCGGCCATGAAGAGATTCTCTATGTTGCGCGAGTAGAGGCAGCGGTATGGCACGGCGTAGGGGTAGATTAGGATGTGCTCGGTGACGGACTTGAACTCCCGTCCAGGAAATTTCCGGCTGTTGTCGGGATCTTCCCAATGTAGGTCGATGCTCCAAGTGGTGGTGAAGGATGCGTCTTCGTGGAAGACGTTCTTGCGGATGTCGTCTTCTTTGAGAATATAGTCGCCTAGCAGACGGCGTGATTCACGCTTTCCCGCGATATAGGCCACCCACCCGAGACGACGGTTGCGGTAGGCTTCATTCCCTTTCAGCCTGTTTTTCAGAAAGCTCCAGTTGGAATAGATCACCAGAAGACCATAGTCGCGGATGCGCTCGAAGTCATCTATCTGGTTTTGGTTCATACCTGTTTCCCAGGTCCATTCCCCCTTGGTCGTTTGTTCGGCATTTGTCTCGTTGAATTTTATGCCGTATTCGAACAGAGGAAACCGGCTGTTCTTTTGTGTCTCCACCGAGTACCATTGGACGGAACTTCCCAAGGTCTTATTGTCTGCCTGCCCGGGCGCAAGATCTTCGCCGAATTCGCTTCGTGCCTCGCGTCCCATCCTCCAGTCGGCTCCGGCCAGATAACCTATTGTGCCATCACCTGTGCAATCGGCAAAAAGCGGCGCTTCGAACAGCAGTTCTTTCCCTGTTTCGATATGCTTGGCGGTGATGTTGGCTATCCGTTTTCCATCCATGCCTGCAGCCACGCCCCGGTAGTTGAGAAACAGGTCGATGTTCTTCTCTTTGAGGACTACATCCAGTTTTTTCCTGTCTTCGTAGTTTTCGGCCGGCTGAGCGTTGCCAACCTTGGAAGGTCCGAATTCCTTTTGCAATCCCCCCAAGGCAGGATAGGGGGCTACCTCGATGCGCCCTCCCAAATGTACCCGTATCTCAGAACTGTTGTTTCCGCCCAACACGGGGCGGTCGTTAAGCAAGGCCACTTTGCATCCCAGACGGGCTGCGGCGACGGCGGCGCTTATGCCGGCTATTCCGCCACCCACCACGACCAGATCGTATTTTCCGGCAGTGGGAGGAGTGTCGGGGAGTCGCAAGGCTTGGCGGCGGAATTCTGCCAATCCGACTGAATCAGATGGCGGTAGCGCTCCACGTCGTGTTGTGAAATAGAGCGCGTCGCAGCGTCCATCGAATCCGGTCAGGTCGTGCAAGGTAACGGTGGCGTCGACACTCTTCACATGCACCTTGCCTGCTTCCTGCCACATCCAGCGGTCGCCGGTGTCCCCCAAGGTCGCGTCCAGCTGCTTTCCGTTCACTGAAAGGCGGAATTGTCCAGGACCTTTCGCCGCGCTCCAAGGGGAGGTCCAATTGTAAGTGCGCACATAGGCATAATAGATGCCTGGGGCGGGAAAACGGACGTGAGTCTTGGCATCGGCCACAGGGATGCCCATGCCGTGCGCCAGAAGATAAGGCGATCCCATTTGGTCCATAAACTGCTGGTCTGTCTTCCAACCTCCCTTTTCGGCAAAACTTTCTGCCTCTAAAAATATCTGGTTGGCTTGCAATGCCGTATGCGTGTGGCCGGCGACGTGTTGCGTGACGGTTATTTTTGTTTGCTTGTCTCCTACGGTGATGGTGTATTCACCGTTTTCAACGAAGCGCTGTCCGTCGCTGTCCGTGTAGCTGAAATCACGTTCCGGGCAGACGGCAAAGCTGAACGTCTTCGTTTCCCCGGCCTTGACAAGCTTCTTTTCAAAATATTTCAGTTCTCTGGCGGGACGAGTGACAGTGCCGCAGGGGGCAGACACGTACCAGTGAACCGTTTCCAAGCCATCTCGTTGGCCAGTGTTGGTTACTTCGATCCTGACCTGCAGCGTGTCGGAACGGCCGATCACAGAGGCGGAAGATGTGGGTGCGCCGTATCGGAAAGACGTGTAACTTAGCCCGTGGCCAAAAGGATAGAGCGGGTTGCTCGTCTCGTCTTGGTAGAGACCTTGTTGTGGGCGTGCGCTCTGCCGGCGGTTGTAATATATCGGAATCTGCCCTGTTGAATATGGAAATGTCATGGCCAGCTTGCCCGATGGATTTGCGCCCCCGGTAAGGATGTCGGCTACAGGCTCTCCGCCCGCTATGCCAGGTTGCCATATTTCGAGAATGGCGTCGCAAAGCGGTTCCAGCCGGCACAGTTCCAGCGGACGGCCGTTGGACAGAATCAGCACGATAGGCTTTCCTGTTTTTTTCAATGCCTCGGCCAGACGTTCCTGGATTGCGGGAAGGGCAATGGTGGAACGGGAAGCATTCTCGCCGCTCCACGAATGTTTCTCTCCCAGACAGAGCAATATAATGTCGGACTGGCCGGCGATGGAAAGGGCTTCGGCAAAGCCGCCTGAGTCATCTCCGTCGAAATCGCAACCTTTGGCATAGAGCAGGCGATGGTCTTTGGGAAATCCTTTCTTGAAACCATCCCAAAGGCTCGTCACATCTTCCGCGCGTCCATGTCCTGCCCAGGAACCCAACAGACTTCGCTGTTCTTTCGCCAGCGGCCCGACAACGGCTATGGTGGCGGGCGCGGAGGACAGCGGCAGAGTGTTCCGTTCATTTTTGAGCAGAACCATCGACTCCTCGGCCAACTGCCGGGCTGCAGCTTTGCTTGCAGGCAGAAGAAAACGTTCTGTCTCGGCACTTTCCGGAGTATATGGATGCTCGAAGAGTCCGAGTCTGAATTTCAGCCGAAGAACGCGGCGCACTGCCTCATCCACTTCTTCCATTGTCACCTTCCCTTCTTGCACCAGTCCGGCCAGGTGCTCGTGGTAACAACCTGAAATCATGTCGATGTCGAGTCCGGCATGAATGGCTTTCATCGCGGCGTCTTCAGGGGACGAGGCAAAGCCTTGAGGGATCAGCTGCTTCACTGCGTCCCAGTCGGAAACCACCAACCCGTCAAATTTCCAGCGGTTCTTCAGCACCTCGCTCAAAGTGTAGGCATTGGCTGTGGCCGGTGTTCCGCTGATGTCGTTGAACGCGCTCATAACGGTGGCGGCGCCCGCCTTTATGCCCCGTTCATATGGAGGAAGGTAGGTGTCCCACAGAGTTTGGCGGGAGATTTCAGTGTACACATAGTCGCGTCCCGCTTCGGAGGCTCCGTAACCGACATAGTGTTTCAGGCAGGACGCCACGCTCCGTCCATCGCGCAGGTCTTCTCCTTGATATCCGCTGACAGAGGCCGCGGCAAACACTCCGTTGACGTAAGGATCCTCGCCGTATCCTTCAGCCACGCGTCCCCAACGTGGATCACGTGCCACGTCGATCATGGGCGAGAATGTCCAGTCCACTCCTGACATGCGTGCTTCCCGCGCGCTGACCGCGCAGGCCTCTTTCACCAATGACGGATTCCAAGCGCAGGCTTGTGCCAAAGGAATGGGATATACGGTGCGGAATCCGTGGATGGCGTCGAATCCGAAAAGGATCGGAATGCCCAATCGGGACTCTTCAACGGCTTTCCGTTGAAGACGGTTGCGCAGCGAGGGCGATTCTTCGTAATAAATGAGCGACCCGGTTTCGGCCGGCATCTTTTGTATTTTTTCGCCGAGATTGTTCGCGTTGTTGTTGCGTCCCAAGGTGTACTGGGTCAGTTGAAGAACCTTCTCTTCCAGTGTCATACGCCCCAGAAGGTCCGTGACGCGCGCTTCTATGGGCGCGTCCGGATTTTTGTACAATTGGGAGAAAGCCGGCAGAGAGGTGAACAGCAATATCGATGCGGCAGATATTCCATATAAGAAGATTTGTCTGCTCATTTTTGTTCTTCTTTTTGATAAACTTTTACCCAATCCACCACCATGCTTGTGCCGTCTATCTTGTCAGTCACCGGACCTACCCAGTCGGCGATGGCCGCACTCAAATAAATGGATGCTTCTTTGTGGAAATATTGGTTGGGCTTCCGCCAGAGTTCTTTCCCGTCGAACAGCCATATGATTTCTTCTTTGTTCCACTCTACGGCGTAGGTATGGAAGTCTTTGCTTAAATCTACCGTCGGTGTGTAGTTGTGGTCTATGGCTGTTTTCCATCCGTTGCCGTCCAGATACTCTATTTTGAATGAGACAGGAAGCGATTGCCATGTGCCTGATCCGTCTTGCCAGCCGTTGACCAGTTGGATGCACCCTATGGAGACTTTTTCATCCCAGGTCAGTTCGATGTGTTTTTCGTCAGCGTTCTTCTCGGTATACCATGCGGTCCCAAGATCTCCATCGATTGCATTTTCAGGTTTTACTGCATCGTAGGGACGTGTCTGGTCGCCGCCTGCCTGAAGGTATCCACTGGCTTTCACATTTGCCTGTAAGGCGTAGTTGGGCAGGGATGAGGCCTGCTTATCGACGTCCGTCATCGGATCTGGATAATGAGTGGATGACGGTGGAAATACGCGCAACTCTTTTATCTGGAAATTGCCGGCGTCTTGGATGGTGAGCCGTATCTGTTGGGTTTTTATGCTGGCAGGGAGTTCAAAACTGTACCCGGGTTTGGAAACTTGGGTGGACCCTGCTATGTATTTGGACGAAAAAGTAGGGTGGCCGCTCGTCCCGTCCGGATAGGGAATATTAGTGGACCAATCATGTACGGTCATGTCAATGACATTGGGATATTTCCCTTCATTGATATCCAATTCGAAGACGGAGGGGAGGAATATCCAGAAGGAATTGTTCACCCCCGTCGCTTCGGCGTACTTGTAGCGACATTCAAATTTGCCATATTTGAATGTCTTCTTGGTCCAGATGCTGCCGCTGGTCCATTGCTTTCCTCCTTTCTGTTCCTTCCTGTTATTCAGATACAGTTTCCCGTCGGCGGTGGTGACATTGCTTCTCCACCTGCTGCAGTCGATGTGGCTGGCAGATCCGTTTTCGGCATTCCAGGAAGCGTCCAATCGGGAGTTTTCATAATTGAAATCATCTTCCCACACCAATTTCCACTCCTTGGCGCCGCTTACTCCGGAATTTCCACCGTTATTGTTGCCGTCCGGCTTCAATGGCCCGTCCGGATTGGAACTGGAACAGGCCATGATGCCAGCCATGAGAATGAATAATAAAGTGATATTTTTATTGTTAAACATGTTGATTTGATTTTTTACCAGTTCGGGTTTTGTTTCAACATTCCCTTTGACTTCGAAATTTCCGAGGCCGGAATAGGGTAGAGCGCCATCCGGGGGGCATAGCTCCGTTTTTCCACCACAAAAGGTCGGTAGATGAACCCATCGCCGCTTCCTTTGGTTATTTTAACGCCTCGCAGCTCTCCCCCGATGCCCTGGGCGGCCTGGTCCCATCGGCGCAGATCCCAGAAGCGGTGGTCTTCGAAGGCCAATTCCACCCGGCGCTCGTTGCGCAGACGAGTGCGGAACGATTCTTTGGTCATGCCTGTCGGGAACGGCGGCATCTTCACATCGGCCCTGCCGCGCACCCGGTTGACTGCATCACGGGCGGACAGCGTGAACTCGGAGTCTGTGTAGTCGGGACCGAAAGCTTCGTTCATTGCTTCCGCATAGTCAAGGTACATTTCGGCCAACCTGAAATAAATCCATTGATGATATGAAGTGTTGTTTTTGGTCAAGTCCAAATTCTCCGCTACGTATTTCTTGAGATAATAACCGGTTTTGGTGGTCTTGTCTATCGGATTTCCATCTTTTCCTCCTTCCCAAATTTCGATGGCGCGTCCGTTCCATTGGCTGTTGTTGACCACTACTGTCATCTTCAGCCGGGGATCCCTTCCATCGTAAGGATGGGTTTGCTGGTTGGGGTCATTCCAGTCGAATGCCGACCCGTCTTTTTGCATTTCGTAGGCGTCCACGAGATTCTGCGATGGACACGTGCCTGTTTTGCCTCCATTGAATGTGATTGGGTAATTGATGGTTTCGAAGGAGTTTAGCAATCCCCTACGTCGCTCGAAAATGATCTCCTTGTTTTGTGCTGAACCCAACTGAAAGAGTGTCGAATAGGAGTCGTTAAGCCGGTAAGCGGACATATTCAACACTGCCAGAGCGGCCCTGGCGGCTTTTTTCCACCGTTCCTGGCGGTCACCTCCTACATATCCGGTCACCGGATCGGTGTTTTCCGCCCGGTTGAATAAGTCGCTGGCAGCATAGAGCAGAGTACGTGCCTTCAATGCCAAAGCTGCCCCTTTTGTGGGCGAACCCGCCTCGGAGAGGTCGTGCTCCTCCAGCAATTTCCCGGCCGCCAAGTCGCACTGGCTCACAATGTAGTCAACGCACTGGGCAAAGCCGGCACGTTCCATCTGCAGAATTTCAGGCAGATCCGTATTGACCTCCAGTTTCTTCGTCACCAATGGGACTCCTCCGTACCGCTTGATAAGCTCGAAATAATAGAAGGCCCGCAGGAAAGGCATTTCATTCCGGTACATGTCTGTCATGTACATCCTTTTCTCGTATTCTGTAGGGTCGGACAGGCGGAAGGATTCCCAATCCTGGTTATCGGTCAGCAATGTGAAATCGAATGTCTTCCTAATCCCCGCGTAGAGTGCGCTCCAGCGGTCATCGGGATTGGAAAACTGATTCCAGTTGCCAATATTGAAGGATTGTATGGTTTCCATTGGGTTGACATCCTCTGCCTCGTCACATGCTGCCGCCAGCCAGGAATTGCCGATAGAATTGTATCCTGTGGGCAGATTCGTGTAGGCTCCGGCTCTCAATGACTGGTAGTAATAGAAACCTTCGCGCATCTGGTCGGCTGAGCGGATCGTGTATTCTTCAGGGTCGAGAAAATGGCACGCTTGTGTTCCGGCGGCCAACATCATTATTAGCAGGCTCTTTTTAAAGAGGGTTGTTTTCATTATATCAGAATTTTAGATTGAGTCCTATGTTGTACGATCGCATGGCAGGATATCCCACCTGGTAGGTTTCGGGGTCACTGAAGGAGAAATTGCTTAGTGTGAACAGGTTACTTCCTTGTAGGAAGATCCTGACGGAAGGAGCGTCCGCATGCGACTTGGCCAACGGTAAGGTGTACCCCAGTTCCAAGGAACGCAGCCGCAAAAAGTCGGCTTTCTTGTACCAGAAATCACTGCTTCGATAGTTGTTTGGATTTGCTTGGGTGGTGAGGCGCGGATACTTGGCAATGGATGCCGTTTCTTCCGTCCAAGGCGTGTCCACATAGGTGGAGATTTTCGCATCGTTGACCAGAGGCCAATATACCAGAGAATTGTTTCCCAAATAAATGTCGCGACCCAATTGTGCCTGGAACAACCCGCTCAAATCAAATCCTTTGTAGGTGAAATCGATAAGGAAGCCCAATTCCCATTCCGGGTAGACGGACTTCCCGATGGCTGTCTCGTCATACGAATTGATGACCCCGTCATTGTTCAAGTCGTAGTACTTCATGTCTCCGGGTTTCACTTCTCCGAACTGCTGGACGGGGCTGTTGTTTATTTCTTCCTCAGATTGGAAGAAACCGGCGAACTTGAGACCGAACGGTTGCGAGATGGCATGGCCGCTCCGATAGTTGTATTCACTTCCTTCAGGTACGGGAAGTTCGGCGTTGTACAGGATCTTGCTGCTCATCCGTGTGGCATTCAGCTGCAAGGCGATTGAACCGTCACTGTAGCTCTGTTCGTAACGGGCCGACAGCTCCACACCGCTTTTCCTGGCCTTTCCCATATTGACCGGTTGGAGAGAGGCTCCTATCAGTGAAGGCACAACATTGGAACGGGAAACCAGTATATTCTCTCGTTTCTCGTGAAAATAGGTAGCCTGCAGATGCAAGCATTTCCAGAGGCGTATGTCGGCCCCTATGTTATACGTCAGGGCAGTTTCGTAACTCAGGTCCGGATTCGACAAAGCTGTCTCCACCATAGCCTGTGTAGGCGATGAGCCGTTTCCGAAATAATAGTCTCCGCTGTACGCGTAGTAGTCACGGTAGGCATACCTCAGGTCGAAACTGCTTCTTCCTGTCTTGCCGACAGACGCACGCAGTTTCAGGTGATCTATGGCAGGTAATCCAGACATGAACGATTCTTCGGAGATGACCCATGCCGCCGCCACCGATGGAAAGAGTCCGAATCGGTCTCCTTTCCTGAAACGCTCCACACCTGCATAGTTCAGTCCGACATCCACCAAATAGCGATCGGACAACTGGTAGCTGAGCAGCCCGCTGAGCGATTGGTTCTTATAAGGCGTCTGTGCGCTGGTTGTCTGTTTGTCTTGATGGTACAATCCCAACACGGACAGCCGGTGCTTGTCGTTCCATTCGACTTGGTAGTCGATGTACCCTTCGAAGTTGAATGCCAGACTCTGAGCGTTTCCTCCAGGGGAAATGTAACTCAATGTGCTGTTCTTTCCGATGGCTTCTCCAATAGTATGATCCGGCAACAGGTTGAATGATTCGACGGAGCGTTGCCAGCCGTCTTTCACCGAGTAGTAGCTGTCATACGAAAAACGGATTCCTGCCTTCAGCCCCTTGACCCACCGCACGAAGTCGTATTCCGTGGAGAGGGCGCTCTGTATGTAGCGGTTCTGTGAGTTGGCGTAACCCTGCTCGTTGATGACAGACATCGGGTTGCTTGGATAGTTGGGTGTACCTCCCAGTTTGCCGGGTTCCACATACATTGGAATGGTAGAAGGGTAACGGTTCAGTACCGTCCACACCACATCGTAGCGGTAAGGAGTGTTTTTACCGTTTATCACTCCGAAAATGTCGAACTTCATGTTCCATTCTTTCATGAGCTGGATATCCAGATTGGAACGGAAGTTCAGGCGGTTCAACCGGATATTGGTGTCATAACCTTCGTGTGTGTCGGTATGGTCGAACAGACCGTCCTGAAGCAGGTAGCCGATGGAGGCATAGTATTTCACGACCTTATTGCCGCCTGTGGCCGTGGCGTTGACCCGCGTCAGAGGGGCATTGCCGCGCAGCATTTCATCCATCCAATCCACGTTGGGGTAGAGATTGGAGTTCCCGGCCCGATAGGCGTCAATGTCTGTTTGAGAGTAGAGGGTGGGCAAGCCATCGTTCAACAGGGCCTGGTTGTACATCTCCGCATACTCAGCGGAAGACACGAACGTAGGCAGCCGGAGAGGTTGCTGCAAGCCGGTGGTCATATCAACCTTAATGCGCGGTTTCCCGACATCGCCCCGTTTGGTGGTGATCAGGATGACTCCATTTGCGGCCTTGTTCCCATAAAGTACGGCTGCCGTGGCGTCCTTCAAAACCGAAACCGATTCTATATCTTCCAAAGCGACCGACTCTATGCTCCTTTCGAAGCCATCGATGAGGATAAGCGGCCCGTTAGTGTTGCCGAATGTTCCCACTCCCCTTACCAGGAAGGAGGCGTCATCGCTGCCAGGTTCTCCTTGGCCTTGGCGCATGACAAGACCTGGTATCATGCCGTAGAGTGACTGGGTTACAGAGTAAACCGAGTTCCGTTGCAGCCGGTTGCCGTCGGCCTTGTCTACAAGCGCGGCGCTGTTCCGTTCTATCGGACCGAAATTCACCCTGTTCTCGCAAGAATCTTTAGCGGCGTCCTGCTTCCGGTCCAACCGCGCGTGCTGTGCCATCGTTGTGCCCGATATTCCTCCTATCAGCAGAAACAGCAGAAAGCAGACAGGCTTTCTGTAAATATTGGTATATAATATTTTCATCATTCTTTTCATTCAAGTAAATTACCACCCTGGATTTTGAACCAATCCGTAATTCTTATTCACTTCATCATAAGGGAACGGATGGAGATACCACCATTCGTGCCAGGCACGTGTCTGATACGGCTTACGTTCGTAAGTAAATGTGCGATCGGCCTGACGGACTATGTTGATTTGATTGATTTGTAGCATCTTTTCAGGTGTCTTCCACCTTTTCAGATCGAAATAGCGGTGATCTTCGGCATACAATTCCACAGCCCGCTCATCGCGGATGAAGTCACGGAAAGCCTCCTGATCCATGCTGCGGTCGGCTTTCGGCATCCCCGACCTTTGGCGGATCACGTCAATGTAGTCGAAAGCCTGTGTCTGGTCGCCTCCAAATTCATTGCTGGCTTCCGCGAAGGCCAGATACATTTCGGCGAGCCGGAAGATGGGTTGCATAACGACGTGGTTTTGTCCGTATGTCTTTTCGTACCCGTTGAAGTACTTGCGGAATCCGTACAGGTGGATAGAGCCTCTTTTCTGCCGGGATTCCTGGCCGGCCCATGCGGAACCTAGCGCATGGTCGTGAAACTCCAATGTCATGTCAGGATTGGTGTACCATTTACAACCGTTGTAGGCGATGGACTGATGGAATCGGGGATCCAGATTTTTATAGGGATACGTCGGATCGTTGGGAGGTGTCGTGATCTTTTTGCTCCAGTCCACCTTTGTCCCGTCCACATTGCTGTAAAACTCCACTGCGTTCTGTGTTGGAGCGTTGGCTGCATATCCGTTGGCTCTACCGCGAAAAAGATAAGCCAGCCTGCACCACTCTATCCGTTTCGGATGCAAGTAGGTGGCAAACACAATTTCCGTATTCCCGTCTTTCGGGGGAGCGCAGGCGGCTATAGAGTAATTTTTGTCGATGCCCTGGTCATGCACGATGGCATATCCGTTGCTTTCGCAATAGTCGATGGCCTCCTTGGCTGCGTCGCGGGCAGCCTTCCAACGGTTTGGGTCGTGATTGCCGAAACATATCAGATTGTTGTGTTCGCCGAAGTCCATATATGGGGTGGCGGTGTTGAACAGATCGCTGGCCGCATAGAGCAGTGTTCTGGCTTTCAGGCAATAGGCCAGTGCTTTCGTGGCACGTCCGAATTCTATGGAACTTTCTACCCGGGCCGGGAAATCCGGGTTGTTGATGGCTTCGTCACACAGTTGAACAATATAATCGCACGTCTCCTCCACTGATTTCCGTTCCCCCGAACCAAAATCATTCCCGTCCAGCGCTTTTTTGATGAGCGGCAAGCCTCCGTAGCGTTTCCACATTTCAAAATATTCCAAGGCTATCAGGGTGCGGCATTCGCCCTTTATTCTGTTTTTCTGCTGTGGCGTGGCATCGGATACCCGATCTATGTTTTCCAGCATTACCCAGTTGCGTCGGATGGTTTGCCAATGGAAATCGTAGCCGTCTTCTCCACCCTTCTTGGCGGAGGTAAACCAAGTCGCGTCTACGTTGCCGGCGTATACCTTGTGGGTAGTATAGGCACTTTGCCCAGGATATGATCCGGATTCATCGGTGAGAGAGACGCGCGAGGCTCCGCCCATATTGAAAAAATTGTTGTCATTTGTAAGGAGGATCAAAGGGGCATGTTCGTAGAGTGTATATAGATACAGTTCCGTGTTGCGCCAGTTGCTGAACACGGAGTCGATGTTAATGCCCGCCTGTTCGGGCATCTCAAGAAAATGGTTGCATGACGGACAGCACATGCAGGTGATAAACAGCAGGCCGGCGGTCAGTTTCGTTAGTTTATTTTTTATCATTTCTGTCAAAGCGTTTAATTGCTGAATCATAGTCTTAAAAATCGACTCGGCATCCGATGTTCATCGTTGTCATCTGTGGGTATCTCAAATCCCGTCCGGCCACTCCTTCCGGATCGATGATTTTCAGTTTGTCCCACGTGATCAGATTCTGTCCGTTGACGAACAGTCGGGCTGAAGCGATTGGAAGCCTTTTAAAACGGGCTTTGGTGAAGGAATATCCGATCTCTACGTTTTTCAACCTGATGTATGAAGCGTCTTTCTGGTTGAGTGTGGAGTTGTAATAGTTTTGTGGGGTTCCGTAAGCCACCGTCAGTTTCGGGAAAGTGGCGTTGGCATTTCCGTCCGGGCTGTCGGCATGCCAGCGTCCTTCCACGATATCGAGAGCCGATCCGAATGAGTTGAATGGCTTATAGAACGTATCGCTCAGGAAAATTGAGGCATTGGCGCATCCCTGGAAAAGCACGCTGAAATCGAATCCTCGAAAGGAGAATCCAGCGGAAATGCCATAGAAAATCTCCGGAAAACGTGGGTATCCGATAGCTTGCTGGTCGTTTACGTCGATGACTCCGTCACCTGTGATATCCTTGTACCTGGTATCGCCCAAAGATGGTTTCTTGTCGAAATACAGTGGCGCGGCATCGATCTCTTCCTGTGTATTGAAGAACCCGTCAAACACGTACCCGTACTGTTCGCCCACGCGATGGCCGGTACGGTTGAGGTTCGGATACTTCTCGTTGAGTATTTCATCCATGAAGAGAATCTCGTTGCGTGCGAACGAATAATTTCCGTTGATCCAGTAATGGAAATCGCGTATTTCGCTTTTCCATCCCCATTCGATTTCATATCCACTGTTTTTTACCCGACCTATGTTATAGGTATCTTGAATGACGGCAGATATATAACTTGGAATGGTGTTTCGTTTGGTCAGAATATTGTTGCGTTTTTCATGGAAGTAATTGAATGTTAAATTCAACTGGTCTTTCAGAAAACGTGACTCTATGGCAATGTCGGCCTTTTTCGAACGTTCCCATGTCACATTAGGATTACCGGCTTTCCCTTCGTAGAAGCCATAATACAGTTTGGGATCTTCTCCCAGAATTCCGTATCCGCTCAGACCGGAGCCATTTAAATATTCAGAAGGATAGTACATGAAGCGGGCGCTTCCGAACTTGTCGTTGCCCACCTCGCCGTATGAAGCGCGGATTTTCAGGTATGACAGGATGTCGCTTCCGAGAGTTCTCTTTACAAAGGACTCATTTGTAGGAATCCAGCCAATGGAAACTGCGGGGAACCATCCGAAACGGTGGTTTTTCGGGAAATTTTCCGAGCCGTTCCGGCCGATGTTGAATTCCAACAGATAGCGATAGTCGTAATTATATGTCACTCGGCCAACCATGTCCTGATATCCCAAAGGTACCCCAGGATAACTTTGGCCGTGATACCATTTTTTCTTTTGATTGTACAACAACAACGCTCCCACATGGTGGTCTCCGAAACTCCGGCTATAGTTCAGTCCCCAGTCAACGTAGAATTGCCGCCCGCGTCCGTATGCCATTGCCGGGTCGGCCACGACATCGGTCTCGTCTCCTAACGGACGGAAGACTGTTTCCCCATCCGCTGACTTGACCGGAGAGTATGCGATAGCGTTGCGGCGGAAAGTCCTTTGCCTCCAATAACTGTTGTCGTAAGCCAATTGAGCCCTGAATGAAAGCCCTCTCAACAGAAAGTCCAGTTTCTGTTCGAGGCCGAGATTAATGCTCAGGCTGTTTGATTGCACGTCTACATACCCGTCGTTGAGAGCCTCCAGTGCGTTGCGTCCTCCCGAATAGCGTCCACCGGCTTGATCCAATTTTATGATTTTGCCTTCATAATAGCCGATTGTGCCGTTGGGAGGCGATTGCAACAACCGCCGGAAGAATGAGTTGTCGCTTCCTTCGGCCATGCCGCGAGAAGAATTGCGCTGGCCGGAATAGCCACCCAACTGGAAGTTCACTTTGGTGGTGGATGTCACTTCAACTGAGATGTTGGATCGGAAATTGAAGCGGCCGTAGGTGTTGTTGTTGCTGATGTTGCTTGCTTTTTGAAACTCTTTGAACAAGCCGTCCTGCCAAAGGTATCCCAACGAAACAAAGTAACTGACGCGCTTTGTGCTGCCGCTGATGTTTACCGTGTGTCTGGTTTGGGCCGCGTGCTTTTTCATTGCCAGATCCAGCCAGTCGGTACTTGGGTAGAACAGCGGATCGCTGCCATCTTTGAATTTCTGCAACTCCTCGTCCGAGAAAGCCGGTTCGGAGTTCGGGTTGTCATTGGCGGCCGCTTCGTTGTAGAGTTTGGCAAATTCGTATCCTTTCAGGAATTTGGGCAGTCGGGTGGGGCTTTGTACGGAAAAGTTGCCGTTATAGCTCACTTTTGCCGGACCGTCCACCCCTTTTTTCGTGGTGACGATGATCACGCCATTGGCTCCTCGGATACCATACACGGCAGTGGCGGAGGCATCTTTGAGGACTGAGATGGATTCCACCTCATCCGCGTTGATTTGGTCGAACGAACGTTCAATGCCATCGACTATCACCAGTGGTTGAGCCGCATTTTCGGTCAGCGTGCCGATTCCGCGTACACGGATGGTGACATCGTCTTTGCCGGGTTCGCCGGAGTTCTGCATGGTGGACACACCTGAAACACGCCCGGTAAGAGAGGCGGCCAGATTCGGCACTGGCGACTTGACCAGTTCGCTTCCCTTTACGGTGGCGATCGAACCCGTCACGGTTATTTTCTTTTGTGTGCCGTAGCCTACCACCACAGCCTCTTCCAGACCTTTGGAGTCTTCTTTCAAGCGAACGGAAAGACTGTTGTGGTCGCCCACGGACACCATCTGTGTGATGAATCCCATAAAACTGATCCGCAAGGTCGCGCCGGGCTTCACCTCCAAGGTGAACCTGCCGTCTATGTCGGAGATTGTTCCGTTGGAGGTTCCGTTCTCAATGACATCGGCGCCGATGACAGGCACCCCTTGCGTGTCGGTAATGACACCGCTGACCGTCGTGCCCTTTTTCTCTTTCTGTGGGGTGGTAGAAAACGCTTTTTTCTTCTCCACCACGACTTGCTTCCCATTCACCTCATACGTAAGCGGGGTGCCTGCAAACAGCGCGGGGAGGATTTTGTGGATGTCTTGGCCCGACACGTCCAAAGTCACTTCCTGGCTCAGCGCGGGCAGAATCTCTTTCGAGTAGATGAAGGCATAGCCTGTCTCTTTTTCGATGGCTTTGAAATGGACCGACAGGGTCCTTCTCTCCGCTTGGTCCGAACGATGCCTGTGGTCTTGTCCCGCTCCTGCTTGCGCAAGGGAACAGCAGAGAAAGAACAGCAGGAAAACCATACGCAAGGATCTGCGCGGAGAAAGAATCCCTCTTTCATTTGTTTGATTGGTATTTTCCATACATTATAATAAGTGGTTATTAATAAGGATAATAAGTGGCTATTAATAAGATCATTCCTTATAGGATCCGGATTTCTCCGTCCTCTACCGTGTAGCGTATGTCGTAGAGCAGCGAGAACGTTTTCATTACCTGGTGGATGTCATCGAAAAGGAGCAGCTTGCCCATAGTGCATTTGCCTGCCACTGAAGATGAGCAATGAATATGCACGTTGTAGTATCGGCTCAGCCGGAGGGCGATCTCTTCCATCGTTTCGCCCCGGAACTGAAGGATGCCCTCTTTCCAGGAGGTATAGTAGGACACATCCACGCGGTCAACCCGGAATAGTCTGCCCGTGGTGTCGAAGCAGAGGCGTTGGTCCGGAACCAGCGTGCAGTCACCTTCGCCGGCGGTCCTGACATTCACTTTCCCTTCAACGAGCACCACCGACTGGCTGTCATCGTCCCGATAGGCAGAGACGTTGAATTTTGTGCCCAATACATTGATTGCCATCTGTGATGTCTCTACGAAGAAAGGACGTGTGGAATCATGGGCTACTTCAATGTAGATTTCCCCCTCTACCTGAATGCGGCGTTCCTTCCCCTTGAAGATGGAAGGAAAGTGCAGTACGCTGCCCGAGTTGATCCATACTTTCGAACCATCGGCCAGAATGAGTGAGGAGCGCTTGCCGTAGGGCACAATCAGTGTGTTTGTACCACCTGTCGGGGTGGAGGCCTCATTCTGCAGCGCGTGTGTCTTTTCTCCTCGTGCGTGGATGGTGATAAGGCTGTCGCAGGAGATTAGCGCGTTGTTTTCTATCTGGATAGGCTGATGATTGTCACTGATGAGGGTGACTTCCCGGTGCAATGTGTCAATGGCGGTAAGTTCAGCTGTCAGGGGCATTTTGTCGGGTGAAGGTGAGAATGTTGCCCACAGCAGCCATGAGGCGATGAAGACAATCGTCGTGATGCAGGCGGCTGTGACATAACGTGTCGTAAGGACGCGGCGATGGCGGCGTTTGCTGTCGCTGCGTCGCATGTCTTCGGCAATGCGTTCCCACAGGCGGTTTGATTCTTCGGCCGGGCGGTGCGCGGGATTCAGACGGGTCGAGAGGAGGATGCGTTGAGCTTCCCGCATGTCAGCTTCCGATTCCGGATGTTCCCGGAGGTAATGCTTCCATTTGACTTCCGATTCGGGCGTGGGTGTCAGGCAGTGGAGGATAAAGTCTTTGTCTTCAATCCATCTCTTGACCGATGCCGGAATATGGTGATAGGTTTGCATGTGCATTCTTTTTTAATTTCATCTTAAGAATGCGGCAAGTTATGAAATAGCCCCACGAAAAGTTAATATTTTTTATCTTTTCGCGGAGGTGACATCCGGAATGCGTCAGTGGATATGTTTTTCAATGCATCCAGACCATTCTTCAATGGAACGCCTATCGTTTCCTTCCGGAGTTGTCGAGGGACTGACTGTTGACATGAGTCCGAGGAGCAGCACGAATATCATCTTCGGCTGCAGGCTGCGCATGTCGTTGATGGCGCGGTAGACCAATTTCTGTGCGGCGGTAGGCTGGATATGCATCAGTTCCGCGATTTCTCTGTAGCTCAGACTTTGTGTGTAGCGCAGGTAGATGGCCTCGCGCTGGCGGGGTGTGAGGCTGTCGAGCATCTCCTGCAGGATCCGGATTTGTTCGGATCGTTCCTGCCTGTTCTCCAGAAGTTCGAAGCCGTTTACAACGATGAGAAAGTCGTAAGCTTCTTCGTCCTTGTCCGGGAAGAGACTGAGAACATTGTGCTTCCGTTTCTTCATGCGGATTTGGTTTTTCAGGCAGTTCAGCAGATAGGCTTTGATGTTGTTGCTCTCCCACAACCGGTGGTCGTGTTCGTAGAGGTGGAGAAAGACATCGTGTATGGCATCTTCCAGCTCCTCTTTTTCGATGCCAAAGGCCTGTCCGTACGAAAACAAATCGTTTTCGTAAGTCTCATACAGCCATTGGTAACGGGATTGTTTGTCTGTTTTTGCCATTGTCACACGAGTTAGAGTCTCCCACGCGGCGAAGATACAACTAAAATCCTACAACATCAACCATTTCGTGGAACTTTTCTCCATTTCCGTCCACAGCGTCAAAGTCTCGCGTTCCGCCGCGCGGAATCAATGCCCCCTACAAAATCCGCTTCACAACCTTGAAAAACTTGTACGGCATATAGCGGAACGGAAGGTCGAACCACGTAGGTGTGGTGACGACAGCCCGATAGTGCGTGAACGCGTCGAAACTGCGCTTATGGTGGTAGCTGCCCAGCCCTGAGCTCCCGACCCCGCCGAACGGAACGTTCTCATTGGCTATGTGCATTATCGTGTCGTTGATGCAGGCTCCGCCGGAGGATGTGTGGCGAAGGACGTGCTCCCCTTGACTTCCGAAATAGTACAGAGCCAGCGGCTTTTCCCTTGATGTCACGAATGAGATGACCTCATCGATGTCCTTGAACGTCTGCACCGGGAAAATCGGCCCGAAAATCTCTTCCCGCATCACCGGCGCGTCCGGCGAGACTCCATCCAGAACTGTCGGCTCGAAGTACCTGTCACCGCGGTTCGTGTGCCCGCCGAAAGCGATCCGTCCGTCTTTAAGGTAACCCTCAAGCCTGTCGAACGCTCTGTCGTTGACGATTCTGACAAAGTGTTCTGTCTCCTGAGGATTCTCTCCAAGGAGAGCCTTGAAATTGATTCCCAATTCTTTAAGAAACGAGTCCTTGATGTCCTCGTGAAGCATCAGATAGTCCGGAGCTATACAGGTCTGCCCAGCGTTGAGGCTCTTCCCCCAAGCAATGCGTTTCGCTGCCACCTTGATGTCAGCGTCCTTGTCCACGATGCACGGACTTTTTCCACCGAGTTCAAGTACTACAGGCGTGAGGTTCTTCGCTGCGGCTCCCATCACGATCCTGCCTAGCGCAGGACTTCCTGTGAAGAAGATCAGATCCCAACGTTCCTCCAGCAGAGCTGAATTGACGTTGCGGTCTCCTTGGACGACGGTGACATATTCATCGCTGAAAGTGTCCTCGATCATCTGTTGGGTGACTCTGGAGACGTTCGGGACGTAAGGCGATGGCTTTAGCACCGCTGTGCAACCGGAAGAGATGGCCCCAACGAGCGGAGTGAGAAGCAGTTGCACCGGGTAGTTCCACGGTGAGACAATCAGCGCGGTGCCGAGCGGCTCGCTGATTATCCTGCTGGAGGACGGGAACATCTTCAGCGGAGTCGGGACCCTCTGCGGCCTGCTCCATTTCCGGATGTTATGAATATGGCTGCGTATCTCGCCGAGAAGTATGCTGACCTCAGTCAGGTAAGCCTCTTCGTAAGATTTGTGCAGATCTGTCCACAGCGCCTCGCACAATGGTTTTTCCCATTTGCGCACAGCCGCCTCGAACGCCTTGAGCCGCTCCAGCCGCCATTTCACATCAAGGGTCACACCTCTCCTGAAAAAGCGTTCCTGCCGCTCCCTTATCTCCTTTATCCTCTCAACCGAAGTATTTTCCGACATCATGGTGCTTTATGAATATCACGCCTCAAAGTTAGTGAATTACTCTTGATATTCAGAACTCACATTCTCAGTTCCCGAATATTTCCACTTTATGACTACCTTTGTCGTATGGATGCGATGAATAAGGAAATGCTTCGCCTGGCTCTGCCGAGCATACTCGCCAACCTGACCGTACCGTTGGTCGGAATGGTTGACATTGCCGTGGCTGGTCATTTGGATGCATCCGCGGCCGCGTTGATCGGAGGCATCTCTGTCGGCTCTCTGATGTTTGACCTGCTGTACTGGAACTTCGGATTCCTGCGGGCCGGAACAGGCGGAATGACCGCCCAGGCTTTCGGACGGGAAGACTGGGATGATTGCGCCGGCAATCTTACAAGGGGAGTCGGCTTGGCTTTCATCATAGCCTTTGCCTTGCTCATGATCCAATGGCCGTTCCAGAAACTGATCTTTCTCTTTGTCGGATGCTCTGATGAAGTGCGTTCCCTGGCCCTTGAATATTTCTACATCCGCATCTGGGCGGCTCCCGCAACCCTCAGCCTGATGGCGTTCCGGGGCTGGTTCATCGGGATGCAGGACACGTTCAGCTCGATGCTGACGGACGTGATAGTGAACGGTGGCAACGTCCTGTTCAGCATTCTTCTTACTTTTGGCGTTTCGGGAACCGGTTTCGATGGCCTGGGATTCAAGGGCATAGCTTTAGGGACGGTCTTGGCGCAATATTCAGGTCTACTTTTCGCGTCATGCCGTGTCGCCTTGAAGTTCGGAAATGTATTCGGAAATTTGTCATTTCAGGACTTTAAGTCAGCTTTCAACGGCGACAAGATCCAGAGGTTCTTCTCGGTCAACCGTGACCTGTTCGTCCGCTCGGTCTGCCTGATAATAGTCTATCTTGCGTTCACTGCAATCTCCGCCCGTTTTGGAGACGTGTTGTTGGCTTCTTGCTCGATAATGCTCAAACTCCTTTTGGTATTCTCCTATTTCACAGACGGATTCGCTTTCGCCGGCGAGGCTCTCACCGGAAAGTTTGTCGGTGTCCGTTGGCCTCAGATGGTGCGGCAGACAGTGGATTACACCTTTGGCTGGAGCATGGGGATCGGTGTCATCTTTGTGTTCATCTATGCTGTTTCCGGAATGTCGATGGTCCGTCTCCTGACATCAGACGGCATCGTGGTCGAAACCACACGTGCGTTCATGCCGTGGCTGATATTCTTCCCTCTGATCAGTTGCCCGGCTTTTACCTGGGACGGCATCTACACCGGAGCCACCGCCACCAAAACGATGCGTGACTCCAACATCGGATGCGTAATAGCCTTCTTCGCCGTCTGGCTCCTTGGAATGTTCCTCCTAAGCCCCAAAGGAACGGCAGCCGCCCATCTCTTCTTCGCCGCCTATTATGCCCACCTCGTCTACCGTTCCCTTTACCAAACATTCTGTTACCGTAAAGCCATACTTGGGCCGATCCGATGATGTCCGTATCAGTCGGAAACCATTTAAACAATGAAGTGGAGTCTGAAGTTGTAGAAAGGGCCTGCCATTCTTGGTATGGTTGTGAAGGATGCCGGAGACTAACGTCTGCTGCCGGCAGGTCTCTCTTTGGTGTAGCCAGGGGAAACCTTGACCAGCACAACTCCGTGAGGAGGAACTTCAGTGTCAAAACGATCTCTGTCATTTGTCATCACTGTGATGTCTTTCTGTCTCCAAACGTCACGGATGGTGATCTTGTCACCGATCACTCCGATGGCCCTTGGCTTGAACCCGATCTTCTTGGAAGATTCGCTGAGGTTGAACATCGCTATGGCGATGGAACCGTCCTCAAGAGGTTTGAAATAGGTGGCGTAAGAATTGTCTCCGTAGATCTTGGTAGCGGCGTAGCCAAGCGGATCCTGGTTGATGTCGATCACCTCGCTGTTGCATAGAAGGCTCTTCGTGAACTTGTCGGCGACAGCCATGTCGCAGCCTATCAGAAGTGGAGATGCCTGCATTGCCCAGAGTGTGATGTGGGTGTACTGCTCGTCCGGAGTGAGGTTGGTGTAGTGGTACTTTCTGCCCCATCCCACGTTTCCTATGACGAGCATGTCCCCGTCAGGCCAGTGACCTGGAGCCGAATATGGCGCCCAGCTGCTGTTCCTGCCGAAACCGATTCCGGAAATGCTCCTCCAGTTGTCACGTATGTCGCCGGTGGTTCTCCAGCAGTTGGCGTATTTGACATATTCCTCGGCCAAAGGAAGGAGGGCGGTGTTGGAGAGACTGTAGACGATGTCCCTGCCGCACTTTTGCAACTCGTCGTGCATCTCCTTCATGCTGAACCAGTCGTGTGGGTTCCAGTCGTACTTAAGATAGTCGAATCCCCATTCCGCCCACTGGCGCGCGTCCTGTCTGGCGAATGAATATTTTCCGCTGTACCAAAGTTGCTCGCGGGTGAGTTTTCCGGACGGATCGACCATTCTGTAGTTCTCGTTGACCAAACCTTTCTTGACCCAGTCGTAGGTGCCGTCGGCGTTGTCGCACTGTGTTCCGATGTGGGCCGCGTAGGTGGCCACCCAAGGGCCGGAGTAGATGCCTACCTTGAATCCCATTGAGTGCAAGGTGTCCACAAGGCCCTTCATGTCAGGGAATTTACGGTTCGGCTGGATGGCGTTTTCCTTTCCTCCTCGGAGACCCTGCCAGCCGTCGTCGATGTTGATGTACGACCAGCCGTAGTCAGCGAGGCCGCTTTCAAGGATGGCCTTGGCCGAAGCCATGACTTTTTCGTGGCTGACCGTGTTGCCCCAACAGTTCCAACTGTTCCAGCCCATCGGCGGAGTGAGAGCGATTTTGTCGCCGATGATGATTCTGAGGTCACGGCTTGCCTCTCCGAGGTTGTTCACGGCTTTGACGGAGACAACATAGGTTCCGGCCTTCTTCACTTTCCCGGTGATGATACCTGTCTCGGAATCGATTTTCAGACCTTTTGGGAGGTTCTCCGCCGAGAATTTCATCGGACGGTCGCCGGTCGCTGCAACTTTGTAAAGAAAGTCGGATCCGGGTCTTGCGCCGTAAACTTTGGCTCCGTTGATGCGTGGTGTGTGCGGGGCATCCGGGGTTAGGATGTACTCCGACCAGTCCGGTACGGCCACTTCGCCTGTCGGCTCCGATTGCGCTGATGCTGAGGTGGTTGCGAGTATGATAGTCGCGCAGGACATCAGAATGGAAATCTTTCTCATAATAATGAATTGTTTTGTTTTTTTTGTAGTGTTGTTCAATCTTTACAGCAATATTAACGTATTCTCCGGGTTTTACCCTACCTCGGACGGACGATGATGACAAACTTTTCTGAAAAAGAGTGGGGAACCAAGGTAGGGGATTTTCCTGTTGAAACGTTATTAATAATTAGGTTGTTAAGTTAACAATTT
>DCCQ01000061.1 GCA_002314195.1 Bacteroidales bacterium UBA1077 | reverse complement strand
CACTTCTATCTTGAATCTTCACAGGGAATCATCCAGCCATCGCCAGGCAGGGAGGGTCAAGCGCTTTCGCGGCTCAGACTCAACCATATTCTCAAGCCATTGAGAGAATTGAGCAGGTAGAAAATGTATTTTATGAGCATCACTGCCGCATTGCCCGAGCCAACGCCGCTCATCACGGCCACGGTCCAAAGGGAGATTGAGGAGATGTTCACAAGAATCCAGATGTACCACTGCTCCATGAACGCGAGGCTCATCAGCACCTGACCTGCGATATTCAGAACCATCACCACCGCGTCGAGGAGAATCTTCGGTTTGTCGACACTATCCAGTTTTCCGGCGGCAAGTTTCGCTCCGTCTACATATAATAAAATAAGGTAAAGAGCCACGATGCCTATGAATATTCCCGACGCCAGCCATACCCACTGCCTTCCTGTCAGCCGCCGTGCCTTCAGACGTGAGCCATCCTCTCCGGAACGAACCCTCGCACCCCTCTTGCTCCATTGCCAGAATCCTATGAACTGCATCGGAAGGAAGTAGAACGCGTGGAGGGCGAAATTTCCCATGATGCCGTTGTCCAGATAGACAATTGTCCCGATGAGCACGTCAATGAAGCCGAAAACAAAGGTGAGAATGTTCCCGTTAGCGGACATGACCGTGTTCACAACGCCCATCACGGAGCCGAACGCGGCAAGAAGCAGCATGAATGACTTCACCTCCGGCTGCCCGAGTTTGAATATGGTTGTGGCTGTCACCGCCAACACCATCCCTGCCACAAGGAATATGTTGAACGCCAGATTGAATCTGTTCGCTTTTGTCGAAGAGGTCATATTCATAAATTATTGAAAGAAGCGACCTTGCACAAAAAAGGCAAAGCCTCGTTTATTCCGGATGCAAATATAATCTATTTTGTTTTGGGAATATGAAAGTTCCGGCAAAAACCTTGACACTGATTTATCAAGAGATTTCACTATCATTGTGAATCAACTGATTCCTAAATGAAAGCGTCAAAACTCATAATCACGCTGGCCACACTGCTGATGTTTTCGGTCTCAGCCCTGGCCGCAGGACCACTCAAGGTTAGCGGAAAGGTCCTGGATTCCAAAAGCGGAGAGGCTGTGGCAGGAGCTGTGGTCAGGCTGGACGGAAACTACCTGTGGGCGGTCTCCGACATAAACGGAAAATTTTCCCTTGACGGGGTGCAGCAAGGGGAATATGACATGAATGTCTCATGTCTTGGCTACGTTGACGAGAACCGCAGACTCTCCGTAAAGTCTGACATCAAGGATCTTGACATAAGATTATCAATCAGTTCATTGGCATTGGAAGGCGTGGTGGTGACCGCAGAAAAATCCAAAGACAACATCAACACCACGCAGAAAATCGGACGAAACGCGTTGGATCACCTGCAGATGTCCAACATGGCCGACATATCAGCCCTTCTTCCTGGAGGAAAGACCATAAATCCGGATCTGACCACGAACAACGTGCTGTCGCTCCGCAGCGGAGGCTCAACGGCGGGCAACGCGGCCTACTATGGCGAAGGAATCACAGCGCTGGATGCAGACGGATTCGGCTGGGCATTTTCAGGAATCATCAGCAAAACTTCTGCGGCCGCTGACGGTAAATACACTACAACGAAGACATCTTCAGACAAATGCTCAGTTGAAAAATATCTCGGCAAGCCTGCAATGTCATACTTACTCGGATCAACAGGTTTCGCTGTAAACAAGACAAGCGGTAATATTCAGTTCTTTGGAATGATGTCTACATTCACATCGACGTATATGGAAGGCAGGGCGACTGTCAGCTACGTTGGCTATCTTGGCGGCCAGTCTCTCCGCTGCATCAAGAACAAGTAATCAGGAACAGGCGATAGTACTTTTAAGCCCCTCTTTCCGGCATGGACCGGGAGGAGGGGTGCTTTTTTGGGCGAATGCCCAAGCAGTTTCTAACGTTGGAGCTTAAGGGTCAAGGCCACAAAATCATCCACTCCAAGACGCTCAGGGCGGAGATCAAAGACAGGATCGGACAACAACTCCTGCGGAATCAACGGCTTCAGGGAGTTGCGGAGAGTCTTCCGACGCTGGCCGAAGGAAGTCTTCACAACCGTACGGAAGAGCTTTTCATCACAGCCGAGGGACATGCGGGAATTGCGTGTCAGACGGATCACAGCCGACTGGACCTTCGGTGGCGGATTAAAGGCTCCGGATCCCACAGTAAACAGATATTCAATGTCATACCATGCTTGAAGGAAGACGGAAAGGATGCCGTAGGTCTTGGTGCCAGGTTTCTCGGCGATGCGCTCCGCAACCTCCTTCTGAATCATGCAGACCACCTCAGGGATACGGTCGCGATGCTCAAGAATCTTGAAGAAAATCTGCGAGGAAATATTATAAGGGAAGTTTCCGATGACTGAATATTCCCCGTCGAATATGCCGTCAAGATCCATTTTCAGAAAATCGCCCTCTATCAGATCCTCTCCCAACTTAGGGTAATGTTTTTTCAGATAGATAACAGACTCATTATCTATTTCTACGACTTTCAAAGCCAGATCCGGTCGAGGCAGCAGGTACTGGGTCAGAACCCCCATCCCAGGCCCGATCTCCAACGCCTGATGACCCTCTAGAACCCCGACAATGTTCTTCGCAATGCTCTGGTCAGTCAAAAAATGCTGCCCAAGCGCCTTTTTCGCACGTACTTCCATAGTGACAAAGATACGGAATATTCTTTTCCCTCGTTCAAGTAAGATACACTATAATGTTATACATCATCATTCCGCTGGCGATCAGTTTGATGCCCGTCCCGCAGAGGAATCCCATAAATGCCCCGAGGGCAGATTTGGCGGAATCCCATCCGTTCTTGTCAGCGAAAATCAATTCGGCAAGAAACGCTCCGATAAGAGCACCTAGAATAATTCCGACAGGCGGAACAAACATCCCGACCAACATCCCGGCCATCGCTCCCCTGCCGGCGGCTTTTGTGCCGCCTGTGACTTTGGTGAACCAAGACGGAATGATGTAGTCGATGACAGTGACCGCCACTGTGATCCCCAGCCAGACAAACAGGAATGTCAGGGACATTGGGTCACCGGCTCCGTTTGAACCGTTCCCCCAGAAATAAAGAATCAGCAACCCGACCCAACTGACAGGAGGACCCGGCAACGCCGGGACAATGCTGCCGACTATGCCGATCACTCCCGCCAGCACGGCAAGGATGATGACTAAAACGCTCATTGAATATTCAAGGGTATATATTCCTAAGCCATGGCGGCCTCGACATCGTCAGGCTGGATCGGAAGGCGGTTCGGTCCTGTGCGACGCGCGCCGTCCTCGGTCACAAGCACATCGTCCTCCAGACGGATTCCTCCGAAGTCGAGGTAGTCGTGCTCCAGCTTGTAGTAGTTCACGAAACCTTTGTCGCGCTTCTCACTCTTCCATTTCTCGATGAGGGCAGGGATGAAGTATATTCCAGGCTCATCGGTGATGACATTGCCCGGGACAAGCTTGCGGGCCATTCTGAGGCTGCCAAGTCCAAGCTGATTCGAGCGCTTCTGATCCGGATCGTAGCCAACAAGATCCTCTCCGAGGTCTTCCATGTCATGAACGTCAAGGCCCATGTTGTGGCCAAGCCCGTGCGGTTGGAAGAGTCCGGCGACACCTTCGTGCAGCATGTTGTCCAGATTGCCGCGCACGATGTCCAGCGAGCGAAGATCCTCAAGCATCAGTTTGGCGACAGCCAAATGAACGTCCCTGTAGGCCACTCCCGGTCTCGTCAGTTTGAAAGCCAATTCGTTGCAGTCACAGACAATCTGATAGATGTCTCTCTGCTTCTGGGTGAATCTGCCGCTTGTAGGCAGGGTACGGGTGAAGTCCGAGGCATAGTGCATATTGTTCTCGGCTCCTGCGTCGATCACCATCAGTTTGCCTGGCTCGATGACCTTGTCGTGCAGATGGTTGTGCAGGGTTTCGCCATGCTGGGTAAGGATGGTCGGGAACGACACTCCCCACCCTTCGCTGAGGGTAACACCTTCCATCTTGCCGACAATCTCCTGCTCGATGATTCCGACCTTCACGTTCTCACGGGCCACGGTGTGCATCCTCTGTCCGAGAGCGCCGGCATCGTCAATCTGCTCGATCTCGCACTGTTCCTTCACGAGCCTCATCGAGATGACAGCCTGCACAAGTTCCTTGGAGGCGTGTTTGCCGCCGTCCTCGTCGATAGGAGCCACACGGGCCACATCCTCATTGGATATTCCCACAAGAGCGGCCAGTTTCATCGTGTTGTAGTAACGGCTCGGAGGAAGGAAATGAATATTCCTGCCCGTGGCGAGGGCCTTCGTGACGGCGATGTTCAGAGAGCCGTATGACGCCGAATTCTTCACGCCCACCTCGGCGGCCTTGGAGGCCACGGAAGGCTGAGGTCCCATCCAGATGATGTCGCCGATCTCCACATCGTCGGCGAAGATGGTCTCCTCGCCGCTGTCAAGATCCAGGATCGCGGCGCAGCGTGGCTCATCGAGACCGAAGTAGTACAGCCAGGAAGAGTCCTGGCGGAATTTATAAGCGTTATCCTTGTACTGTGCGGCGGCTTCGACGTTGCCCACAAACAGGGCTATTCCACGCTTTCCCTGCGGAGCAGTCTGCGACATCTTCTCCAGCAGAGCCTTGCGTCTTGCGATGTAGATCTCCTTTGCGAACATATTCTTAGGTTTTTGTGATTACGATATTCACAAATATACAAAAATGACCTAAAAGTTGTTCCGCAAAACGAAAAGTGTGACCAAAAATCGCTTTTCGGTCACACTTTTCTATGTCTTCAATGCTATGTCACTTCGACAAGCTCAGTGACCGAGCAACTCAGTGTCCGTAATCTCGCGGTTACTGAGCCTGTCGAAGCATTACAACTTATTTCTCAGGAAGCGGGCGGATGTCCAGGTTGAGCTCGTCAAGTTGGGTCTGGTCGATCTGGGAAGGAGAATCGATCATCACGTCACGGCCCTGGTTGTTCTTCGGGAAGGCGATGAAGTCACGGATGGACTCCTTGCCGGCAAACAGGGTGCAGACGCGGTCGAAGCCGAAGGCCAGGCCTCCGTGAGGCGGAGCGCCGTACTGGAAGGCATGGATGATGAAGCCGAACTTGTACTCTGCCTCCTCCGGACCGATGCCCAGAACCTCGAACATTCTCTTCTGAACCTCAGCGTCGTGGATTCGGATGGAGCCGCCACCAAGCTCAGTGCCGTTCAGCACGAAGTCGTAGGCGTTGGCGCAAACCCTTTCGAGATCCTCTTTCTTGTTGCTGTAGAACAGTTCCATGTGTTCCGGTTTCGGAGCCGTGAACGGATGGTGCATGGCGTAGAAACGGCCATCCTCCTCGCTCCATTCAAGGAGAGGGAAATCGACAATCCACAGCGGTGCGAAGACCTTAGGGTCACGCAGGCCAAGCCTGTTGCCCATCTCTATACGCAGTACGCCCAGCATTGTCTGTACCTTGCGTTTGCCGTCACCGGACATTACGAAGACGATGTCTCCGGTCTTGGCCTCAACGGCCTCGGCGATGGCCTTCAGTTCATCTGGAGTATAGAACTTGTCAATCGAAGACTTTACGGAACCGTCAGCGTTCAACTTAACGTAGATCAAGCCCTTGGCACCGACCTGAGGTCTCTTGACCCACTCGGTCAGTTCATCGATCTGCTTGCGGGTATATTCAGCGCCACCCGGAACAGCGATGGCTCCAACGTAGGCGGCATCCTCAAGGACAGAGAAGCCTTTGCCTTTCACCTTGTCGGTGATCTCGTGGATTGTCATTCCGAAACGGACATCCGGTTTGTCGGAGCCGTATTGGTCCATGGCATCGTACCAACTCATTCTTGGCATCGGGTTCGGGATGTCCACTCCGAGAACGTTCTTGAACATCGTCCTCATCATGCCCTCGAACATATTCAAGACATCCTCCTGCTCGACGAAAGACATCTCGCAGTCGATCTGTGTGAACTCAGGCTGACGGTCTGCGCGCAGGTCCTCGTCACGGAAGCAGCGCACAATCTGGAAATAGCGGTCATAACCGGCCACCATAAGCAGCTGCTTGAAGGTCTGAGGGGACTGCGGAAGGGCATAGAACTGGCCTGGATTCATTCTGGAAGGGACAACGAAATCGCGGGCTCCTTCCGGAGTGGATTTGATGAGATACGGTGTCTCGATCTCCATAAACCCGTGGGCATCAAGGTAGTTGCGCACCTCATGCGCAAGTCTGTGCCTCAACGCCAATGCCTTCTGGAGCGGATTTCTGCGTAGGTCAAGATAGCGGTACTTGGCGCGGAGATCCTCACCGCCGTCGCTCTCGTCCTCAATCGTGAACGGAGGTGTGACGGCCTTGTTGAGGACATTGATAGCCTCAAGTCTGATCTCGATGTCACCTGTGTCCATCTTAGGGTTCTTGCTCTGACGCTCGACAACCTCACCGATGGCCTGGATGACATATTCACGACCCAAAGAGGTCGCGGTCTCGACCAAAGCGGTGTCAGCATCGGCCTCAAGCACGAGCTGCGTGATGCCGTAGCGGTCACGCAAGTCAATGAAAGTCATTCCACCGAGCTTCCTTGACCTCTGCACCCAACCAGCGAGAGTCACCTTCTGCCCGACATTCTCAATGCGGAGTTCCCCGCACGTGTGTGTTCTGTACATATTTGATGTATTTTGAATATTCTTCCCTCGAGGTCAGCGTTTCTTAACGGACCCCGCAATCTGCAAAGTTAGCAAATTCTCCCCAAGAATGATTGAATATGCCTGATTTTCATTCACCAGCAATAATCAGCGTCTGAACCAGACCGTACGCAACCAACATTCATACAAAGGATCCTCAAAAGTATATTCCTTTCCAAAGTCATCCAGAATGTCTTTCTCCACCAATGCTTTTCTTGCCCTTGACACATTCGTGCTGGATTTCAAATCGTATGTGTCAAGAACTCTTTTTGAAGACAGTTCTTTTTCCCCAGAAACCATCGCATAGAGTAAATTCTGTTGAGAGATGGTCAAGGTCTGAGTCAATGCCCTGTTAAGTTCTCCCATCTGGGAAAGAACACTGTCAAACGCTTCTTCCACAAGCGGCAAGGAACAATGATGTTCAGTAAGCATCCAAGCAGTCTGCGAGAGCTGCTGGACATAGTAAGGGTTGTTGTCAGCCAAACACACAAGTCTCTCACAAGACTGAAAATCAATCGTTTTCCCCGTCTTACTAAACTGCCTTGGGATATATTCCAGCCAATAGGTCCGGTCAATTTTTTTCAGGAAACGCAAATCTCCGAATTTGTAAAACGGCATCGAAACCTTCCCGAAGACCTCCATCATCATGTGTCTTCTGCTTCCATATAAACAATAGGATACATTCTTGTGAAGCTGCCACTTGGAACGAAGATTCGCCTGAAAAGACCTTGGATCATCAAAGGCCCCGATCTGCTGAAATTCATCAACGCACAGAACAATCTTGATTCCCTTGTCGGAAGCGATCTTTTCAGGAAGGTCCAGAATCTCATCCGAACTTTTCATTGGCTCATTAATCTTAAACTGTACTGAATATGACGCTGTAGGATCGCCAAAACTTATCCCTGACACAATGGCAGACGCATATTTCTTGATTGTGACAAGAACATTATCCATCGTTGATGCAGTCTGCCGAATGACCTCAGTGGCCAGTTTGGAATAAAACTCCTCTTCTGACCTGACATTGAATATGTCCACCAACACAACCCTCAAATTCTTGTCTTTTTCCATCGCATCTGCGGCAGCCTTGCAGACAAGAGAACTTTTTCCCCAACGTCGCGGAGAAATCAGGATCGTGTTCGTCAAGGCACGGAAATTAGCGGAAAGCAATTTTGTGTCCTCGGTTCTATCAATAAAATTATCGCCACCGGCTATCTTGCCGAAAACAAAAGGAGCATCCATCATGTATCAAATTTTGCACAAATATATGAACATTATTTGATGTATCAAAAAATGTTCTTAATAAAGGTGGAAGTATTTAATAGGTGTGCAGGCTGAAGCCTTGGGCTGAGGAGAGGAAGTTGATGCCAACCGGCATATCCGGAGAATGGAGACATCTTCTTAACCGTTTCGTAACTTTAATGTAATGCTGCCTTAACATTCATGGACTATTTTTGCCGCTGATATGACAAAGACAAGACTTACAATCATCATTGCGGCCGGAATGCTATCCGTGGCAAGCGGGGCAGACGCCAAAGCCTCGATGACAAGACCGGAACCGATGGCGGTTCCATCTGCAAGCAAGGAGACATCCTCCAGGAACCATAAGGTCAGATTTATTGTGACAGACGCAAGCAGCGGGGAGACCCTGATCGGAGCGGCTGTGATCCTGAAAGGCAGCACGACAGGAGCGACAACAGACCTGGAAGGTGCGGCGGAAATCACCCTGAAAGACGGAGACTATCCCATTGAGATCTCTTACATCGGATATTCACCTGTTACCATAACACTTAAGGTAAAGGGTGGCAAGGTCATCCTTCCGGAAGAAGCGGCAGGAGCGGGACTGGACGACACCGGAACGGTCACGGTAAGGCTCACGGCTGACAACACGCTGATCGACAACGCCACGGTCATGGCGCGCAAAAGTCTTGAGAGCATCTCGGCTCTGCAGAAGGAAAGACAGATGTCCGCGCACGCGATAGAGAACATGGGAGCAAAGGAAATGAGCCTAAAAGGTCTTTCCAACGCCCAGGAGAGTGTGTCGAAATTCTCCGGAATCTCGATAGCGGAAGCCGGGCAGATGATTGTACGTGGACTTGGCGACCGCTACAGCTCCACCACCCTGAACGGGCTGCCGATAGCGTCACCGAATCCGGACAACAAGTTGATTCCTCTTGACATATTCCCGTCATCCACAATCCAGAACATCACTGTCAGCAAGGTTTACGAGGCGGGATCATTCGCGGACTACTCCGGTGCGCATGTGGACATCAGCACAAGCAAAGGAAAAAGTGAGGATTTCCTGAAACTGTCTTTTTCCACTGGAGGCTGGTTCGGGACGTTGTTCGATGACTTCAGCCAGATGGACCGCAAGTCCTTGTTCGTCACCCCGAAGCTTGGCAAGGCGGCAGGAGTTTCCGATTATCCGGAGTTCAAGGAATATTCAAAAAACAGATCCCTGTTCGACACTGGTTTCCAAGTGAACGACGGCACGGCTCTTCCTGACTTGGACGGAGGTGTGGGCTTCGGGAAAAATTGGAAGACCCGCAGTGGAGAACTCGGACTGCTCGCCAGCGCCAGCATCCACTCAGGAAACGAAACATTGAATGATGCCTATTACCGGACCTACGAGGCCAGTTCAGAGGGGCTTGCGGCAACGGAAAGTGTCTATGACTCATACACCTCAAAACTGGATTTGGCGGCACTAGTGGACCTTGAATATTCCTTCAAGAAGCCAAGTTCGATCGGCTTGACATTCTTCTTCGCCAGAAATGCAACGTCAAGTTACCAGAGGCGCTCTCTTTTGGACCACCTTGAAACCTACGATCTTGTAGGAAGCAACTCAGTCAGCCATTTCTATGCCCTGAGGAATCTGCAGCTGACAGGAAGGCACTCGCTTGCCGACGGCAAATGGGATCTGGACTGGGGAGTATCGTACAGCGGTACATCCAGCGACGAGCCTGACAGAAGGCAGGTGATGTTCAGCCGAGGAAGCGACGGGGCACTCAGTTTCTTCAACCTGAACCAGCAGGAGACGCAAAGATATTTCGGCAAACTCTCGGAGGATGAAGTCGTCGCGGATGTACGGGTCTCTCACGCCATTGACGAGGACAAGAAGGTTCGATTCGGACTCAGCGCCAAGGACAAGAGCAGGGATTTCAGTACAACCCGCTTCTATTACAACGTAAAAAAACTCGCCGGCGCCATCAGTGACATCGGAGACATGGATCAGTTCCTGAACGACGCAAACATAGAGTCCGGACTTGTCGGAATCGACAGGAAACGTCACAAGCGCGACAGTTATGACGCCTCCAACAGAATCATGGCCGCCTTTGCCGAGGCTGACCTCAAGTTTGGAGAGAGATGGTTCCTTAACACCGGACTGAGAGCCGAGGCCTCTGACCAGGGAGTCAGGTATAACGACGATGTGGAGGACAGAAAGCGTAACCTGAAGGCTTTCGACCTGTTCCCGGCTGTGAATCTTAAATACTCAGTGAACGGGCAATCAGCGGTAAGGCTGGCTCTCTCACGGACTATCACCCGTCCGTCGTTCATAGAGATGGCGCCTTTCCTCTATCAGGAGAGTTTCGGTGGAACACAACTGCGAGGCAATGAGACTTTGGAAAACGGTTACAACTGGAATGTTGACCTGAAGTACGAATTCTTCGCGGACAAATCCAACGACATGTTCACCGTGACAGGTTACTTCAAGTACCTTGACCATCCCATAGAGCGCACTCAAAGACTCTCCGGTGGAGCTTTGGAGCAGACTTTCCAAAATGCTGACAACGGTTTGGCTGCCGGAATCGAGGCCGAGTTCCGCAAGGAGATCATCAACGACCTGACCATCAGCGGCAACGCATCCTACATATTCACAAACGTGAAACTTCCGGAAAGCGGTGCCTACACCAACAAGGAGAGAACGCTCCAAGGAGCCTCTCCTTACCTTTTCAACGCTGACATCAGCTACACTCCTGAACTCCGGGATGGCAAGACGCTTGGTCTCGCCCTGATCTACAGCGTGCAGGGACCGAGAATCCATGCAGTCGGAATCCTCGGCCTTGGAGACGAGAAGCAGATGCCGTTCCATAGCCTTGACTTCTCCGGAACCTGCAAGATCAACCAGAATCTTACTGTAAGATTGGGACTCAAAAACCTCCTGAACTCTTCAGTGAGGTTCACACAAGAGATTCCCGCCGCGGGCCGCACAGTGGACGCAGAAGGCTGGAGACTCGGAACGGGAGCAGACCTCGGAATCACCTACAATTTTTAGACATCACTGAATATCATTACCTTAATCATTAAGCTATATGAAGTGTATTAATCTTAAAGCATTCGCGGCCGCAATCATCGCCGCAGCGGCATTGACCGCCTGTCAGAAGGATCAGGACAACAAGAACGAAGAGTCTGAAACCAATGAACTGAAAGGATATGTCACATCAGACCTCAAGCTTGGGGCCGGAAAGACATACTATCTTACCGGAAGCCTTCAGGTAAAGGCTCCGGCCACTCTCACCATCGAGAAAGGCGTGACACTCATCGCCAAGGACAACGGGGAGATCAACTACATCCTTATCGAGCAAGGAGCTAAGATAAACGCTGTGGGAAGCAAGGACAGCCCGATTGTCCTTACAGCGGAAAGAAAGGAGAACGGTGCGTGGGGCGGAATCCACATCTGCGGACGCGCCCATTCCAATGCCGGAACCGGCAACACATCAGAGATTGGTAACGCGCCATACGGTGGAAGTGTGGAGAACGACAACTCCGGCACGCTGAAATACATCAGGATTGAATATTCCGGCTACGCCCTCGACTCTGAGCATGAGGCTAACGGGCTGTCCCTCTACGGAGTCGGAAACGGTACTTCCATCTCCTACATCCAGTGCTATAAGGGTTCTGATGACGGAATCGAATTCTTCGGTGGAAGCGTGAATGTGGATCATTGCGTGGTCGTTGACTGCACCGATGACAGTTTCGACTGGACAGAGGGTTGGAACGGAAAGGGAGAATGGCTCGTCGCCTACCAGACTGACCCGTCATGCGACTGTCTTTTCGAATGTGACAACAACGGCAAGGCAATCGATGCGGCTCCGGTCTCCAATCCGACCCTGAACCACGTCACGCTTATCGGCAACAACAGTTCCGAGACCAAAAGAGGAATCCGTCTCCGCGCTGGAACCCACGCAAGCTTCTCAAACACTCTCGTCTCTGGAAAACCGAACCCTCTGACACTTGAGACAGAGCCAACAATCAGTTCCTTCGTAAAGGGCGAATCGAAGTTCAGCAATGTCATCCTCTCCGGGACTGTCAAGGATGACGGAAAGACAACTCCGTCCTACACAGAGGCTTTGTTTACCGCCGCCGGAAACAAGGTCAACCAGAAACTGAC
>DCCQ01000091.1:3546-28526 GCA_002314195.1 Bacteroidales bacterium UBA1077 | reverse complement strand
GTTCCCGAGATCAAGGCCGAACGCTCCAAACCTTTGACTCCGGCCTCCTCCATTGCCTCTTTGACTGCCATGATTCCAAACAATGTTGTCCGAGGGACAATCCTGCCTAAAGGAAGCCCGAGAGCGTTCTTGAGTTCCCAGTCGGACATATTCACCTCCCCGCAAGGAAGGCCAGAGTGAGCGGTCTGAAGATGTCTGAGGCTCCCGACGCCGCTTCTGCGGGCGGCAAGGGAACGCAATGTCTCCTCCTTCCCCACCCCGATGGCAGAGATGATTCCAGATCCTGTTATGACGATTCTCCCGGACACTTACTTCGACTGGTTAGCCTTGATGTACTCGGCCATCGTTCTTACTGACTTGAAGACCTCCTTGCCCTCGGCAGGGTTCTTCAGCTTTATTCCGTAGTTTTTCTCCAAAAGCAGCATAAGTTCCAGAGCATCAATGGAATCAAGACCAAGGCCCTCTCCAAAAAGAGGTGCGTCAGCGTCGATGTCCTCCGACGTGACGCC
This sequence comes from Bacteroidales bacterium UBA1077, assembly GCA_002314195.1. Classification (GTDB taxonomy): domain Bacteria; phylum Bacteroidota; class Bacteroidia; order Bacteroidales; family UBA932; genus Cryptobacteroides. The sequence goes on along the minus strand of DCCQ01000091.1, from coordinate 28,017 downwards.
GTCCAGTTTCAAAGCCTCTATGATCTTTGTCTTCAATTCGTTGATAAGTGCATCCATATTATTTCTCGATTAAATATAATTCAGCCTCAAAATGTCCGGGGTCAGAGCATTCCAGCCAGCCGGCAATCGCTGATTCCGTCACCGGATCCTGAAACGCTTGTTCCACAACCTCTTTCATAACTGCCTCATTCTTGTTCTCAAGCACATAAAAGGAAGTCTCTCCGTAGTACTTGTTCCGTATGGCAATCTCCCCCGTCACAATGTTCGGAAGCGTGTAGACGAACACCGCCGGGCTGGGAAAGAAGCCATCTTTCCCTATTGTTTTCTGGTACTCGGAGTCATCCGCAAGGGAGGCGCTCCGGTTAAACAGGACCACAGCCCTGTCCTCACAATCAGTCCTTCTCGGATTCTCTTCACCCAGAAGCAGTTCCGTTGCCACAAATCCCAAACGCGCCAAAGGATCCATTTTGAAGAACTTGGGATAGTCCCCAACCTTCTGCCGGTAAATCTCCACCAGAAGGTCCGCCCCAGTGGAGCCAAAGATAAGTATTTTTTCGCCAACGACCACTTTCTCCGGAGTGATCAGGACATGAGCCTTGACTTTCATCTTTCACCTCCTTCCAAAAAGAGATCACCTTTCATGAATATGGCGGCGGCATTGCAGCCTCCGAACCCAGACAGCAGCTTGGCGAACGCCCGCTTCGTCGTCTTTCTCGGTTCCGGCGAGATGTCCAACGGACAAGAAACCCCACATTCTGAATATCCACGTGTCCCGAGCACGGTTCCGTCATCTATGGAAGCCATGGAAAGGATGGTCTCAAGGATTCCCGCCGCTCCCATCGTGTGGCCGAAATAGCCTTTCAGGCTGTTCACAGGCACGTTCTGCAATCCGGCTCTGGTCAAAGCAATCGACTCCATCTCGTCATTGTAGGCGGTCGAAGTGCCGTGTACCGAAACAAGGGCAAGAGACCTAGGATTGACATCACCAAGGGCAGCCTTGATTGCCCTGAAACTTCCCTCTCCGGTTCTGGACGGGCCTGAAATGTGGTTCGCGTCATTGCGGATCGCCCCACGGAGCAGCACCCAATCATCAGGTTCAGGAGTCTTGTACTTGAATATGATCGTGGCGGCGGCCTCTCCGAGATTCAAGCCCTTTCTCTGCGCGTCGAACGGTCTGCAGGCCTCCTGCGACAACGCCTTGAAAGACTGAAATCCGGAAATGATGAAACGGGACTGGACATCTGATCCGGTCACGATCACCGTGTCGAATTTTCCGGCCTTGAGTTGCCTCATCGCGGCGATCTGGGCGCAAAGTCCTGAGATGCAAGCGTTTGACACCACGATAGGTGTGTTCTTGTTTCCGAAGAATCGGGCGATTGTCTCTGCTGAGTTTCCGAGTCTTTCCCTCTCGGCCGGATCTCCGCCGCAAGGCTCTGCCCCGCTGTCCAGCAACTCGACATTACCTTTCGTGGAAGAAATCACAAACAGCACGTCATCGGAAGCCGGATTAATTCCGGTTCCTTTCAAAGCCTTTGACACAGAGAGAATCATATGCTTCTCAAAACGTGTAAGACCGCCCAGCCCAGTTTGTCCGCCGATCCTTGCCGACGAATCCATCCCGGCATATTCATCAGCCAAAGACTCTTCATCCATCAGCGATGCGAAGAATGGCTCCGGAAGATCTTTCGAGGATTCGTAAAGCCTCAGCGCCGACTCTCCGGCCTTCACCTTCGCATAATTCTCATCCGTGGTCGTTCCTAACGGGGAGATTATGTTGTCAGAAACCTTGACCACGGCCTTATGTCCGCCGACCGGCTTGGTTTCGTCCAAGGCGATGACCATCGAGCCTTCCGCTATCATATTTCCGCCTGATTTTGTCTTTGCATCCACCATCAGCATAGTTCCGAATTCCCCTTTGAGGTTAATTTCCGTCTTGATGGCTTCTCCGGCTATCGGAGTCTCCAGAACCTTGAAATCCTTGAGTGCGCAGACATAGCCCACGCTGACCGGTTTGTGGAGCAAATACTTGTTGATAAAGCCGATTCTTGCAGCGCAGGTCTGGGCGATGTTCTCCACAAGTCCTTCAGGTACAAGTTTCCCGTCCTCCACGAAAACATTGTCCTCATGGATCAGAAAACGTGTCACAGTCCTCTGGTAAGAGCATGACAACAAACTGGAAATCATGACAAAAGGCTTCCGCTGGGGCAGAAGTTCCGTGATATCCACCGATGCAAAGTCAAAAGTTTTCAAATCCTCCTCAGTCATTTTTCCAGAACTCATAAAAGTTGAACCATTGGTCTGGGTAGAGCCTCAGAATCTTCGTAACTTCACCGGCGTAGGCTTTCGCCATCGCCTCGGCCTTTTCCCTCACATCCAAGCCTTCCAGACCTTCGTCCGGGCGGAACAGATGCACACGGTACTTTCTAAGCCCGGCCTTCATCACAAAGACCGAAACCGCCGGGACATCTCTCATGGATGCCAGCAGAAACGGTCCCAAAGGAAGTTCTGCCTCAGCCCCAAGAACCACGCAGCGGACTGTGCGGTTCGACCCGAAGACCCTGTCTCCGTGAATATTCACAATCTCACCGTCAGCCAAGGCGTTGTTCAGGATCACGAGATGGGACATATCCTCTGAAATGCTCACCAGGCGGACATTGTTTCCGCCAAGAATCCTTTCCCGGTTCTCTGTCAGAGCCTCGCCCTCCCCGCCGAACACCAATGCGTTCATCTTCTTGGGAGGCCTCAGTTCATAGCCGGCCAGTTCATCGTTGCCTATGTGCGAGCTCAGTTGCAGAAAGCCACTCTTTTCTGAGCAAAGTTCCTCATACATCGGCATCTGCGGAACTTCCACCTTGAATTTCTTTCCTGAATATGACGCGAATCTGTCCATTATGACAGTTCCGAACATCCAGTGGCATGCGAGCACATGAAGGAAAGATTCCAGAGGTCCGAAACTTTGCCTGCGGCGGAAGTAGTGGTAATTGGAAATATACCCTTTATGATTGAATATCATGTAGAACGGAATCACAAGGCTCATCAGCAGGTAAAAGAACCACAGCGGAATGACCTTCATCATCCCGATCAGAGACCTGTGCATCCACGAAGTCCCGTCAGTCGTGCCCTGCCACTGCCTTTCTCCGCTCTCGGACATATTCACTCCTATAAGCGCCCATCAGGTTGGAGCGTGGTTATATTCCTAAGCTATCTTTTCCTCAATGAAATCGTAAAGGCTGCCCAATGTGGTGAGCCTGCCGAGTTCCTCTGACTTGACCTTGACACCGAATTCCTTGTCTATCAAGACTATGATGTCCACAATGTCAAGACTGTCGATGCCCAGATCCTTTTTGAGGGCGGCATTGTCGTTCAAAAGCGCCGCATCGATCTCAAACTCGTCAACGAGGAATCCGTTGACCTTGGTGATTATTTCTTCCTTACTCATTATTTTGTTGTTATTCTTTAACGCAAATCAATATGTTATGACCTTGGCCTATGCCGTCGATGATTTTCTCGACTCTCATGCCGGCTTTCTCTATCAGCCTCGTCAGATCCTCGGAATAGTACATCTTGCTGTTGCCGTTGGCCATCGCAGTGAAATACAGGCTGGTCATAGTCAAGCAAAAGGCCGCCGGCTCAAAACGTTGTCTGTTCCAAAGGAGTTCCATGATGCAGAGTCTCGCTCCGGGACGGAGAATCTCCGCCGCCCTGCGCAGAATGCTCAAGATCTCATCCTCGGAGAAACAGTCCAGAAACTGGCTCATCCAGATGACATCATATTCTTTATCCTCAGGGAATCTGGTCTCCGGATCAAGCAGGTTGCCTCCACAGCCGTGGATCCTCTCCGCCCCCGGCCTGCCGGCAGTCTCTTTCCTCATCAACCCGATCTGCTGAGGCAGGTCAAAGATAGTGACCTGAATGTCAGGATCATGGCCAACGCACTGAAGAGCCCATTTTCCGGTGTTTCCGCCGACATCAAGCAGATTCTTCACAGGACGGTCGAATATTATCTTCAGAGCCTCCTCGAAAGAATTGTTTGAATAGAAATGATCAAACGCGAACCAGCTTGTCCGGGCCGGCTCTGGAAGGGTGGAAAGGCCTTCGTAAATCGTGTTCCAATCTCCCAGACATTTCAGGCCGGCAGGGCGATGCTCCCTGAAGGACTCATCCAGATGAAAGAAGCCCTCGTAGTTGACATCGTTGTTGAAGTCCATGTTGACCTTCGTGGCCTCATCCGTAAGCAAAAACCAGCCTACCTTGGAGATTGTGAATCGGTCTGTCTCGGTGTCAACCAGCACAGTACCAATGCAGAGGCCAGCTTCCAGAAGACACTTGACGGCATATTCAGAGATTCCGGAAGCGTCAATGATCTCCTTCTGCGTCAAGCCTTCGCGATGGTCGCGCAGAAGATCCAGGATTCCGTATTTCAACATCAGACGTGAAGCCTGGAAGACTATCGGACCGAAAGCGATGAACTCAGCCATCCGCTGCGCCTCTCGCGCGGTGTATTGGTCTTTGGTGTATCTCTTTTCGAGTTCAGGAAACAGTTCCATCTATTTGAGATTTAACGGGTTATTTCTCAGATATAATTCCACGGCCGCTATCTGTTCGTAGAACGGATTGTCCTCCACGAACTTAGGGATTATCGCACGGACATCATCATAGACCTTTCTGGAAGCCGGGGCAAGTCCGCCTGCGATTCCGAGACAGTCAACAGCCTGAGCCAAAGCGATGTAATGGATAGCGAATACCTGATAGGTGTTGTCGATGACACGCTTGGTAAGCAGAGCCGTGTTGGTTCCCATGCTCACAATGTCCTGGTTGTCGTTGTTGTTCGGAATGCTGTGGACGTAATTCGGCATAGCGAGGGTCTGACATTCTGCTGTTGTTGAAGTGGCCGTGAACTGACATGCCTGCATTCCGTAGTTCAGTCCGAGCGTTCCCATATTCAGGAACGGCGGAAGAATTCCGTTGATGCGGTCATGGAACAGGTAGTTGAGCTGACGCTCGGCCGTCATGGCCATCCTTACCGTGGCGATCTTCACCTTGTCCTCCTCCAACGAGATGTAGTCCCCGTGGAAATTGCCGCCGTGGAAGACATTCTTCGCCACATGATCCACAATCGGGTTGTCACAGGCGGAATTCAGTTCCTCCTCAAGCACCCTGCGGGCATTGGCGAACGTCTCATAGACAGGGCCTAGGATCTGCGGAGTACATCTCAACGAATAGTAGGCCTGAACCTTATGGTCAAAAGTACGGTCAGAGGCGTGGCCGTTGTCGTAGAGGTCGTGCTCGCGCTTATGCAGACAGCCACTCCCCTCCGAAAGAGCCCTCATCCTGGCGGCAATCACCTGCTGCCCTTCGTGGCGGCGCACCTCGTTCAATTCCTCTGACATCAGGTCGTCGAATGACGAGGCGATCTCGTTCATCATCACGGAAGCCAGCGTAGCCCAGTCCAGAAGCCTGTCCGCATAAATCTGGTTGACCACACCGATTCCTGTCATGAAAGAAGTGCCGTTGGAGATAGACAATCCTTCGCGGATGTGAATCTTGAACGGCTTCAGACCATTCTCTTTCAGAACATCAGCGGACGGATGCCATTCTCCTTTGTAATGAACCTTTCCCTCCCCAATCATGCAAAGCGCCATGTGGGCAAGCTGAACCAAGTCCCCGCTCGCCCCGACACTTCCATGCTGAGGAATGAACGGGAATATGTTCCTGTCGATCATCTCCACCAACAACTTGATCAAATCCGGATGTACACCCGAACGGGCCTGAAGGAAAGTTCCCAGACGGGCTATCATCGCCGCCTTGACATAAATGTCATCCAGAGGCTGTCCGGCTCCCGTGGAATGGCTTCTGATGATATTGTACTGAAGGTCTTTAAGATACTTGTCATCCACCCTCCACTGAGCCATAGGGCCGAACCCGGTGTTGATTCCGTAAATCACCTTCTCAGCGGCAAATTCTTCCAAGAACCTGTAGCTGGCCTCAACCTCATCCATAGGAAGGTCGGCCAATGCGATTTTCTTATCCTTGAATATCACATCCTCAGCCCATTTCATGCCGAGCGGGAATTTCTGACTCATCTTCTATCCGTTTTGACGTTTTGATTCAGAATGCAAAGATACCTAAATATTACCCAAATAATGAATAAAGTGAGGATTCCCCGCTAAGAAATCCTCACTTTATCAAAAATCGATTCCGAAAACTAAAATGCGTAGCGGACTCCGATGCCCAAAGAGAACGGTCCATCACCCCTAAGTCCTCCATCACCAAACATCAGCCTCGGGCGGAAATCTATTGAGAGTTGGAGTGGAAACCAAAAGGTGTACTCAAGTCCTACGTTACCGACAAAGCCTGCGTAAACCGTCTTCTCGTCATTATTGTTATCCCATACGGCAAAACTAGCTCCAGGGCCGGCATAGAACCCCCATTTGCCTTGTGGTGTCCAATCTGGCTGGACAATCATGAAGTTGTAAATTCCATCTACATGGAAGTCACTTGTGCTGAAACCATTGTCAAGTCCCAAGCCAAATTCGAGAAAGTCTGGACCTCCGAAAACATAATTTTCGAAGCTGATGTCGATGCCGTAGTTACCGAGACGTCCTCCGAGTGATTTAGGCTGGGCGAACGCGATTGCCGCTGAGCCGATAAGAACTGCGAGAGCCAATAATGCCTTCTTCATAATCATAAAAAATTAGTTTAACCAATGTATAGGCCACCTAATTCAACAAAAATTATACTAAACCGGAGAATCCCATGAACGCCATGGCGAGGATTCCAGCGGTGATGAGGGCTATCGGAATGCCTTTGAATGGCTTAGGAACATCATTCAAGTCGAGGTGCTCGCGAAGGCCGGCGAACAGAACGAGGGCCATTCCGTAGCCGACGGCGGTGGCGAAGGCATACACAACGGACTCACCGAGGTTCAGCATATGCGCCGGGCCACCGAATGCGAACTCCTTTGTGACCACGTTGAGAGCCACACCGAGCACAGCGCAGTTCGTGGTGATCAGAGGAAGGAATATTCCAAGAGCCTGATAAAGGGACGGACTGATCTTCTTCAGCACGATCTCGACCATCTGCACGAGAGCGGCGATCACGAGGATGAACGCGATGGTCTGAAGGAACTGGAGTCCTAAGGCTTCCAGAAGATACTGATTGATCAGATAAGTCACCAAAGTCGCGAGGGTGATCACAAAGCACACCGCTCCGGCCATACCGGTCGCCGTGGAGATCTTGTTGGAGACACCCAGGAACGGACATGTGCCCAGGAACTGGGCGAGCATGATGTTATTGACGAATATCGCCGAGATTATTATGAGAAAATATTCCATGGCTTAGTTCTTTTTAGCGATTTTGTTGAACAATACCATAAGGTAACCAAGGGCGAGGAACGCTCCCGGAGCCATCACGAACACAAGGATTCCGTCGCCGGAGATCAACTTGAGGCCGAAGACCGATCCGCTTCCCAGGATCTCGCGGACAATTCCGATGGCTGTCAGGGAGAGTGTGAAGCCGCAGCCGATTCCAAGTCCGTCAAGGGCGGAGTCGAGGATGCCGTTCTTGTTGGCGAACGCCTCGGCGCGTCCGAGGACGATGCAGTTCACCACAATCAACGGAATGAACAGACCGAGGGTGGCGTACATCGCCGGTGTGTAGGCCTGCATGGCGAACTGGAGGATCGTCACAAACGTGGCGATGACCACAATGTAGACAGGAATATGCACCTTGTCTGGAACCACAGGGGCGATCGCCGAGATGGCGATGTTCGAAAGCACCAGGACGAAAAGCGTGGCAAGACCCATGCTGAGGCCGTTGATGGCCGAAGTTGTGGTCGCCAACGTAGGGCACATACCCAGAAGCAGTACAAATGTAGGGTTTTCCTTCAGGAAACCTTTTGTGAAAATATTCAGTTTATTGCTGCTCATAGCCTATTCTCCTTTGATTGATTTGAAAGCCTTCACGGCGTTGTCAATGGCCAGCGCATAAGCCCTGGAGGTGATCGTGGAGGCCGTGATGGCATCCACGTCGCCACCATCTTTCTTAACTGTCAAAGTCTTGGAAGAAGGATCAAAGCCCTTGAACTGGTTCATGAACTTCTCATCGGTGTTGCACTTGGCTCCAAGCCCTGGGGTCTCGTTGTGGGACAGGACGGATGTGTTGTAAACCACTCCGTCGGCGGTGATGCCGACCATCAGGACAAGCGGGCCGCCGAAACCCACAGTCGTGGACTTCACGGCGTAGGCCACAGGAGCGCCGTCCTTGGTGCTGACATAATATTCAGAAGCCTGTCCGCCGACTTCGACAGGTTTGGCCTCGGAGAGTTCGCCCCCTTCCGGAAGCACGGCTCCGATGGAAGCCTTGAGGATGTCAGCGTTCGCCTTTGCGATCGGTTCGGCGGTCAAGGCGTACATTCCACCCAGAAGAGCGGAGCAGACAAGGCTGACAATTGTCAGGCAGACCACCATTGTGGTGAGATTTGATTTTACAGCCATGATCTATGCCCTCCCGTATTTTTTCTGATGAAACCACTTGTTGAGAAGCGGAACCACTGAGTTCATGATGAGAATAGCGAAGCTGACACCCTCCGGATACGAGCCGAAATATCTGATCATCAACGTGATGAAACCGATTCCTACGCCGAAGATGATGCCACCCTTCGTGCTCATCGGCGAGGTCACATAGTCGGTCGCCATGAAGCATGAACCGAGGAGAAGACCACCGGTGAGGAGGTTGAAGGCAGGGTCGGTGAACTGAGTCGGATCAGCAAGCCAGAAGATACATGAGACTGCGGCCACTGTTCCAAGGATGGAAAGAGTGATCCAAGGCTTGATGACCTTGCGGACAAGCAGGTAGATGAAGCCGATAAGAACGGCGATGGCGCTTGCCTCTCCGGCGGATCCGCCGATGTTGGCGAAAAGCATCTGGGACGCTGAGAAGCCATTCTGGGCGATTAGATCCGAAGCGGAAAGTCCTTTCATCAAGCCCTCGTTGATAATACCGAGAGGAGTCGCCCCCGAAATTGCGTCCGCCCCGAAAAGGCCTCCTGGGATCGTCCAGTTGGTCATGTAGGTAGGGAACGAGATGAGCAGGAACACACGGCCCACGAGAGCCGGGTTGAAGACATTCTGTCCGAGACCGCCGAAAGTCATCTTCGCGACTCCGATGGCGACCAGCGCTCCGATGAACACGACCCACCAAGGTGTCGAAGCGGGCAGGTTGAGCGCCAGCAGGATGCCTGTAACGGCGGCTGACCAGTCACCAACAGTGGACGGAGCCTTAAGCAGATATTTAGTGATCAAATACTCCAGCGCCACGCAGGAGATGACGCTGACAGCCAGAACCAGCAGTTCGGCAAGGCCGTAGAACACGACAGAAACCAAAACAGCCGGAATCAAGGCGATCACGACATCTCTCATCAGGACCGGTGTGGTGGTCTTGGAATGGAGGTGCGGAGACGGTGAAACCAACAATCTTTCCATATTCTTAAACAGTTTTTGATTTTGCGGCTTCTGCTGCGGCCTTGGCGGCAGCGGCGCGAGACCTCATTATTCCCATGACCTGACCTCTCGCCATGCTTATGATGTCCAACAGCGGGATGTAGGAAGGACAGGTGTAAAGACAGCATCCGCATTGGATGCAGTCCTGAACGGCGTTGGCCTCAAGCTCGTCCGTGTTCCCGGCCTTGGCGAGACGGTAGAGCAGGAACGGTTCAAGTCCCATTGGGCAGACGTCAGCGCATTTTCCGCAACGGATGCAATGTCCTTCCGGATGTCTCTTTGTCTGTTCCTCGGTGAGGAAGAGCAGAGCCCCGGTCCCCTTGAGGGTGGCGGCGTCGAGATTGGCGATCGCCTTGCCCATCATAGGGCCGCCGCTGATGATCTTGGCGGCATTCTCAGGAACGCCTCCGAGGTAGTCGATGATGTAACGGAGCGGAGTCCCGACCCTGACAAGCAAATTGGCCTGCTTAGGGAAGCACTCACCGGTCACGGTCACGGAGTTGTCAATCAACGGCTTGTTCTTCTGCACTGCGTCATAGACGGCAAGAGCCGTCGCGACGTTCTGGACGACAGCACCTACATCGATTGGCAGTCCGCCGGACTTCACCTGACGGTGCATCACAGCGTCAATCAACTGCTTCTCACCACCTTCCGGATATTTCTTCATAAGCGGAAGGACCACGATGCCATCGTACTTGGAAGACTTGCCTTTCAATTCCGCAAGAACTTTCTGAATATGCTCGATCGCCTCCGGCTTGTTGTCCTCGATGGCGATGGTCGCGTCGGCGACACCAAGGGCCTGCTTTATGAGAGCCGTGCCCACAACGACCTGCTCCCCTTTCTCAAGGAGCGTACGGAAGTCGGACGTAAGGTATGGCTCGCACTCGCAGCCGTTGATGATCAGCATCTCGCACTTCTTTCCGGGAGGCGGGGTCAGTTTCACGTGAGTAGGGAACGTCGCTCCACCGAGTCCGACAACTCCGCCAAGACGAATCTTCTCGATGATTGCCTTTCCGTCCTCAGGGATGTCTGTCACAAGGGTTTCTGAACGGTCGATGCCCTCAGCCCACTCGTCACCTTCAACGGCGATCTCGACGTAGGTCTGGACGTTGCCGGCAAGATCCTTGCGCGGGCCGATGGACTTCACTGTTCCGGAAACGGAAGAGTGGATGAATGCGGACACGAATCCGCCCGGCTCGGCGATCGGCTGGCCGACCTTAACCTTGTCACCCACAGCGACAACCGGCTTGGCCGGCGCTCCGATGTGCTGGGCAAGGGAAATATACACGGCCCCTGGCAGCGGTAGAGCCTCTATGGCGCAGTCGCGCGATATCTTGGCGTCATTCGGATGAACGCCTCCGATAGAGAATGTTCTGTTAGCCATTGTTCTGTTCCTCCTTCGTTACGGCAGCGGCCGCGGCGGCGGCCTCTCTTGCCTTTTTCTGGCGCTCCTGGACACGAGCCTTGACGGCATCCTTGTCCAGCGGCTTAGGGAAGTTCACCCCGATGATCGCTCCTGTAGGACACATTGCCTCGCACTCACGGCAAAGCTTGCACTTCGCGAAATCGATGTAAGCGACATTGTTCTCGACAGTGATGGCGTCGTGGGTACAGGTCTTGGCGCAGATTCCGCAACCTATGCAGCCGGCGGAGCATGCCTTCTTCACGGCCGGTCCTTTGTCCTTGTTGACACAAGACACATAAACCCTCATTCCGCGAGGTCCTTTGGCCCTCAACTCGATGATGGACTTAGGACAGGCCTTGACGCAAGAGCCGCAAGCCGTACATTTTTCCTGATCCACAACAGGGAGACCTGTCTCAGGATTCATCGACAAGGCTCCGAACTGACAGGCGGCAACGCAATCCCCACAACCGAGACAACCGAAAGCGCATCCGGTGTCGCCGGCGTAAAGGGCGGCCTTGACTTTGCAGGAGGCCGTACCGTCATATTCATTGATCCTTGGTCTGGCGGCGCAGGTGCCACCGCAGCGCACCACAGCCACCATCGGTGCCTTTTCCTTGACCTCGTAGCCAAGGATCGCGGCAACCTTCTTCATTGTCTCATTGCCTCCGACAGGGCAGAAATTGTTGTCCAGATTCGGGGCCTTCACCGCAGCCTCCGCGAACGCGTGGCAGCCGGCGAAACCACAACCTCCGCAGTTCGCGCCGGGCATAGCCTTTTCAACCTCCTCGATGCGCGGATCTTCCTCTACCTTGAACCGCTGCGCGACAAGGTAAAGGGCCAACGCCAGCAGGAGGCCAAGCCCCGTGATGACTGCGATGGTCCAGATGATTGTTGTTGTCATAAAGCCAAATAAAAGCTAATTAATTAGTTATTTCCGAATATAAAACACATACCCTTCCGCAAGGCGGTTCCTGCAGAGGTAGAGTATGAGGTAATACACCGCGATCCCCCCGATCGAAACAAGCCCGGAGGCCAGCTCACCGAGTCCAATCGATGACAAAGATAACACTAAAATCAGTAATATCATCAAAGGAATCACATAAGAGAGCAGGACAGCCTTCAGCCCCATCTTCCTTGCAAGGCAGACCTCGACCTCCTGGCCTACTGAATATGTCTGTCCGGCATAGACCGGGACTTCCACAATCTTCTTCCGGGATTCCGCCGCACCGCAGAGACCGGCGGCGTGACAGGCCGAACATGCGGATTCGGAGATGATCTGGACAGACACCTTGTCTTCCCCGACCGACACCACTTTGCCTTTATGTGAGACTTCTCCGGCTGCCATCCTATTCAATCATTGAGGAAAAAGGATTCTTGAGTTCAGAGTAACTCCTCAGACGTCCTTGAACCTGGCCAACCCTCAGCGGGGCGGAGAACCAGACCGGAATCCGGTTCTCGTCATCTGAAAACCATACGAAAAGATCAGAGTCACCGGAGAACACCTCTCCGGAGACCACCTCAAAACTGAATTTGAGGCACCTGACTGTCCCTATTCCGTCAATATTCCTGTTGTCCTTGCCCAAATACCTGAAATGAAGAGTGTAGACATCATCGTCAACGGCAAACGTCATCGGATAGTCATTTCCTTCCTGAAGCTTCGAGACATCAATGTTGCGAAGCACATAATACATCAAAGGAATGTCATACGTGCATTTGTCCAGCGGAAGGGTAGCCGAGAACTCACCCTTGCGGGAATTGCTCAAAGCCGCGCTGATGTGCTGGTTTCCAGGCGTGTGGACATATGAATATAGATTGGAGCACGTATATTTGCCTTCCCTTGCGAACCTGGTGAACTTCATCGGCTCAAGCCCATCACGGGTGAACCATGAATCCAGATCCTCCTTCACCCGGAAGAACTTCTCGTAGAACTTCTGTGTTTTTCCTGAAAGTGACGCGTGAAAGACCTTCCTGCCATTCAGGATTGTAGTGTCAACCTTCAGAGTAGCCTGGGCGACATCCGCATTGATGATACCCCATTTATAATGCAGAGTGAAAACAAGTTTCTCGCCACCCTTAAACGCCAGATTCTCCTCGTCAAGTTTCTTTACCGGGATGCACTTCCTCTCACCGCCGGCAAAAGCCGTCACGGACGAGATAATGAGAATGGCGGCCAAAGAGCCGAAGATTCTTGTCAACTTCATCAGAATTCAGTGTTATTGTCAAACTCGTTGTTCATCGCCGAGTTCATAGCGGACTCCGTGCCGTCCATCTCCTCCGCCCTGGCGGCCAGAGTGTCTCCCGGCTCGACAAAGCGGACTTGCTCAGCCTTGAAGAGCATATCGATGTCGCACACCTCACCGTTACGGTGCTTGGCAATGATTATCTGTGTGGTTTCTTTCCCGTCTGGAGTCTCTCCAAGCCCGACATAATCAGGACGATGAATGAATATCACCATGTCCGCGTCCTGCTCAATTGATCCGGACTCACGGAGGTCACTCAACTGCGGCTTTCCGCTTCCTCCGGTCCTCTTGACAGCGTCTCGGGACAACTGGGACAAGGCGATGATCGGAACGTTCAGTTCCTTAGCCGTCGCCTTCAGTGTTCGTGAAATGGCAGCAACCTCCTGCTCACGCATTCCGCGAAGTTCGGCCGGTCCCTGCATCAACTGTAGGTAATCGACAATCACGAGGCGGACATCCTTCGCCTTGACCAGCCTCTTTATCTTGGTTCTGAACTCCATCAGAGGAATGCTCGGAGTGTCGTCGATGTACAGCGGAGCCTTTGACAGATTCGCCAGTCTGGTCTCAAGCTGCTGCCAGTCCCAAGGATCCAGTTTGGTTCCACCCTTGAGTTTGTCAGCCGACAGACCCGACTCGGTCGTCATAAGCCTCATAACGAGTTGCAAGGCCGACATCTCCAAGGAGAACACGGCCACCGGCATGTGATAGTCCACAGCGGCGTTCCTGGCCAGATTGAGGGCGAACGCCGTCTTTCCGACCGAAGGACGGGCCGCAAGGATAATCAGGTCTGATTTCTGCCACCCCCTGGTGACACGATCCAAGGTCGGGAAGCCAGACGGAACGCCGCTCAGCCCACCGGAAGCGTTCTGGTTCTTCTCCACCTCCCTCATCGCCTCGTTGATCACAGAGCCGATTTCCTGAATGTCATTCTTGACGCTGCTCTGTATCGCATTATAGATTCTTGACTGCGACTCGTCGATCAAGTCGTCAACTTTCACCGCATCGTCATAGGAATCCCTCAGAATCTCGTAGGAAGCCGTGATCAGTTCCCTCTGGATGTTTTTCTGCTTGAGGATTCTGACATAGTACTCAATATGGGCGGCGGCGCCGACCTTCTCCGACAGTCCGGCCAATGCCACAGGACCACCGACAGCCTCAAGGTTGCCCTTCTCACGGAGTTTCGTGCTGACTGTCACGATGTCCACAGACACGTGCTCGTTCACCAGAGCCGTCATGGCCTCGAAAATCATCCTGTGGCGGGGATCATAGAAGCATGAAGCGGTAAGTTCCTCAAGCGCAGTGTCAACGGATGAGGGTTCGATCAGCATGGCTCCAAGGACAGCCTCTTCGACTTCAAGAGCTTGAGGCGGTTTGTTTCCCATCTCAAGCCCAAGTGTGTCAAGATTGACCGCCTTCGCCTTTTTTCTGGTTGTCTTTCCAGTCTGGTCAGGCATATGGTCCTAAATTGAGTGTATGTCTATTCAAAGTCTGGATTGACGATGATTCTGCCGCAATGCTCGCAGATGACTAGTTTCTTGTTGGACGCTATGTCCACGAGGCGCTGCGGGGTGATCGTGTTGAAGCACCCACCGCATGAGTCCCCGTTGTAAACAGACACAACAGCAAGATGATTGTGCACGCTGGCGCGGATGCGGTCATACGCGCTCATAGTCCTCGGATCGATCTTCTTCGCGCACTCCTCCCGGACGGCCCTGAGTTTCTTCTCGTCCTTGGAAGTGGACTCAACGATTGTGGCGAGTTCCTCTTTCTTGGCCTTCAGGTCATCGTTTCTTACGGCGATGTAATCCTTCAACGACTCGATGTCCTCCTTTTTCTCGGCAATCGCTGCCTTGGTGTCATTGATGTTCTTCTGGGCTATCTGACGGAGAAGCCCCTGATTCTCGATCTCCTTGTTGATCGAATCGTACTCACGGCTGTTGGAGATGTCGTTCAACTGCTGCTGATACTTGTCGATCTGGGCATCGCAATCGACGATGTTCTGACGGTTCTCGGCAATCGTCTGGTTGTAAGCCTCTATGACCGCAGCATCCTGCGCCTGACGGGCCTTCAGGTCAGTTATCTCGTTCTCAAGAGCCTCGACCTCAGACGGAAGTTCACCACGCAACTGCATGATCTTGTCAATCGCGGAGTCCGCCTCCTGAAGGGCGTAGAGTGTCTTAAGCTTTTCCTCGACGCTGATTTCAGAGTCAGCGAAATTCTTCTGGAGAGAGACGAATGTCTCCCTCTGGTCTATCGGGGTCTCTACTTTCTTGATTTTTTTAGTTGCCATATAGCTATCTGACTAATAATAATATACCGGATTACTTGTCTCCAGCCTCGCGCTGGTACAGATTGCAAAGTTAGGAAAATTTTTCCTTAACAGAGAAAATAATATTTCCACAATCTCCACTTCTCCTTCGAAATGGCCTATGTCTATGACCATAAAATCCTTAGTGGTGAAGAAATGATGATATGATATGTCACCGCAGAGGTAGGCCTGGGCACCAGCGCCGCGGGCTTTCCCAATCAAAGATCCGCCCGAGCCACCACACATCGCCACCCTTTGCACAGGCACTTCCGGGACATGCGAGCAGCGTGCCGACTTCAATCCGAACACCGACTTGACATATTCAATGAACTCAACCCCGCCCATAGGCTTCGGAAGGTTTCCCACGGCACCGAGCCCATAGCCTCCCTGCTCTTCGTCGAGTATCCGGACATCATTGAGTCCCAACCGTCTGGCCATCGCGCCGCTCACGCCGGCCAGCACCTTGTCAGCGGTGGTGTGGGCAGCATAGACAGCGATTCCTGCAGCGGCCGCTTTCAGGACGGCAAGCCCCACCGGATCCTCCGGCGAGATTTTTTTCAGGCCTCCGAATATCAGGGGATGGTGCGTCACAATCATGTCCGCGCCGCGCTCAACAGCCTCATCCACAAGATCGGCCGTGCAGTCAAACCCAAGAAGAACGCCATGCACGTCCTGCTCCGGGGAACCGATGACCAGCCCACTGTTGTCCCAGTCCTCCTGTATTGACAACGGAGCGAAAGCCTCTATGACAGAGGTAATTTCCTTCACCTTCATGCTCACAAGGATTTTTTGACCTCAACAAGTTGCCTGCGGATTTCCTTCAGGCTGTCCAGAACTTTGACGCGGCCATCAACTTTCTTTCTGTCAGCGGCCATCCTCTTCGCGGCACCCTCCAACGTCAAACCCTGCTCCTTGACCAGGAGATGAATCTGCTTGAGACAGTCCAGATCCTCGGCCGTGAAAAGGCGGTTGCCTTTGGCGTTTCTCTTCGGCTTGATGTACTTGGGAAACGAATTCGACCAGAATCTCACCAGAGAAGTGCTCTCCTCCAGAATATCGGCCACCTCTCCGATGGTATAGTACAATTTCTCCATTATAATATTCTTAAATATTGTTAATCCATTGACTGACCGGTGTTGACGGACAGAAAAAGCATTCTCATGTAGTCATCGGGGCTAACCGACGCGAACAGATAGTTCAATGGATCCATCCGCAGAGTGTCCTTGAGAACCTCATAGTGAAGATGAGGGGCGAACGAATTGCCGGACATGCCCACCTGACCGATCTTTTGTCCTTTGGTGACTTTCTGTCCCTTGGAGACACGAGTGTTCTCCAAATGAGCGTAACGGGTGAGGTAACCGTCCCCATGATCAATGGTGACCACGTTCCCAAGGCCTTTGGACGAATGGGTCACGTCCTTGACAACCCCGTCCGCCGAGGCTCCGACATCCTCCCCCTGCTGCGAGATCAGGTCGAGCCCACCATGATAGACCTTCACTTTATAGAAAGGATTGATCTTCTCACCGATCGAGGCTCCGGTCCTGGCATACGAGAAGTCAGACAACGGATTGGACATCGGCGGCAAGGACACTTCCTTGTCAGAGATCGCTTCCATTATCCTCCGGAAGTTGTCTTCAACTCTATCAGCGACCTCCTCAAGCGTGTCCAACCGTTCCCTTGAATATTCCACTATCAAACCATCAGGGATGGTGTCAACATCAGACAGCATGCCGCAGGAATAGATGTTGCCCAGATCAGGGGTGTCGGAATTGAACAGACGGCGGTAAATCTCATCGTCCTTGGCTTTCAGCCCTTCGACCACCTCGCCGACAAGTTCCTCCCTGGACGCCAATTCCTTGTACATCTTGCGATACATCTGGTTCTCCCTCCTTAGCTTGCGCTCGGAATCAGTGCTGATCACAAAGGAGAACACCACATAATACACAACAGCCAGGGAAGCGGTGACAAGAAAATATTTCAAAATCTTGCCAAGAACCGCCCACACAGAGTGAGTCACCTTGCGGAATTCCATCCGCGTCTTGTCAAACTCGTACTTCGCGCCCATATTCAATCTCCACAGCTAACGACGTCTGACACTGAAACTTCGGCGCGAGACAGATGACGGCACACCCGACTCATCCTCCCGCATCCTCACCATGTCCGAATATTCCCTCGGGGACATTGACAGATCCATATAGTTCGCCGGATTGACTTTCTGCCCCTTGTAGACGACCTCATAATGCAGATGTGGTCCGCTGGACCGTCCGGACTTCCCGCTCTCGGCGATGCAGTCACCTCTTTTCACCTTCATGCCCTCGATCACCTTGACAGTGTTGAGATGGGCATATATAGTCTTGTAGCCGAACCCATGATCAATCGTGACGGAGTTTCCATAGCCGAAAAACTCAAACTTGACGGACTCAACCACCCCGTCGCCAGTGGCATAGACAGGGTTGCCTATCTTCATCGCGAAGTCAAGACCGGTGTGCATCTTTGAATTGCCCGTGAAAGGATCTGTCCTGTAGCCAAACCTGCTGGACAGTTTGTATTTGGACTCGTCAGGAAGGATCGGAGGAATCGCCGGAATGCAAGACACCATGTCACCTGCCGTCTTCGAGACAGACGCGACCTCATCGAAGGACTTGCTCTGGACATACGCCTGCCTTGTAAGCCTGTCAACACGCAAGGCCGTGTTCTTAAGCCGGTTGTCAGGCTCAAGGCCGTCCAGAAAAGAATACTTGTCCGTTCCCCCGATTCCGGCGTTCCGTACACCGGCGGGAATCTCATTCATTCCGAATATGGACCTGTATATGTCGTCATCCCTCACCCTCAAAGCATCGAGTGTCTCGGAATATCGGTCCAGTTTCGTGTTCATAAGGTCTATCTTCGCGTCCCATCTGGCATGCTCTGCCTTAAGGAACACTGTCTTCGGCAGGTCATAGCCAAGGACTGATGTGAAGAGCCAGATATAGAGAACCGCCATCGCCACGCTGCCGGCGAACAACAGCACACCCTTGAAGACTTTCGACTTCAAGGACACCTCCTTTATCTCATATAATAAGGTCTCTGGATTGAGAATATACTTTCCCATAACTTACAAATATACCCTTTTTTGCGATATATCCCGAAAAATGTTATAATTTTGCCAATTCCGTGCCTTTCTGATAGAAAAATCAGGAAAGACTCGGGGACATATTCACGAATTAATTGACTTTTAGATATGTACACCTCAAAAGAGATTCGACAGCAATTTTTGGACTTCTTCGCATCCAAGGGACACACGATAGTGCCGTCCGCACCGATGGTGATAAAGAATGACCCGACGCTGATGTTCACGAACGCCGGGATGAACCAGTTCAAGGACATATTCCTCGGGAACAGCGTCCCTAAGATGAAAAGGGCGACAGACTCGCAGAAATGTCTGAGGGTCAGCGGAAAACACAACGATCTCGAAGCCGTGGGACACGACGGCAGACATCACACGATGTTCGAGATGCTGGGCAACTGGAGTTTCGGAGACTATTTCAAAACCGAGGCGATCAGTTGGGCATGGGAACTTCTGACAAAGGTTTACAAGATTGACAGATCGAAACTCTACGCCACGGTGTTCGAAGGCTCGGCAGAAGATGGAACCGGACTGGATGAAGAAGCAAGGCAGGCTTGGTTAAAGTTTATGCCCGAGGACCACATCCTCCTAGGCGACAAGCACGACAACTTTTGGGAGATGGGAGACACAGGACCTTGCGGCCCTTGCAGCGAGATCCACATCGACCTGCGGCCGGACGAGGAGATCGCCAAGATTCCGGGAAAAGATCTGGTCAACACTGACAACGACCAGGTCATCGAGATCTGGAACCTCGTGTTCATGCAGTACAACCGCAAGGCTGATGGTTCACTGGAGCCGCTCCCGGCCAAGAACATCGACACCGGAATGGGTTTCGAGAGGCTCTGCATGGTGCTTCAGGGCAAAACCAGCAACTATGACACAGACTTGTTCTCCGGAATGATCCGCAAGATAGAGGAGCTTTCCGGTCACAAATACCACGAGAATGAAAAGACAGAGGTGGCCATGAGGGTGATCGCCGACCACATCAGGGCGATAGCGTTCTCCATCGCCGACGGCCAGTTGCCGTCCAATGTAAAAGCCGGCTATGTCATCCGCAGGATCCTGCGCCGGGCCGTGCGCTACGGCTACACATTCCTTGGTTTCGACGAGCCGTTCCTCTGCTTGCTGATTCCACAGCTTGTGGCGGACATGGGCGAGGCCTATCCTGAACTCGGCAAACAGCAGAAACTCATCGAGAGCGTGATCCGTGAGGAAGAGATGTCTTTCCTCAGGACTCTCGACCGCGGAATCAAGTTGATGGATGACTATATTGCCAAGAACGCTGCCACAAAAACCATTCCTGGAGAGGATGCTTTCATTCTCTACGACACCTACGGATTCCCAATCGACCTGACCGGGCTGATCGCCTCGGAGAAAGGTTACACGGTGGACATGGAGGGCTTTGGCAAGGAACTTCAAAAGCAGAAGGACAGGGCGCGCAACGCCACGGCCAACGAGTTCGGAGACTGGACCATCTATCACGATGGCGAGGAAGAGGCGTTCCTCGGCTACGACAACCTTGAATTAAAGGATGTCAAACTCCTCAAGCAGCGC
Organism: Bacteroidales bacterium UBA1077; assembly: GCA_002314195.1. Classification (GTDB taxonomy): domain Bacteria; phylum Bacteroidota; class Bacteroidia; order Bacteroidales; family UBA932; genus Cryptobacteroides. Next base: position 7,904 of record DCCQ01000091.1, on the reverse strand, counting down.
ACCGTCAAGCAGAAGAACAAGACGATGTTCCAGTTGGTTTTTGGCCGCACTCCGTTCTACGCCGAGATGGGCGGACAGGTTGGAGACACCGGAGTCATCATCTCTGAAAGTGGCGAGGAGATCAAGATCCTCAACACAATAAAGGAAAACAACCTCACGATCCACATCGCCGAAAGGATTCCGACGAACTGCGAGGAAACCTTTACATTAAAGGTGGACGTGGAGCGCAGGCTCAGGATTACGGCGAACCACACGGCCACCCACCTTCTGGATTTTGCTCTTCGTGAAGCACTTGGCACACACATCGAGCAGAAGGGTTCATTCGTGGGACCGGATTATTTCCGTTTCGATTTCTCACATTTCGCGAAGGTCACCGATGAGGAACTCAGGAAGGTCGAGCACAGGGTCAACCAATTGATCCGCGCCGACTATCCTCTTGAAGAGAAGAGGGACGCCACGATGGACGAGGCCAAGGCGATGGGAGCGATCGCTCTCTTCGGCGAGAAATATGGCGACAGGGTGCGCGTGGTCAAGTTCGGTGACTCCATCGAGCTCTGTGGCGGAACCCATGCCAAATCTACCGGCCGAATAGGATTCTTCAAGATTGTCTCTGAATCAGCCATAGCAGCCGGCGTCCGAAGGATTGAGGCAGTGACAGGAGAATCCGCCGAAGACATTCTCGACACACTCTCCGACACTCTCAAGGGCATCCGAACCATGTTCAACAACGCTCCTGACGTGGCCGCCGCCGTGGCGAAACTCATCGGCGAGAACTCCGACGCAAAGAAGAAGATCGAGGAATATGCCAAAGAAAAGGCTGCCTCGTTCGCCAAGGTGATTTCCGAGAACGCCGAGGAGATCAATGGAATAAAAGTTGTTAGGTTCAGCCGGGACGTTGACCCGTCAATGCTCCGCGAGGCCGCCTCGATTCTCCAGAAAGAAGTGGAGAACTTCGCGTTCGCGGCCGCTTTCAAGCACGAAGGAAAGCCACAGTTGGCTCTGATGTACTCCAACGACCTTGTGGCCGCAGGTCACAACGCCTCCAAGGACATCCGTGAGGCCGCCAAGTTCATTCAAGGCGGCGGTGGAGGACAGCCGATTCTCGCCACGGCTGGAGGGAGGAATATAGATGGTCTCCAAGCCGCATTGGACAAGATGGTCGAGATCATCACGGCATAGACGGGAGAATATTCACGAATATATTCATAAAACAATTCATTCAGGGATGAAGAAGATTGACAAATTCATACTGACCTCATTCATAGGACCATTCTTCATGATCCTGCTTGTGGTCATCTTCATCCTTATGATGCAGTTCCTGTGGGTCTACATTGATGAGCTGGTCGGTAAAGGCCTGAGTCTTGGCATTGTGGCGGAGTTCCTCTTCTGGGGAAGCTGCACCGTGCTGCCGCTGGCGCTGCCGCTGGCCACTCTGCTCGCCTCGATGATGACCATCGGGAACATGGGCGAGAACAACGAGTTGATAGCCCTTAAAGCGGCCGGAGTGTCCGTGCTGAGGGTGATGCTTCCGATTCTCATAGCGTCGTTCTTCATCAGCATCGGAACGTTCTTCGTCATAAACAATCTCGTGCCGGTCTCCTACAACGAGATCTTCACGCTGAGGGATGACATAGGAAAGACTAAGGACGAAATCAAGATTCCGTCTGGAACGTTCTACGACGGAGTTGACGGCTATGTCCTTCGTGTCGGAAGCCGCAACGACAAGACCGGAATGATGAACGATGTGATGCTCTACGACCATCACGGACAAGGCAACACCCGCCTTACGCTTGCGGATTCGGCAATCATGAAGATGTCCAAGGACAAGTCCTACCTGACGTTCAGGATGTACAATGGCACGAACTATCAGGAGACCAACGAGAAACACTACCGTGACACATCCTTGCAACTCCAGAAGATTGACTTCAGCAGACAGGAAATGGTCATCGCCCTCCAGAACTACGCCTTTCAGAAATCCGACAGCGCCAGGTACGGGGACCAGGTCAAGGCTCTTCCGCTGGAGAAACTCAGAAGCCAAAAGGACTCTTTGATGTCGTTGAGGGACAGCACAAAGGCCCAGCAACTTTTCAGCACGGCGGCATCCTACATATTCACCGAACACAGGCAGCTGGACACAGTGGCATCTGGAATATCCAGAAATTTCAGTGATCCGGACTACTTGAGTTTCAAGGATGACAAGGCCACGGCCCAAGCATTGGAAAGGGCGGCGGACAACGCACGGCAGCTTAAGTCAAACCTTGAAAGCTACGAGTTCGGGGCGTTTGACTACACGGTCCGTCTGCGATGGACAGCTCTTGAGTTCCTGCGCCGTTACGGACAGGCTCTCGCATGTTTCATCATGTTTTTCATCGGAGCGCCTCTGGGGGCCCTGATCCGAAAAGGCGGAATCGGAGTCTCGGCCATTGTCTCCCTGCTGTTCTTCGTCCTCTACTGGATTGTTGACATCACTGGAGTGAAACTGGCGAGGGACGGAAGCATCAGCACTTTTATGGGGGCGTTCGCTTCGTCGCTGATCCTGTTGCCGATAGGTCTGTTCCTGACGTGGAAAGCGGTCCACGACACGGATATATCTAATTTGGATAGTTTAAAGAACTGGTGGAGAAAGACTAAAAGTATGTTGGCAGGAATATTCAAGAAGACCAGAATTGTGTACATGGGCACACCGGACTTCGCGGTGGCTCCTCTGCAGGCGCTTCTGGAACGGAAGTACAACATCGTTGGTGTGGTCACAGTGGCGGACAAGCCGAGCGGCCGCGGCCAGAAAGTGAACGAAAGCGCGGTCAAGAAGTTCGCCGTCGAGCACGGTATTCCAGTGCTCCAGCCTGTGAAACTGAAAGATCCGGAGTTTTTGAAGCAACTCAAGGCCTTGAAGGCAGACCTCTTCATCGTGGTGGCTTTCAGGATGCTGCCTGAAGAGGTCTGGGGTATGCCTAAACTCGGTACATTCAACCTGCACGCCGCGCTTCTGCCTCAGTACCGTGGAGCAGCCCCTATCAACTGGGCCGTGATCAACGGAGAGACCAGGACCGGAGTGACAACATTCATGATCGACAAGGACATAGACACCGGAGGAATCATTCTGCGCCAAAGCATCAACATCTCCGACACAGACACCGCCGGAGATGTTCATGACAAACTTATGGGAATCGGCGCCGAACTCGTCGTCCAGACGACGCAGGGCATCATCGAGCGCAATGTGGACACGCGCACCCAGAGGAGTTTCATCCAAGGTTCAGAGGTCCTGAAGCCTGCGCCTAAGTTGACCCGGGAGTTGTGCCACATTGACTGGAACGATTCCACAAAACAGATTTATAATCTCATACGAGGTTTGAGCCCTTATCCGGCGGCGTTCACCGAACTCGTCAAGGAAGGCGGTGTTCCGGTTCAGTTGAAGATATTCTCGGCGGAAAAGGTCTCCGCTTCCGCACTTGCCGTATATGACACTACCATTCCAGGCAAGGTTCTCACCGACGGCAAAACTTATCTGTACATCACCACCGCTGACGGTGCCATCTCCTTGAAAGACGTGCAGATATCCGGAAAGAAGAGGATGGACATCAAGGCGTTCCTCGCAGGATTCCGTGAGCCGGAAACCTACACAACCACCGCAGGCACATCCAAGGCCGAGATAGCCAAGACTAAAGCGTGATGGAGGCTGTAATCATCTGCAAAGGCGATTTCCCCAAAAAGGAATATCCCCGTGAGCTTCTCCGCAGAGCCGATGTGATCATCTGCTGTGACGGGGCTCTGGAGGCGTTTCTTAGGAACCGAGACAAGATATTCAAAGAGCAACGTGACCCAGATGTCATAATCGGCGACATGGATTCTCTTTCCAAGAGACTGATGAAGGAATATTCCGGCATCGCCGTAAGGGAGGAGGAGCAGGAGACCAACGACCAGACGAAAGCGTTCCGCTACCTGCTGAAGCACTGGCCGGAAGTGAAGACCGTGCACATTCTGGGTGCGACGGGCAAACGTGAGGCCCACACCATCGGCAACCTTGGACAGATAATGGAATATGCCAGGCTTTACGGGGCGAGCGGCAATCCTGAGGAAGACGAAGTCTATGTGGATGTCGTGTCCGATTACTCCACGGCTTTCGCCTTGACGGATTCCTGCGAGCTGTTTGTCGGAGAAGGCAGGGTCGTGTCCATATTCAGCCCTGACAATTCTTTGAACATCAAGTCAGAGGGATTGGTGTGGCAGACAAGTGGAGTGGTTTTCGACAATTGGTGGCAGGCCACTCTCAACCGGGCCTCCTCAGATGTGGTGACGTTGACATTCTCGCACAAATCGATCGCGCTCATCATTCTGGATTAAGAAGCTGTTTTGATTTG
>DCCQ01000091.1:0-3405 GCA_002314195.1 Bacteroidales bacterium UBA1077 | reverse complement strand
AAACAAATCAAAACAGCTTCTAACATTCTGTTCTCACAGAATATCTTATCGCATCTACAATCATTCAGAATTTTTCGTTATTTTTACGAAACATTTTGGCTTACACAACACTATGCTCCGAAAAATTAGAATCACTCTGGCAGCGGTCTGCTTCATTGCGGTCACGCTGCTGTTTCTGGACTTTACCGGAACAATTCATCTCTGGTTCGGCTGGCTGGCCAAGATCCAGTTCCTGCCGGCGGTTCTGGCTCTCAATGTCGCCGTGGTGACAGTTCTCCTGCTTCTCACACTGGTCTTCGGCAGAATCTACTGCTCGGTGATTTGTCCTCTGGGAGTGTTTCAGGATTGCGTATCCAATCTCAGTTCAAGAAGAAAAGGCAAGAAGGCAAGGTTCACATATTCAAAGGAAAAGGAATGGCTGCGCTATGGGATACTGGTGCTGTTCGTGGTTACACTGGTCGCCGGTCTCAATGCGATCGCCGTGCTTCTGGCTCCTTACAGTGCCTACGGCCGGATGGTTCAAAGCCTGCTCGCGCCGGTTTGGCAGTGGGGCAACAATCTGCTCGCCTGGATCGCCGAGAGACAAGACAGCTATGCTTTTGTCACCAAGGAGGTTTGGCTCAAGAGTCTGCCGACATTGATCATCGCGGCCGTCACGTTCGCCGTGGTGGTGATCCTTGCATGGAGAAACGGCAGAACCTATTGCAACACAATATGCCCGGTCGGGACAGTCCTGAGTTTCTTCTCTCGGTTCGCGATGTTCCGCCCGATGATCGACAAGTCCAAGTGCAAGAGCTGTCATGCGTGTGAGAAGAAATGCAAGGCCGCATGCATAGATGTTGACAATCATCGAATTGACTACAGCCGGTGCGTGGATTGTTTTGACTGCATCGATTCTTGCCGGCTGGGAGCGCTCAAGTACCGTTTCGCATGGGGTGGTTCAAATTCCGCCGGTACTGACGCAAAAGGCAACTCCGGAACTGCCGGCGCGAGCTCCACGGGAACAAAAAGCGCACAAAATGTCGCCCAAGAGTGTCAGACGACACCTTCAGAAAGCAAAAATGCCCAAAATCGTTCCTCTTCAGCGCCGGCAAAAGAGGGAAGAAGAGCGTTTCTCGTTGGCGGAGCGGCAGTCATCGGAGGATCGTTGCTCACATCCCTGCCATTGAGAGCCGAGGAAGAGATCAAGGACAAGAAACGTGACGGAGGTTTCGCAGAGGTCCTTCCTAAGAAGATTCCCGCAAGAAAGAATCCGGTCACTCCGTTCGGATCACAGAGCATAGATCATTTCTACCAGCACTGCACTGCCTGCCAGCTTTGCGTGACCGTCTGCCCGAACAATGTTCTAAGGCCGTCATCCAGGCTTGAGCATCTGATGCAGCCGGAGATGTCATTCGAGAAAGGCTACTGCCGCCCGGAGTGCGTGAAATGCTCCGAGGTCTGCCCGGCCGGGGCGATACTGAAAATCACACCTGAAGAGAAGACCGATTGGAAAGTAGGTACAGCCAGTGTTGACTACGACCTTTGCGTGGTCAACAGGGACGGTGTACACTGCGGCAACTGCGCGCGTCACTGCCCTGTGGGTGCCATCAAGATGGTTAAAAAGAATCCGGATGACGAGAAGAGCCTCAGGATCCCTTCGGTCAATGAGGCGAAGTGCATCGGCTGCGGTGCGTGCGAGAACCTCTGCCCGTCCCGCCCGATCAGCGCCATCACCGTGAACGGGTATAGTGTCCACCACAACGTATAACCGGAGTGATATGGCTCCACGGTTCCTAATTTACCTTACATTGCCATACGGTTAAGGCGCGTTTTCAGGAATTTTGGACAGGGGTAACATAGACTGATTTGGTGGGCAATCACCTCGAACAAGAAACATTTTTTCAGTAAGTAATTGTCTGCTTGCGATAGTTCAAGTTGAATATGAGCGAGACTATTAATAGAAGAGAATTTCTCAAAAGGGCCGGTACCGGTACAGCGGCCGTGGGAGCCGTGGCTCTTGCCGGTGCTTGCGCCCCTAAGAAAACCGCCGAAGCCATCCTTGAAGGCGACTCAAAAGAGGATGTCCTTGAGAACGGCAAGATGGAGATGCGAAAGAATCCGGGCAATGGGGACATGGTCTCCCTGCTTGGCTACGGCTGCATGCGTTTCACCATGAAGAAAGACGAAAACGGCAAGGACATCGTGGATCAGGACAACGCCAACAAACTGATTGACTACGCCTTGGCTCACGGAGTGAATTACTACGACACGTCACCGGTCTATCTTCAGGGACTTTCCGAGGAGGCTGTCGGCAACGCACTGAGCAGGCACCCGAGGAACTCCTACTACATCGCCACGAAACTGTCCAACTTCAGCGACCACTCCAGAGCCGCGTCCCTGAAACTGTACAACGATTCGTTCAGATACCTCCAGACCGACTATCTGGACTACTACCTGCTTCACTCTCTCGGCCGGGGAGGTCTTGAGGCTTTCGACGACAGATTCGTGAACAACGGTATGATGGATCTTCTTCAGGCAGACCGAGAGAAAGGGAAGATCCGCCAGCTCGGTCTCTCCTTCCACGGCAACCAAGAGCAGTTTGACGAATTGCTGAAACTTCACGGCAAATACCACTGGGATTTCGTCCAGATCCAGATGAACTATTTCGACTGGAAACACGCTGACGGCCAGCGCAATGTCAACGCCGAGTACCTGTACTATGAACTGGACAAGAGGGAGATCCCGATAGTGATAATGGAGCCTCTTCAGGGAGGCCGCCTGGCCAATCCGGCGGAAAGTGTCGTGAACAGGCTCAAGGAGCGCGACCCTAAGGCATCTCTCGCTTCATGGGCGTTCAGATTCGTGGGATCGTACCCGAGAATCCTGACGGTTCTCAGCGGGATGGTCTATCAAGAGCATCTTGAGGACAACTTGCGCACTTTCAAGGACTTCAAGTACCTGACCGATGAAGAGAAGGAGTTCCTCGGCACGGAGATCGCCGGCATCATGGCCAGTTTCCCGACCATCAACTGCAACGACTGCAAGTATTGCATGCCTTGCCCTTACGGAGTTGACATTCCGGGTATATTCAAACATTACAATGAGTGCGTCAACGAAGGGGAGATCGCCCAGAGCACCGAGCAGGAGAACTACCGCAAACTGCGCCGGGTCTATCTCGTGAGCTACGACCGCGCCATCCCGTCCGTCCGTCAGGCCAGCCACTGCATCGGATGCAAGCAGTGCATCGAACACTGTCCGCAAAGCATCTCGATTCCTCGTGAGCTCCGCCGCATAGAGGCCTACGTCGAGAAGCTCAAGCGCAACACGTTGTAAAAATATTCGACACCAGTAGTGAATATTCAAAGGTTTTGATTATCTTTGCAGTCCTTACGACACTTAAGGTCATTGGAGAGATGCTCGAGT
>DCCQ01000057.1 GCA_002314195.1 Bacteroidales bacterium UBA1077 | reverse complement strand
CTTTCTGATGAGATCCACTACGGTGATCCACTTCTGCGGCAACGCGTGATGCAGGTTCGCCCCAGGCTTCACCTGTTCGGGCATATTCATAAAGCCGCGGGAGTGATGGAGGAGTGGAATGGAACTGTGTTCTCCAATGGGGCTGTCTTAGGGGAGGCTTACGATTTTGCTAAGTCTGATATTCACGTCTTGACGATTTAGACTGCCGGAAGCAGCGGTTCCTTTTAGGTTGATTCGCAGATAAATCGATTGTTTGTAATCTATTAATATTAAACAATATGGAAAAAGGAATAACCTCAACAGGCTATCAGTTGCCCCCTTTGGAGTTGCTGAATGAATATGCCGCCGATGGTAACGTTGTGCCCGAAGAAGAGATTGCCGGGAAAATAGATGCTGTCAGGAATGCACTCGGAAATGGCAAGGTGCAGGTCAAGGACATCAAAGCCGTGCCCGGACCGGCGGTGACGCTTTACAAGGTCTATCCGGAACGGAAAGCAACAGTTTCAAAGGTCAGATCGCTTATGGAAGATGCAGCGCTTGACCTTCATTGGAAAGGAGTTCGTGTCGTAGCCTTGGAGGATTCCATCGGCATCGAGATCGCCAATGAACACCGTGCGCTGGTTCCGATTCGTTCGGTCCTAAGCGATGACGCGTTCCGGAACAGCGAGGCGGAACTGCCGGTGGCCATCGGACAGACATTCGGGAACAAAACCGTGGTTTTCGATCTGGCTAAAGCTCCCCACTTGTTTGTCGCCGGAGCCATAAAACAGGGCAAAACGGTGGCCATCAATGCAATAGTCGCCTCGTTGCTATATTCAAAACGCCCTGAAGAACTGAAGTTAGTTTTCATCGACCCCAAGGGCTGCGGGTTCTCCGCATACGGGCGTCTTGGCGGACAATATCTGGCCTCCATTCCAGGAGAGAACCCTATCGTGCAAACGACGGTTCAGGCAGACAAAACCCTTGCGGCACTTTGTGAAGAAATGGAAGTCCGCTATTCGCACCTCAGCGGATGCGGCATCGGCAACATCGTGGAATACAACAAGCAGGCTTCTACTCGCGGAGGACGTTGGCCTTACATTGTCACCATCGTTGATGAATATGCCGACTTGGCCATCCCAGCAGGCCGCGACAAGGAGTCCAGGAATATGTCGCACCGCATTACCGAATCTATCTTCCGGTTGGCGCATAAGGGGAGGGCAGTCGGCATTCACGTCATTCTTTCAACCCAGAGACCGTCCAAGAAAGTCATTACGGATTCTATAAAGGCAACTTTCCCGACAAGAATCGCAGTCAGGACCGTGACCAGATCTGACTCACGGACCATCATCGGCACGTCGGGAGCGGAAAATCTTATCGGTTGCGGAGATATGATTCTCCAGACCGGTGGAGAAGCGATTCGCCTCCAAGGTGCCTACATGGGTCCCAATGAGACTGACCGTCTGGTCTCCTATTTTGTGTCCCACAATGAGGCGCGTGGCACCTAAATGCTTGCCTATGAATATGATGAATATACTATCCAGTGTCCCATGCCATGATCCTGCCGGGAATTGTTCCAAGTTTTGGATGGGTGAAATCGGGACTTTTTCCGGAGTGTTGATAACTTTTCGGGGAGGGCTGCTTTGCGGGGATAGGGTTTTTCGGTATCTTTGTATTGTCGCAATCTGCCCGAAGTCGGAAGGAAAAAACCGGATGCCGGGCGGTTTGTTTTGATGATTGAAAATTGACTTGTCGCCATGGCTTTTGTTCACCTTCACGTCCACACACAATACTCGATTCTTGACGGTTTCTCCACAATCTCTACTCTGTTTGACAGGGCCGAGGAGATGGGAATGCCGGCCCTGGCCATCACCGACCACGGGAATATGTACGGAGTCAAGGAGTTCTTCAAGTTCGCCAACAAGCACATGGACAAGGCGACGGGACATTTCAAGGTCAAGCCGATCATAGGGTGCGAGGTCTATGTGACACGCCACTACGACCCGAAGCTCAAGGACAGCGAGCATCGGTCATATTACCACCTCATCCTGCTGGCCAAGAACTTCGAAGGGTACAAGAACTTGATGAAGATTGTGTCTCTGGGGCACATCGAAGGCCTTTACTACGGCAAGCCGAGAGTCTCTCACGAGATCATTGAGAAGTACCACGAGAACCTGATCTGCTGCTCCGCATGCCTTGCGGGCGAGATCCCTAAGAACATCGTCGCAGGAAAGATGGACGAGGCGAGAAAGGCGATCGAATGGCACAGGAGTGTCTTCGGGGACGATTACTACCTTGAGGTGATGCTCCACAAGACGGAGGTTCCGGGGCTTTCGCTGGAGGTTTACGATGAGCAGAAGATCAGCAATGAGGGAATATTCCAGCTCGCTGCTGAGATGGGAGTCAAGGTTGTGGCGACCAACGACGTCCACTTCGTAAACAAGGAGGACGGCCCGGCGCACGACCACCTCATCTGCCTGAACACCGGCAAGAAGATCAACGAGGAGCCGCGTCTGCACTACACACAGCAGGAGTACCTCAAGAGCGAGGAGGAAATGGCGACCCTGTTTCCTGGCCATCCTGAGGTGCTGGAGAACACCCTTGAGATAGCCTCAAAGGTTGAGGAATATCAGATCGACCGTGACCACGTGCTTCCCAAGTATCAGATAGACCAGGCCTTCCTTGATGACCTGGACAACTATCTGGAGATGTACAAGGATGTCATCGAGGTCGGAAAGTGCGACAAGAAAGGCAATTACCGGGGCGATGAGTTCTGCAAGTCGGTGGCCTACCTCTGCCACATAACCTACGAGGGAGCTAAAAAACGCTATGGTGACACGCTCAACGCTGAGCAGGCCGAGCGAATTGATTTCGAGCTCAAGACCATCTGCCGAATGGGTTTCCCGGACTACTTCCTGATTGTGCAGGACTACATCGCGGCCTCAAGGGCAAAGGGCAGCATGGTCGGCCCGGGCCGTGGTTCCGCTGCTGGATCCGTGGTGGCCTATTGCTTGGGAATCACCAATTTGGATCCGATCAAGTACCAACTGCTGTTCGAGCGTTTCCTGAATCCGGACCGAATCTCGATGCCGGATATAGACGTGGATTTCGAGGATCTGTCCCTTGCCCATAAATATGTCGAGGACTCTTACGGCAAGGATCACGTTTCCCGCGTGATCACCTTCGGAACGATGCTCGCCAAGGGTGCCATCAAGGACGTGGCCCGAATCCACGACCTGTCGATCGATGAGTCCAACCGCCTGTCCGGAATGGTGCCCGACCGCCTCAGCGAGAAGGTGGAGAAGGAATATCTCTTCAATCCGAAACTGGATGATCTGAAGCCGGGATTCAAAGTGGTGGAAAAGGACGTTGAGGTCGATGATCCTGACAATCCCGGTCAGAAGAAGACAATCAAGAAGACCTACCAGAGGGGAATGGAGGACACCGATGTCAAGATCACCCTCAAGAACTGCTACCGGCTTGTGCCGGAGTTCAAGGAGGAACTGGAGAACGGCACGCCGCAGGTCAAGGAGGTTCTGAAATTCGCCCTGCAGCTGGAGGGCTGCATCCGTCAGGTCGGAATGCACGCATGCGCAACGATCATCGGACGAGGCAACCTGACCGATTATATTCCTATCTGCCTTTCGATGGACAAGGAGTCCGGGCAATATGTCTGGACATCCCAGTACGACGGCCACTACATCGAGGAGGTCGGAATGCTCAAGATGGACTTCTTGGGGCTCAACACCCTGTCCATCATCCATAAGTGCCTTGACAACATTAAATTGCGCTTCGGCACGGACATCGACATCGAGGCGATTCCGATTGACGACAAGCCGACCTACGAACTTTACGGCCACGGCGACACGGACAGCGTCTTCCAGTTTGAATCCGAGGGCATGAAGACCTGGCTCCAGAGGCTGCACCCGGAGCGTTTCGAGGACCTCATCGCCATGAACGCCCTCTACCGTCCTGGTCCAATGGACTACATCCCGGATTTCGTAGACAGAAAACTGGGCTTGAAGCCTATTGAATATGACCTTCCGGAGATGGAGGAGTTCCTCAAGGACACCTACGGTGTGACGGTCTATCAGGAGCAGGTGATGCTTCTTTCCCAGAAACTGGCCGGATTCACGAAAGGTCAGGCGGACAAACTTCGTAAGGCGATGGGTAAGAAGCAGATAGCCATCCTGAACGAGCTCAAGGACAAGTTCATGGAGGGAGGAAAGGCCAACGGCCATCCGGAGAAGATGCTGGACAAGATCTGGAAAGATTGGGAGAAGTTCGCGCAGTACGCCTTCAACAAGTCCCACGCCACCTGTTACGCTTGGGTTTCCTACCAGACCGGCTGGCTGAAGTGCCACTATCCCGCTGAGTTCTTTGCCGCCAACCTCTCCTGCAACCTGTCTAACATGCCGGAGATCAAGAAGATTCTGACGGATTGCAAGGCTCATAAAATCAAGGTGTTGAACCCGGATGTGAATGAATCATATTCACATTTCACCGTGAACAAGGAGGGCAACATCCGTTTCGGGCTGAAGGGGATCAAGAGTTTCGGTTCCAATGTCGCCGAGGCGATCATCGCCGAAAGAACCGCCAACGGAACCTACGCCGACATATTCGATTTCGTTGAAAGGCTTGGCAACTCGCTGGGCAGAAAGGCGATAGAGTGC
>DCCQ01000027.1 GCA_002314195.1 Bacteroidales bacterium UBA1077 | reverse complement strand
GAAGCGAGCTTTTCGAGATTATATTCAGTGTTTCTCATGACATTGAGTTTTTGTTTCTGATGCAAAGATAGATCGTGCTTGTGCCAAAACGCGGTACGAGTGCGAAAATATTTTTCACGTAAAACTGTGGCTTGCCGCACTGTTGTCTCTCTCGGTTTTTTTTACTAATTTTGCGTGTTTTAACTATAATGTATTCAACATCGGAATATGGATATTGAGGAAAAGAAAGAAGAAGGCCTGACCGGCATCATCGAACCGGTTGAGATTGATCACGAGATGCGAACCGCGTACATCGACTATTCGATGTCCGTCATTGTCTCCCGTGCGCTGCCTGATGTCAGGGATGGCCTGAAGCCTGTGCAGAGGAGGGTGTTGTTCGGAATGGACGGTCTAGGCCTGTCATATTCAGGACCGACACGTAAGTGCGCCAAGATTGTCGGAGAGGTGCTTGGTAAGTACCATCCGCACGGAGACTCCAGTGTCTATGATGCCCTTGCCAGATTGGCTCAACCTTGGAACCAGCGTTACCCTATGATTTTCGGACAGGGTAACTTCGGATCAATGGACGGTGACCCTGTCGCCGCCATGAGGTACACCGAGGCGAAGCTTCAGAAGATGACAGATGATGTTCTTGCCGACATCGACAAGAACACTGTGGATATGACGCTTAACTTCGACGACACGGAGGAAGAGCCTACGGTGCTGCCTACAAAGGCTCCGCTTCTTCTTCTTAACGGATCGTCTGGTATCGCCGTCGGTATGGCCACTAACATGGCTCCGCACAATCTGGGCGAATGCTGTGACGCTATCTGCGCCTACATCGACAATCCGGACATCGACACCGACGGCCTGATGCAGCACATCAAGGGACCGGACTTCCCGACCGGCGGCATCATCATGGGCGTGGGCGGAATCAAGGAGGCGTACGAGACCGGTCGCGGCAAGGTGGTTGTCCGTGCCAAGACCGAGATCGAGGTGGCCGACAACGGCCGTGAGACCATCGTTGTGACCGAGATCCCTTACATGGTCAACAAGAAGGAGATGATCGAGAAGATCGGCCAGATGGTTGAGGACAAGAAGATTGAGGGTATCACCTACATCAATGACGAGACATCCCGTGAGGGTGTCCGCGTTGTGATCAGGGTAAAACAGGGCTGCAACTCCAACGTCGTGCTCAACACCCTGTTCAAGTACACCCAACTTCAGTCCAGCTTCGCGTTCAACAATGTCGCCCTTGTCAAGGGACGTCCAAGGACATTGTCCCTCAAGGACATGATCGCCAACTTTGTGGAGTTCCGCCACGATGTCATCATCCGCAGAACCAAGTTTGAGTTGGAAAAGGCTCAGAAGAGGGCCCACATCCTTGAAGGTCTGCTGAAGGCCATTGACGTCATCGATGAGATTATCCACATCATCAGGCACTCCGCCAATGTGGACGAGGCAAAGGCCGAGTTGATCTCCCGCTTCGAGTTCACAGATGCCCAGGCGACAGCTATTGTCGAAATGAGACTCCGTCAGCTGACAGGTTTGGAGAGAGAAAAGCTTCAGGCTGAATATGACGAACTTGAGAAGTTCATCGCCCGCTGCAACGAGATCCTCGGCAGCGTGGAGGAGCAGATGAAGGTCATCAAGGCAGAGACGATCGAACTCAAGAACAAATATGCCGATCCGAGAAGGACAGAGATCCGTCCTTCCGCGAGTGAGTTCAACCCGGAGGACTTCTACGCCGATGAGGACATGGTCATCACGATCTCACATCTGGGCTACATCAAGAGGACTCCTCTGACTGAATATCGCACCCAGGCGCGCGGCGGGGTGGGAATGAAGGGAAGCGCGACGAGGGACGAGGACTTCATCGACCACATCTACATCGCGAACATGCACTCCACGATGCTCCTCTTTACCCAGACCGGACGCTGCTTCTGGCTCAAGGTCTACGAGATTCCGGAAGGCTCAAGGGCATCCAAGGGACGCGCCATCCAGAACGTGCTCAACATTCCTAACGACAAGATCCTGGCCTACATCAACGTCAAGACCCTCAAGGATCATGAATATGTGAACGGCAACAATATCGTGCTCATCACCAAGAGGGGAATCATCAAGAAGACATCACTGGAAGCATATTCGCATCCAAGGACAGCCGGAGTGAACGCGGTCAATCTGCGTGAGGGTGACGAGCTTGTCGAGGCTTTGCTGACCAACGGCAACGAGGAGATTCTGATCGCCGCTCGCGAGGGACGCTGCTGCCGCTTCGATGAGACCGATGCCCGTCCGATGGGTAGAAACTCCACCGGAGTGCGTGGCATCAATATTGAAGACGACGATGAGGTCATCGGTGCCATCAATTACGATCCGAAGGCGGAGGATGCGGCCGCTCACACCGTGCTTGTAGTGAGTGAGAACGGATTCGGAAAGAGAACGGATTTCGATGAGTACCGTATCACCAACCGAGGCGGCAAGGGTGTCAAGACCATCAGCATCACCGAGAAGACCGGCAAGCTGATCGCCATCAAGAACGTGACCGAGAACGATGACCTGATGATCATCGAGAAGTCCGGTCTGACGATAAGGATGGCAGTCTCCGACATAAGAGTGGCCGGCAGGGCGACCCAGGGCGTGAAACTGATCAACATAAAGAACGGTGACTCGATTGCTGCCATCTCTACTGTTGAGAAGAGTAACGATAACGATGACGAACAAGACAAGGCTGCCGAGGAAAACACCGAAGAGCCTCAGGAATAGATTATTTAGAAACAACTAAATACCAATAATCATGAAAAAGACATTGATTGTTTTGGCATTGCTCGCTTCCTTCCAGGTAGCGAATGCCCAGTCTAACGTGAACTCTGCCGCCAAGGCGGTCGAGAGCGCCCTCGCCGCTTCCCAGAACGAGAAGAAGGCTACCAAGGTGGCTACTTGGATGAAACTTGCGCAGACTTATGTTGACGCCTACAGTGCTCCAGCCGGAAACGTTTGGCTTGGCGCGGACTTGAACGCCCTCCAGCTTTCCATGGGATCAGAGAAACCGACTTCTGTCGAGACTGTCTCTCTCGGTGGCACTCAGTACACCAAGCAGGTTTACGAGAACAAGAACCTTTATTTTAACGCCCAGGGTCAGCTTTCAATCATCGAGGTGACTAAGCCTGTTGTTGAGGATGCCCTTACAAAGGCTCTTGAGGCTTATAAGAAAGCATATGAGGTTGATGTGAAGCATTCTAAGGACAAGGACATCAGCGAGGGTATCAAGACCATCGCTGAGAAGTTCAATCAGGAGGCTTACAATGCCTATACTCTTGGTGACATCAGGAAGGCCGAATCTTTTTTTGAGGCCGCTGTCGAGGCCGCTGCCCAGAAGCCTTACGAGAAGATAGACACCAACTCCCTTTACAATGCCGCGTTCACAGCATGGAGCACACAGGATTTCAGCAAGGCCAAGACCTTGTTCGAGAATTGTCTCGGCTACGGCTATTATGCCGAGAACGGTGAGGTTTTCGCCAAGATCGCTGACTGCATCTCGCACGTTGACACCACCAAGGCCGGAAAGACTGCCGCCAAGGACTACCTTGAGCAAGGATTCCAGAAGTTCCCTACAAGTGAGAGCATCGTATTTGGCCTCATCAACTACTACATGACCAGCGGCGAGGGAACAGACAGGTTGTTCGAGCTTCTCCAGCAGGCGAAGACAACGTCTCCTGACAACGCTTCCCTCTATTATGTCGAGGGTCAGGCCTACAAGCAGCTTGGTGACCTTGACAAGGCAGCGAAGGCTTATGATGAGTCTGCTGCCAAGGATCCTAAGTACGTATTCGCTTATATCGGCAAGGGACAGATGTATTATGACAAGGCTCTTGAACTTCAGGAAAAGGCGCAGAGTGAACTTGATGACACCAAGTACATGGCTCTTGTGCAGGAATTCGAGGTGACCCTCAAGAAATGCATAGAGCCGTTTGAGCAGGCCTATGTTGTCTGCGAGGATCCTGCCATCAAGTCAACCATCGCCGAGTACCTCAAGCAGATCTACTATCGTTTCCGTGACCAGGACCCTAAGTGCCAGGCCGGCTACGAGAAGTACAACGCTCTCCTGAACAACTAACCGGCATATATGCCGCTACGAATGTTAGTGGCGGGTATATGCTTGACAAATAATTAATAAGACAATCGTCTTCAGTTGTATCCAACCGGAGGCGATTGTCTTGTTGTTTGATGGTCAGTTAATTGCCTGCCACGGGCTCCGTCGCGACATCCTCGGCCTCCTTACGGTCGAAGGCCTTGACGATCTTGCTCACTAACGGGTGGCGGACGATGTCCTCGTTGGTGAAGAAGATTGTGCTGACTCCCTTGATGTTCTTGAGGAGGCTGATGCCGCGCAGCAGACCGGAATCCTCACGACGCGGAAGGTCGACCTGGGTAGCGTCACCTGTCACGATGAATTTGGCGTTCATGCCCATTCTTGTGAGGAACATCTTCAACTGGCCGAGATTGGTGTTCTGGGCTTCGTCCAGGATGACGCAGGCACGGTCCAAGGTTCGGCCGCGCATGTAGGCCAGAGGGGCGATCTGGATGGTGCCCTCCTCGATGAATTCCTGCAGTTTCTTTGGCGGGATCATGTCCCCGAGAGCATCATACAGTGGCTGGAGGTACGGATCCAGCTTGTCTTTCAGGTCTCCGGGCAAAAAACCTAACCGCTCACCGGCCTCGACGGCAGGACGTGTCAGGATGATGCGTTTGATTTCGCGGTTTTTCAGCGCCCTGACCGCCAGGGCTATCGCCACGTAAGTCTTGCCGGTTCCGGCAGGACCGACCGCGAAGACAAGGTCGTTCTCGAAATAGGCCTTGACCATCTCCTGCTGGGTCTTGTTGCGGGCCTTTATCGGCTTCCCCTCCGTGCTGTGGACAATGATGGCCTCTCCGTTGAGCCTGAAGTTGTTGGGTGAGTTCTCTCCATCGAAGATGTCCTCCACATCGAAAGCCGTCAGACTCATCTTGTGCATCCTCCGTTCGATCAGCTCGGCGAATTTCTGGCTGAACTCTTGTATGTCGTTCTCCTTGCCTTCCAAGTGGATCTCGTTGCCTCTTGCGACAACCTTAAGTCCATGAAAATAAGAGCAGAACTCTTCGAGAATCTTGTTTCCGGCCCCGAAAATCTCTATGGGGTCGATTGCGTCAAGTGTTATGGTTTTCTTCATTATCAATCAACAATTCCGGTTTCTTTCTTTACCCTCTCGTAGGAGGTGATCATCTTGTCATAATCCCATGGATTCAGCCACAGGCCGCGTTTACCGACATATTCCTTGATCGGGATAGTGGTGTAGCTCCGCGTCAAGTGACCAGGCCTTGAGCACCAGGTCATTGTCAGAAGAGGCTCCAGCATATTCTTGTCCCCGAATTTGTCTTTGGTGAATCTCAATGTCACCATCATTCCGACCTGGGTGTTCGGCGCGCTCATGTTCGATATGAGGTTCCCCAATGAATAAACCACCGGAACTTTTCGTGAGCATTTTCCGTCGGTGCCAGTGACTGTCAGAGTCTCAATGTCCTGGGGTACATGAGGGTGCGTGCCGATGATTGCGTCGCAGCCATTCTCGGCGAGCCAGCGGGCCAACCGTCCCTGCTGCTTCGAGTGGGAGAGGACATATTCATTGCCCCAATGAGGCAGGGCGATGATGAAGTCGGCTCCGGAATGTTTCGCCGAGCGGATGGCTCCGGCTATCTCCGCTGTGTCGATTCTGTGGACTTTCGGAAACTCCTCCGAGATGCCGAAGTTTGTGCCGTAGGTGAAGTTGATGAACGCGAGCCGCATCCCTTTTGACACAACCTTGAGAGGAAACCTCAGAGAGTCGTCTTGTGCGGAAAGCGCCGCTCCGGTGTGCCTCACGCGCCCCTCCGACTCCATCTTTGAATATATTCCCAGGGTTCTGTCGATCCCTTTCCTGCCTTTGTCAAGTATATGGTTGTTGGCGGTCAGGAATATGTCCACGCCGCTTTCAGCAACCGCTTCGGCATAACTGTCCGGCGCGGAGAAACATGGATAGCCGGTGTAAGGTTTTCCCGCCAGAGTGAACTCCATATTCGCTACAGCTATGTCCGCTCTCTTAATCAAATGCTCAATCCTTGGGAAATACTCCGATAATTCGAAGTTGTCTTCTCCGACCTTTGCATTCGAGATTTGATCCCGATGCATCATCATGTCTCCCATGAACACTACGCTGACCGTGTCGGGAGTATGGTATAGTGGCCGCGGGATGACAAGGCCCTCAGTAATCTCCGGAGTCCTGCCGGCAAGCCGCCAGTTTTGCTGCCATAAGGATTCAGGGTGCTTTCTGTGACTATGGATGAAGCCATCGCGGCGGGATTGGGCCGCCGCGGTGCAAATCAAGGCAAGAAACAGGCCGAGTGTCAGAAATTTCCGCATACGCAAAGATATGCATTACATGGTGGATTTCAAGCATAATGTCAATCTTTTGTGAAAATATTATTGCGGAACGCTTGCATCTGTGAAATTTATTCGTATCTTTGCAATCTCTAACACGGTGCGATTAGTTCAGTTGGTAGAGCACCAGATTGTGGTTCTGGGTGTCGTGGGTTCGAGCCCCACATCGCACCCCTCGAAAATAGCGGTCACTGAGTTTTTTCAAAGTGGCCGCTTTTTATGTCTTGGTGGCTTTGATAAACTCACTGGCTGAATTTCCCGCACCAATTGAGCCTTAGAGTCATCCCGACAGTGTCGGGATAGATAGACCCTTTGTCGGCGTAAATGCCGATGCTGACAGACGTGTCGGCTATCCGTCGTGGCATCGTTACCTCGAAAGCTCCTGAAACTTGTCTGCGGGCGGATTCGAAAAACATGTCTGTCTGATGATATATTCCGAAATTTTTGCTGTAGGTGATTTTGATTGAATAGGGGGTATTCCTGAACAATCGTCCGCCGGTACCGGCATTCCATGCGACAATCCTGTTGTTGATCACTCCTTTTGTGATCCCGTCTTGATCTTTCGTCCTTGGAATGAAAAGAGGCATCCCGATCGTGCGCCCGTTGTAAGTCCAGCCTGATTGGTATTCCCCGTTGTTGAAATAATTGTCGCACCCTCCGACAATGTAAACCTTCTTGTCAGGATTCCTCTTGAGTTCTTCTTCGGTCGCGGGTCTGTCATGGCGGGAGCCTGACTGGCATTTTGTGTAGATGAACTCCAAAAGCAAGTCGCTGACCCATCTTTCCTTGCCCTTGAATGAGAAGTGCAATGTGTTGACCCCGTCGGGAAAGTTCTGGAAGCCAACCCCTGAGCCGTCTTCAAATGGCCTGTCATGCTGGAATGTGAGATGCCATCTGTCCTGATCGATGTCCAGTCTGAGAAGTTCGCGCCCGAGGTGGTTGCCGAGAGCGTTGATCTGATCACTGGCGGTGGCGTCGTCGCCTCCGCTTGCCGCCACTGTGATTCTGAGATAGTCCTTGAGGCTTTGAGGCTGTTTCCCGTAGATCGGTGATGTGCCGCCCCATTGTGACCAGAGATCCAACCCTCCTGTGAATGAGACCATGGGACTGATGTTGACTTTGAAGTACAACGCCTGATTGTGAAGCAGTGTGTGTCTGACGTACCTTTTATCCCACAGTCCATAGTCCCCGAAGTCGAACCTGAACGCTAGTTTCCCCTTTGGGAAGACGACCCAGTCGGAATGTATTCTGTAGCCCGGAAATTCCATGGCGTTCCCTGTCACTATCATGTTCCCTCCGGTCACTGAAAGGCCGCCGAACTCTTTTGCCCTTTCACGTATGCCCAGGTCCAGGCTAAGTTTCTTCCATCGCGCCCCAACATACATCTCTTGGACCATCCCTCTCAGGCTGCTTCCGTCACTGTTATGAACATCATGGTTCCCCTTCGCGGCGGCGTATCCGGCAAGGCCCACACCCCAGTCAAACCTGAAATCCTTTGTGAGTATGCGTGTGCCGCAGACTCCTCCTCTGACAAGACCTCCGCAGGTTTCCGGATATACGCCCCCTTTGTTTGTGTGACTCCAGAATGGAATAGCTCTTTTGTTGGCCACAATACCGCTCATTTCGACGTGCCATTCTCCGTTGTCGTCCCCGATGCCGGAAGTCTGCGAAGCTGATGCTGAAGCCGCCAGGAATAAAGAAGTTATAATAGTGAGTATCAGATATTCCTTTTTCATGAAACAATGTTCTGGTCACTTCTACAAGGTGGGCATCCGCATTTGTTGAATTAACGGCCGGATAACGAGACACCTATTTCTTCCGGTAAGATCTCCGCAGGTTTCCCCTGCAGTGTCGTTGCGTCGATTCGTATGAGGCGACAAGCAGCGGGGGATTCCAAAGTTATCCTCATGGGAGCCGGGTTGTGCATGATGTTGCTGAACTCACCGTCTTTTATGACCGTGCGCCACTTTTCTCCGTCCTCACTTACAGCAAAATTGAATCGGAAAGCCATCTCCTCTCCGTCTCTGCTTTTTAGCGGGGCGTAGGTGAAGGCCGCCAACGTCACTTCCTTTCCGAGATTCAGGGCCAACGGCTGACCATTCTCTATTGTCCAGTTCTCTCTTGGGATGTCGTTCCAGCAGGCTTCGCCTGCGTCGTCAGGGATGGCCGGAGCATGAAAGGCCCCGACTCTGCACAGGTGCGCCTCGGTTCTGGACTCGGTGACACGCACCTTGATGGCCTTCAGTTCAGATTCCTCAAATCGTACAAGGCGTTTGTGTCCGATGGTCGTCCCTTCGCAAAGAACTTTCCATCCACCTGCCCCCAAACCTTCCACGACGAATGACTCCACTCTCTGTCCACGCCGGATGTCCTCTTGGAGCATCACGACATTCACACGTGAACCTTTCTTCAGTTTGTACACGCGTTCCGCACCTTGATTTGAATCCCATGGGACACGTCCGCGTTTTACCCTGTCGTCGCTGAACGTGCGGCTCAGATATTCATGCATTTCCTGAAGTCTTGCCGAATCGGCCTCATGGATGTGTCCTCTTTGATCCGGCGGAACATTGAGCAGCAGTACTGAGTTCCGGCCTACTGACTGGAAATAGATGTCAACCAGTTCCTTGAGACTTTTGACTTTGCTGTCCTGTGCGGCAGTGTAGAACCACCCAGGCCTGATGGATACATCAACTTCTGACGGGTACCAGAACATTTCGGAGGCTTTTTCGATCATGTCTCTTCCACCGAGGTCTTCGGACAAGTTATTGATATTTAACTGTCCGTTATTCTTGTCAGCCCTTGAGTACGATGACGGTGTCAGCACCGTGGCACTCCATTCGGTTTCGCGCCCTTTGCCGCTTTCGTTTCCAACCCAGCGCACGTCATCACCCATGATTGCAGTCACAGCATGCGGCTGAAGCGAGCGAATGACACTTAGTATGGAGTCCCAATCATAGACTTGCACGCGCCCGTTCGGCCCTTCACCGTTCGCCCCATCGAACCAAACTTCATCCACATCACCATATTCAGAAAGCAGTTCAGTGAGCTGGGTGATGAAGAACTTGTTGTAGGCAGGGGAGTCTCCGTAGCAAGGTGCGTTGCGGTCCCACGGAGAAAGGTAAACACCAAATTTCATCCCATATTTTGTGCACGCATCGCGAACTTCACGCAAGACATCGCCTTTCCCTTCCTTCCATGAAGCCGAAACTACAGAATGAGTTGTGGTCTTGGTTGGCCATAGGCAAAAGCCATCATGGTGCTTAGCCGTTAGAATGGCCATTTTGAATCCGGCCTGACTCAAGGTTCTAATCCATTGGTCAGCATCAAGATCAGTGGGATTGAATATGCGTGGGTCTTCCTTGCCGTCACCCCACTCGCGCCCTGTGAAAGTGTTCATCCCGAAATGGAGGAATGCCGTAAGCTCAAGGTTCTGCCAGTCGAATTGCTCTTGGGTAGGAACCAGCCTTGCGGCAAGACTTACCTTGTCCAGGGAAGTGCAGTCTTCCGGAAACACCAGATGCTTTACGAAATATTCCTGGCTGCTCTGTGCGTGAATCATGCCTGCGGACAAAAGAACGAGTAGTGGAGTGATTAAATGTTTCATTATGTTTCTGATGAAGAACGGTAATATGCTTCGGAATCATTTCTTCCCTTTGACCGAGGGGTGCGCCAAAATCTGCACGTCAATTCCATCGATCTTGTAGCCCTTGAACCTGCGGGCGAGAAGTTTCGTCTCGATCTGGTCGTACAGGTCCTCGTCAATCACATCCGAGAATGTGTGGTTCATGGTGTCATAGAGATGGAAATGCTTGAATGTGTTGACATCAAAGTACATCTTGTTGTTCTCGCTCAGCCTGTGGTGGTATATTCCCAATAGAGAAAGCTGTGTCAGAATATTGTAGACCGAGGCGACTGTGACCTTCGCCTTCTTCACGTTCAGGATCTCCGCTGTGACCATGTCGGCGCAGGCGTGTCCAAGTTTAAGCATGGCCTCATGTACGGCGACCCTCTGCGGTGTGACTTTAAGCCCGTTTTTTTTCAATAATTCCCTAAATTCCTCAACCGTCGGAGCTTTTTTGTTCTTTTCCATATATTATGTCTTGCTATTCAATTGCAAATTTATAAAAAGTCTAATAAACAACATCGTTTCACCTTGGCAATCCGACGGATTTAACGATGGATTTAACGTTTTCTTTTTGCTTGGCTAATCACGAATTATGGTTATATTTGTAGATTAGATTGAATTCGGAAATATGGAAAAGACAAGATGCTTGATCATAGGCGGAGGCCCTGCTGGCTATACTGCCGCGATATATGCCTCCAGAGCGGCGTTGGAACCGGTCCTTTACGAAGGCATGGAGCCCGGAGGACAGTTGACGACTACGACTGTCGTAGAGAATTTCCCGGGGTTCCCGGAAGGAATTGACGCCAATCAACTTATGGAAGGGATGAGGGCTCAGGCCAAACGTATGGGCACTGACATAAGAAGAGGAGTCGTGACCGACGCAGACCTCTCCGCGCGCCCTTTTCGCATCACTGTTGACAGTGAGACTGAGTTGGAGGCCGAGGCCATTGTCATAGCGACGGGAGCCACGGCAAAGTATCTTGGCCTTCCGTCCGAGCGGAAATTTCGCGGCATGGGGGTGAGCGCGTGCGCTACCTGCGACGGCTTTTTCTACAGAAAGAAAGACGTGGCTGTGGTCGGTGGAGGAGACACCGCGTGCGAGGAGGCCACATATCTTGCCAATCTTTGCCACAAGGTTTACATGATTGTCCGCCGGGATGTGTTCAGGGCTTCCGCAGCAATGCAGGAGAAGGTGAGGAACACCCCGAACATCGAGGTCCTTTGGAACTGCAACACAAAGGAAGTGCTTGGGGATGATTCTGGTGTGACCGGAGTCCGCGTCCAGGACAAAGATGGTAAGGTTTTTGATGTCAAGGTCGA
>DCCQ01000094.1 GCA_002314195.1 Bacteroidales bacterium UBA1077 | reverse complement strand
TTCGTGAAGTCATTGGCGGTCTCACCGCTCACCTGAACGACATCACCGACTTTGACGACATCTCCTTCATTGGCCGTGAATGTGGCGACAAGTTTAGACTTGTCGGCGGTCTTCATCATAGACACCGAGACAGCGTCCCCGGAGATGACGCCCTCGATGTCGGAGCTGATAGCCTCCTGGTTATTGGCAAATTCGAACTTGAAAGATGTCAGTTCCGGATCAGGAACAATCTCGGGTTCTTCTTTCTCCTTGTTGCAGGACACGAGCGCGGTCAACGCAAGCAGCGCGGCGGCGCACAGAAATTTAGCAGTTTTCATAATGATAAACCTTTAATGATTAATTGTATAGATTCTTCTTTGTGATGACCAGCCGGCTGAACTTGGCGTCAGGTCCGGGCATTCCGAGGCAGAAGCCGTCCGTGCCGCCGGTCAGAGCTATGGTCAAGGTGTTGTCGGCCGAGTCATCCAGGACGTGTTCCTTCCAGCGGATGCGGACCGGCATACGGTAGATTCCCGGCAGGAATGTCAGCGAGGTTCCCTGAGTGACCACCTCATAGTCAACGCCTTCCTTCAAACCGGAGCCTGGAGTCACGGAGAAATCCACGACTGCGTTCCCGTCTCTGGACACGGAACTCATCGTCACATAGTAGGTGTTGACGTTCTCGACATCAGAGCCGACAACAGCGGTCGAGGCTCCGTCCTGCGTCGCGATGTAAAAGAACGGAGTGTCGTAAACCGGCAAATCCTTCGTGCAGGAAAGCGCCAGAACGGCAGACAGGGCTATCAGCAAAATATTCTTTTTCGTATTCATTGTCAGTTAAGTAATCCTTAAAAGATTCAACGTTAATTTGATGTCGGATTCTGTTCCATCTCCGGATTCGACTCCAGTTCAAGATGCGGAATCGGGAGGACAAAACGGTAGTCGGGGTATTTCAGGAACAGGACGGACGAGGTCGAGTTGCGGGAGCGGCTGAGGTTCTCGTGCCTTCGGGTGATGTCGAAGAGACGGTGTCCCTCGAAACAGAGCTCCTTCATCCTCTCGTTCTGAATCACCTGCTCCAAAGAGGATGCGTCGATCGTGACTTCCGAAGCGTCTATCCCCAACGCCCTGGCTTCCAAAGCCTTGATGTCATTGATGGCCACGGAGGTGTTGCCCAGTTCGTAATTAGCCTCGGCATTGATGAGATACATCTCCGAAGACCTTAGGATGAACGGATCAAAATGCCTGTCCAATTTGTTGGTCGTCTCGTCGGTGCAGTAAAACTTCATGCAGATGTCGTCGTAATCCACCACCTTGCCGGACAGATCATTATAGGCGCTGTGGCGGAAAAGCGTGAGCCGCACGTCACGATCATCGGTAAAGAGTTCCTTCAACTTGGAGGACGGCCTCGCCGAAGGGCTCTCGAAATAGTAAAGGTCGCTGATGTAGTCCGACTGGTCGTAGCCGTTAAGCCGGAGGATGGACTCCCCACCCCTTGTCGCCACGTTCACGAACATATTCCTGTACTTGTCGCGCGGTGTGAGAGGAAACTCCTTCATCACTTCGGCTGATAAGGAAGCCGCCCTGGAATATTCATTCATATAGAGACAGACTCTCGCAAGAAGCGCCTTGCAGGCGGCGGGAGAGGCGAAATATTCATTGAATGAATAGTCCGCCGTGAATGACGAGAGCGCCTTCTCCAAATCAGCGACAATCCGGGAATATACCTCCTTCACAGTGGCGCGCCTCATCTTGTCGGTCACGACCGGGATGCTCGTCATTATCGGAACGCCGAGATGCGACGCGTCTGAGGTGAACGTGTAGTTCTGGGAATATGTGAGGCAGATGTCCAGATGCGTCAACGCCCGGAGGAAGTAGGCCTGGGCGAGAATGTTGTCGATCACGGACGAGCTGTCAGGGTATTTCTTCCGCAATTCCGGAGCGTAGGTGATGATGTAGTTCACGTTCTGGATGACGGTGTAGCCCAGTTTCCAGATGTACCCCACAGCCGTAGTCTCCTCCATGTAGGTGGAGATGAAGTTGTACTGGTTCGTCCATGTGGCGTTGCCCGAGGACAGGTCCAGCAGATCGCCCGCGACCTCAGGATAGGCCAGCATCTCCCTGTCATAGAATGAATACAGCAGATGGTAGCATCCGTTCAAGGCCGGCTGGAGGGCCGAGACCTCAGAGAAATAGGTGTCGATGTCGCTCTTGCCGACCTGCTCGACCTCAAGGAAGTGGCAGGAAGCGGAAAGCGTGGCCACGGCGGCCAGAGTCATTATCTTTGAATATATTGTCTTCATCATAGCGCCTTTCATCAGAATGAAACATTCAGGCCGAGCGTGACCGTACGGGTCACAGGGTAGCCGTTGCTTAGAGTCTTGTACGAGTTGTACTTCCGGCTCTGGCCCGGAGTGAACAGGTAGAGGTTGTCGCAGATCAGCGAGGCCGTGGCGCCCTCAACTTTCAACTTGGAAATCACAGACTTAGGCAACCTGTAGGACAATGTGAGATTGCTGAGGTTGAAATTCGTCTTGCTGTAGAGGAACCTTGTCGAGTACCTTGCCGAACTGGTTGTCTTCTGCGAGGCGATCGGGTACTTGGACGCCTCTCCCGGTGTGGTCCAACGGTAATAATAGACCTCGACCGCCTGATTTCCGGAGGTTATGTCGTAGCCATCGTTGATGAACCTTGAGGCATAGGTAGGAACAGAATACCCACCAATCAAATAGTTGATCTGGAACGAGAGCGACCAGTTCCTGTAAGTGAGGTTGTTGATCAATCCGCCGAAGCCTATCGGTGTGGTGCTCTTGTCCGCCACACGGTTGTCTGTGGAATAGGTCTTCGTCAGATTCCCGTCCTTGTCGTACCACATCGGCATTCCGTCAGATGGATCCACACCAGCCCAACGGACAAGATACCAAGTGTTCGAGTCATAGCCTTCCTTCCAGACACTGTTGGTGAAACCGGTCTGGATGCCGTTGTACAATTCGAGGATCTTGTTGGAGTTGTGCGAGAAATTGAGTGTAGTGATCCACTCGAAATCCTTGCGGGCGATGTTGTGGCTTGTCAGGTTGATCTCGAATCCGGAATTTCTTATCCGGCCGATATTGGCGTAGATTCTGTCGTCAGAGATTGTCCTGGAGACATAGATCCTGCTGAGAAGATCCTTGGTGACATTGTTGTAATATTCAACCTCGATGTCCAGCACCCTGCCGATCTGGGCGTCAAGACCGAAGTTGATCATCCTTGTCGTCTCCCATGAAAGACCAGGATTCGGAACCGTCGAGAGCGTAGCCCCGGTCACACCAATGTAAGAATATGAGTCATCGTAGGAATATGACCCAGCGGCGACAGAAGTGTCGATCCTGGAGTTTCCCGAGGTGCCGTAAGTGGCCTTAAGTTTCATGACTTTCAGCCAGTCCACATCGTAGAACGCCTCCTTGTGGATGTTCCACGAAGCGCCCACAGACCAGAACTGAGCCCATCTCTTGTACTTGCCGAAAGACGAGTTCCCGTCCCGCCTGTAATTGGCCGACAGATAATAACGCGAGTCGTAGGAATATGTCCCTCTGGCGAAATACGACATCGTTCTGGAGACGGAGGTCGAGCTGCCGCCGGTACGGGTGTCCTTCTCGGCGTAGTTGATCTCCTTGATGTGGTCGTTCATAAAGCCACTGCCGGAGGCATAGGCAGTGTTGTAGCCGGAATGGTGAAGTTCAAGACCGGCGTAAACACCGACAGAGTGCCTTCCGAACTTCTTCGACCAGTCCACCTTGTTGGTGTTTGTCCAGTTGAAATAGGTGGCGTCCTCCCTGCGGGATTCTCCGACCGGTTTGCCGTCCTGCATTCCGGACAGTGTCTGGCGGGAGTAGTAAATGCTTCCGTGATGGTGCTGGTACTCGACCCCGAACACGCTTGAGAACTTGAGTCCGTTGATGATGGTCCAGTCCAGCTTGAAGTTGCCGATGGTCTTCAGGGAGTTCTGGATGTTGTCGTTGTACTCCCTGTCCGGCAGCTTGTTGCCGAGGAATTTCTTCATCACGAACTCTTTGCCGGTGTCGCTCCAGATCTTGTTGTAAAGTCTGTAGGTCTTGCCGTCCTCCAAGTAAGGTGAAAAGATCGGCAGAGTCTCAAGGTACTCGTGACTGAGCGGAAACAGGTTGTCATTGTTATAGGTGGCCATCAGCGACACTCCCATCTTCAGACGTTCCGTAAGGTCATAGTCCTGATTCATCCTGAGGTAGAACCTTTGGGATCTGTCGGTCTTGACGGTGTTCTCGTTGCGGTAATATGACCCGGACACGTATGTCTTGGCCTTCTTGGTGCCGGTCGAGAGAGACAACGAGGCGTAAAGGGTTGAACCCAACCCGATATATTCATTGAACCAATCGGTCGAGGTGGTGCTGTAGGAGTTATAGTCGTTGTCCTGATAAGGGAAGTCGGACATCTTGTTGCCGCCGTTGACCCAGGCCTCCTTGGCCACCTCAAGGTACTGGGAGGCGTTCATCACCTTGACCATCGTGCTTTTGTCCGGGGCGGCCACGCCATAGTTGACTGTCGCGGAGACTTTCAGCGGCATGTTCCCGGCCACTCCCCTCTTGGTCGTGACGAGAATGACTCCGTTCGCTCCGTTGGCTCCGTAGATCGTGGTCTGGTCGGCATCCTTGAGGACAGTGATGCTTTCGATGTCATTGGGGTCAATCAATGAAAGAGGCGAGACGGATGTGGACATTCCAGGCATAAGGTTGGTTCTGCCTCCCGTGTAGGTAGGCACACCGTCAATGATCCAAAGCGGTTCGTTGGAGGCCGAAAGCGAGGCGTTGCCACGGACCCGGACGTTCAGTCTTCCTCTGGTCGAACCGGCGGCGTCCGAGTCGTTCTCCACCAGAAGTCCCGGCACCAGTCCGTTCAGGATGTTGTCGATCCTGGCCTTTGGCTTGTCCTTGAGGGCATCGGCGTTGACCTGGAAGGCGCTGCCGATCATGTCCTCCTTCTTCTGTTTGACTCCGTAGGCTCCGACTATCACGGCTTCCTCAAGGCTGGAATCATCAGAAAGTCTGACGTTCAGAGTCTTCGGACCGCTGACAGCGAACTCTTTCGTCGTCATCCCAAGAAACTGGAACACAAGGGTGTAACTCTGTCCTTCAGCCGGAGCGGCGATCTCATAATGTCCGTCAAGATCAGTGTTGACTCCCTGCTTGGAATTCTTCACATAAACAAACGCCCCGACCAAAGGCTCACCGTCCCGCGAGGTGACGGTTCCTTTCACTACCCTGTCCTGCCGACTTTGCGTCTGCGCGACAGCGTCTCCGCCACCGCAAACCGCCGGCACTACCCACGCGGAGACCGCCAGCAAGGCTGAAATGATAGTGGTCAAACATCTATTATTCATATCTACCTGTTATGTATTCGCAAAAAAATTTGCATTATGAAGCGGCTACGGAATCTCCCACCCCCTCATAAAAGGGTGGCTAATATAAACATAATTTTTTAATAATCAATTATTTCGCTAAAACGTTTAATCATCCGGCATGGCCGTTGGTTGTGAGAATTACGGGCATATTCACTCACATTTTCATAGAAGATTCTGAACTTTCCGCAAAAAATGATACCTTTGCAGCCACACGAAAATATTCATTAGTCAAAATGAGCAACAGAGTACTGATTTTCTCCGCCCCGTCGGGATCCGGCAAAAGCACGATAGTGAACCATATTCTTGGAATATACAAGGATCGGATGGAGTTCTCGATATCCGCCACCTCAAGGGCGCCGCGCGGCACAGAGCGGGACGGCAAGGAATATCACTTCGTCACCCCGGAGAAATTCCGCGAGCTGATCGCCAAGGACGCCTTCGTTGAATACGAGGAGGTTTACGAGGATCATTTCTACGGCACGCTCAAGTCAGAGGTCGAAAGGATCTGGGCGGCGGGCCACGTGATAATATTCGATGTGGATGTCAAGGGCGGAGTGAACCTCAAGAAATATTTCGGGGACAAGGCTTTGTCCATCTTCGTGCAGGCCCCGTCCGTGGAGGCTCTCCGCGAAAGGCTCATCAAAAGGGGAACAGACTCTCCCGAGGCCATCGAAGAGCGTGTCGCCAAGGCCGCCGAGGAGATGACCTACGCTCCGAAATTCGACTATGTGCTTGTCAACGACGACCTCAAGACAGCGTTTGCCGAGGTCGAGAAGGTTGTCGAGGACTTTCTTGACGACGGGAAACTGAACTACTCTACTTTCATCTAAGCGATCCGTGAAGATAGCCGTCTACTCGGGGTCGTTCAATCCCCTGCACATCGGCCATCAGGCCATAATGGAGTATCTGACAAAGGAGAAGGAATATGACTGGGTGTACCTTGTCGTGTCCCCGAAGAATCCTCTGAAGGATTCCATCAGCGCCGATTCCGGCGAGAGCCGGTACGAGGCCGCCGTGGCCGCCGTCAAACGTCATCCGGAATTGCACGTATGGGTGGACGACATCGAGCTCAGGATGGATCCGCCCCACTATACCATCAGGACCTTGGACGCGCTGAAACAACGCGAGCCCGACAATGATTTCACGCTTGTCATCGGCGCGGACAACCTTCAGAGCATCCGACGCTGGAGGGATTTCCAGAGAATCCTTTCTGAATATGGCGTGACGGTCTACCCGCGCAAGGGATTCGACGTGGACAGCATCAGGCGTCAGCTGATCGAGGAGTGCAAGGTCTTTCCCACCCCTTATGTTCTTGATTCCGAAGAAATTGTTCCTTACGGAAAGCGCAGTCTTGAGGAGACCCTTTTGCGCTCTTACAACATCGAAGTCATCGACGCTCCGATCGTGGACATCTCCTCCACCGAGATCCGTGAGGGCCGGCTCGCGGGAAAGGACATGTCGGAATATCTTATGTAAAACGACAGAAAACACAACAAAAAAAGTCCCGGAGAGAAATCTCCGAGACTTTCTGCGGTGCGGAAGGGACTCGAACCCTCGACCTCCGGCGTGACAGGCCGGCATTCTAACCAGCTGAACTACCGCACCCTGCGACTTTGCATCCGTCGTTTCCGGTTGTGTTCCCGAATGCGGATGCAAAGATAGGCATTTTTATTTTACTTGCAAACTTTTTTACTTAATTTCTATGTTTTTTTTCGCCTGAGCCACTTCCTGCTTCTGAACCTTAGGGATTTCGATCTTAAGGACACCATTGACAACAGAAGCGCTAATTTTCTCTTTCTCAACGTCATCAGGCAAAATCATAGTCTGCTGGAACTTTGAATATGAGAATTCACGTCTCAGATAGTGTCCGTGCTTCTTTTCTTCATTGTTCTCTTCTTTCTTCTCCATGTTGATGACAAGATCGCCATTGTCGTCAAGGCTGACCTTGAAATCATCCTTGGTCATACCCGGAGCCGCAAGTTCAATGTCGTAGCTCTTTTCGTTTTCTAATACGTTGATCGCCGGAGCGGTCGCATTGGTTTTAACCATCCAATCATTGTCAAAGAAATCATTGAAAATGTTTGGTAACCAATTCTGGTTGTTGTACTTTTTTGATACTGGTAACATAATTAAATCTCCTATTTTTTGTTTTTACTATCTTTTTTCCGTCCCGCTCTCTCAAGCGGAACATCTAAGTTATTGACAACAGATGTGCCGATGCCGCCTAAGTATCAAAAAGACGACAAATTGTCACTTTTTCGTGACAATTTGTCGCATCAGACTGTCAGAATGTCGAATTCTACATATTCAACAGACCTGAATCACCTTGTGAACACACTATAGTTCTTGGCTAGGCCTCCGGCACTCGTCTCCTTGTACAGAGACGGGAGATCCTTTCCGGTCTGCTTCATCACTTCCACAACGTGATCGAAAGACACGCGGTGCTTGCCGTCGGAGAATGCGGCGTAGAGGTTTGAATCCAGCGCTCGGGTGGCGGCAAAGGCATTTCTCTCTATGCAAGGAATCTGCACAAGGCCGCAGATCGGATCGCAGGTCATGCCCAAGTGATGCTCAAGGCCCATCTCGGCGGCATATTCAATCTGGGAAGGACTGCCGCCGAAAAGCTGGCAAGCGGCGGCCGAAGCCATCGCACACGCCACTCCGACCTCTCCTTGGCATCCGACTTCCGCACCGGAAATCGAAGCGTTCTGCTTTACGATGTTGCCGATAAGGCCAGCTGTGGCCAATGCATGGAGCATCCTCGTGTCCTTGAACTCATGGCCCTTCGCCAGATGATAGAGGACGCCCGGCATGACCCCGCTCGATCCACAGGTCGGAGCGGTCACGATGATCCCGCCGGAAGCGTTTTCCTCGCTGACAGCCAATGCATAAGCATAGACAAGGCCTCGTGTCTGAAGGGTCTGCTTGTAGCCGGTGGCCTTGACATAGTAGGTAGGAGCCTTCCTCGGCAGATTCAACGGGCCAGGGAGAACGCCTTCATGATCGATTCCTCTTTCCACCGATGCTTTCATTGCCTCCCATACCTCCTGGAGATAGTCCCAGATGTCTGGTCCCTCACAGAGGTCAACATATTCCCAATAGTTGCGTCCTTTGTCCTCGCACCATTTCTGAATCTCGGCAAGATGGTTCATCTCGTAGACATCCGGTGTCGAGAAACGGTCGTTTGGCTTGCCTTCGGACAAAGCTCCCCCTCCCACACTGTAGACGGTCCATTCATCGGTCTGGTTGCCTTCGGCACCAAAAGACTTGAAGCACATCCCGTTAGGATGATACGGAAGGAATATCTCCGGCTTCCATACAATCTGGACAGGAGCGATCGGCTGCAGAACCTCGATGATAGCCACATCTGTCATGTGTCCCTTTCCTGTGGCGGCGAGACTTCCGTAAAGTGTGACTTCGAATGAAGCAGCGTCCAAATGCCGTTCGGCGAAATCTTTGGCAGCCTTGTTAGGCCCCATTGTGTGGCTGCTGGACGGACCCTTTCCTATTCTGTAAAGTTCCTTGAGTGATTTCATAATTCTCGTTCGTTTTATAATCAAGAGCGTGCCCTTTTATATTCATGAATATCTTGGCTCCCCTACCAGGCTTTCATCGCCTTGGCGGCGCACTTCTGGCACAGGCGGGCATCCCTGCGTGTCATGCTGTACTCGGTGTCGCGGAGAAGATAGCCGTTTCCCTTGACAGACTTGCCGAGAGTCGGCTTGATCAATGCCTCGAACCAGGTGCATGCGGCTATGTAGCGGCCGAACTGACGGGTCAGGTGATAGCCGTCTCTGGTAAGCTGGTAGACCTTGCTGGTCGCCGGCACAACCTTGTCATTGTTCAGCCGGGTTCCACGGGCTATCTGGATGGCGTCGCCGCTCGGAATGACGGGAAGGCCGAATTCCTCCGAAGATCTTCTCACGCAGGACACAATGCCGTTGTACATCTTCTCCTGATTGTTGCCATACAGCTTGAACATACCGTGATCCGAGTTGGAGGCGTAAGCCCACGTCTCATGCCATGCAATTGTCGCATGGGGGTTCAGAGCTTCTTTCCGGATGATGTCCACAAGACGCGGGATCCACTCCTCGTAGGTCTCATACAGGCCTGTTCGTCCGGAAGTCTCCTGTATGGTGATTATGTCCCAAGGTTCGTCCTTCAGGCCGTCAAGAAGGGTAGCCCTCTTGCTTACAGTCTCCCAATGATTTCGCGTTGACTTATAATAGATGTACTCGTCAAGCCCTTCCGCATATTCCTTGCAATGCCTCTCAAGGGAGCATCCGCCGATATAGAGCCTGGCCAAGACAACGTTGTGGATGCCGGCTGCCTCAAGGAGTCCCGGAAGGTATTCCGTGCCGTCATCTGAGAAACTATTGCCTATCGCCAGGATTCTAAGAGTGTCAGGATTGGACGGAAGCGGATAATTGGCGAAACTGTTCTGAGCGGTTGACAGGTCAATGCTCAGGAAAGTAATAAAAAGTATGGTTAAAAAGTATCTCATGCTGTGGCTGTTTTATTCTTCTGGAAGAAACATCGGATCCCAAGCCGGGAGGAGGGTCGGCTTCTGGTCAAGCATCTTCAGAATGTCGGCCGGGACAAATCTCTTCTCGACGACGAGACGGAACATATAGTTGTCGAACCACTCGTCGGTCATGATGAGGTTGCCCTTGTAGCCAGAGTCGGCGCCCCAGCTGTTCTCCACCATCCACTTCACGGGCTTGCCGTCCTTGATGTCCACGGCGATGAGGGTCATGGCGTGTGAGGAGCCGCTGGCGTGGGTCTGCACCCTCTGGCGCTTGTCCATAGGGAACGTCGTTCCGAAAAGAGAGCCGTAATCGAAGTTGTTCAGGTCCAAAGTGCCTTTCTGGCGGTCCATGAACTTGGCGACATCGCAGGAGAAGTACATCGCGGTGTTGTCCTTGATGGAGGCGATGGCCATCTCCTTGATTCTTTCGATCGGAAGGTTGATGTAGAGCCAGTTCTGTCCGTCATAGACGTGACGGTCGTAGTCGATCTCATAAACCTTGCCATATTCACGGGTAGGGTCGTTCATCACCATGATGTAGTTGTTC
Organism: Bacteroidales bacterium UBA1077; assembly: GCA_002314195.1. Taxonomy (GTDB): domain Bacteria; phylum Bacteroidota; class Bacteroidia; order Bacteroidales; family UBA932; genus Cryptobacteroides. The sequence goes on along the minus strand of DCCQ01000094.1, from coordinate 10,913 downwards.
TCAAGGTCCGCTCCGACATATTCATTGTAGAAGGATTTCGGGGTGTAGGTCTTGGCGCTGACGAAGTTGCCCTTTGAGTCGTAGCGGGTCCATTCGAACTCGACCGGCGGCTCGCCGAGGCAAAGGACAAGCATCCTGTAGATCTCCTTGAGCATCTCGGTCTTCATCTCCGGGCAGTCCTTGACCTCCGCGTCACGGAGTTTAAGGCCGTCCTCACGCAGTTTGGTGGCTATCTGGGCGCGCATCTGCGATGTGTTGTTCGCGCAATAGGTCTCTGGCATCACGTCAGACGGGACGACACCGTATTTCATAATGAGGTTGGAGACTCCGGTGAACTGTCCGCCGTCCCCGATCGGGTTGCGGAACAGCCAGTCAACCTTGCGGTCATCGAAGCTCAAACCCTTCGTGTCGATCACACCCTGAAGGAAAAGGTTGGCCTTCTCAAGCTGGTCGTAAAAGAACACATAGTTCTGGGAGAACGTGAACGCTCCAAGATCATATTTGTCAATCATTCTGGATCTCAAGACATTGAGTCCTGTGAAAAGCCAGCAGCGGCCGGAGGATTTCTGGTTTGTGCGCCCCTTGGTCTTCACCTCATCAGAGAAATGGGTGTCGATCATGGCTATGTTCTCGGAATTGGCGGCGAGTACATTGATGGCCGCGGCGTTGAGGGCGTTGCGGACAGCCTTGTCGGAAGCCGTGCCTTCGTAGCCTTTACGGATCTCGGTCAGCATCTCGGCTGAGATGCCTCCGTTTTTAGACTGTTTCTGGGCGAATGCGCCGGTCCCGGAGAGGATCAGAAGCGCTGATGCAAGGATAATCGTTCTTTTATTCATAAATATTCAAAGATTTGGGGTAAATTTAACGAAAATTTAGGTAAAAGCCGAAAATAAGTTGTCCGGTCAGACCGGAGGCATCGCAAAGGGAGTCACAAAATGAAGAGTCGCTCAAGAATATTCCTGCTGCTGACTGCGGCATCGCTGCTCGCATGTGCAGACCTGCTCACTGGTGGATCCGGACTGGGCATGGCGGACACGGGCATATTCATGAGACTCAGGCTTCCAAGGATGCTGACAGCGGTTCTTGCCGGTGCGAGCCTCTCCCTTGCGGGACTCCAGATGCAGAGCGTGTTCCGCAATCCGCTAGCCGACCCACACATCATGGGCGTCAGCGCCGGAGCAGGAACCGGGGCGGCGATGGCGACCCTCCTCATCGGGACTTCCCTCCCCGCGTCACTGTCCGGTCTAACTGTCGCCGCGGCGGCTTTCATCGGCGCGCTGCTGACGTCCATAGTGGTTGTCACCGTAGCCTCTAAATCTCAGAGTGCCACCACCTTGCTCATCTTCGGCGTGATGCTGGGGTTCATATTCAGCGCGATGACCTCCATCATTGAATATTCCGCCAACGCCGAGAGCCTGAAAGTCTTCTACAGCTGGTCGGCGGGCAGTTTCTCCGGAAGCCGGCCGGGAGATGTGGCTGTGATCGCCGGGGCGCTCCTCATCGGGACGGCACTTGCCTATTTCAACTGCAAAGGTTTGGACATAGCTCTTTTCGGGGATGAATATGCCATCTTGGCAGGAGCGGACATCTCACGGATCAGAGGTGCCGCGATGATCGGGACCTGCCTGATGGCCGGGACCGTGACGGCGTTCTGCGGGCCGCTGGGTTTCGTCGGAATCGTGGCCCCACATATCGCCAGAAGCTTTCTCGGGACCGCCGTGCACGTCAAGGTAATCCCGGCGGTGATGCTCACGGGTGCGGGACTCTCGCTTGTCGCCGACATCCTTTCAAACACCTTTCCCACTCCCCTGCCGGTCGGAAGCACAATGGCGCTCATCGGCATCCCGATCATCATGGCGATTCTGATAAAAAGGAGGTGAATATGCTGAAAGCAAGCGAATTGATAATAGGCCACAGAGGCATAAAGGTCAGCGGGCCTCTGTCTTTTGAATATCCCGACGGACAGTCCGTGATGCTCTGCGGTCCGAACGGCAGCGGAAAGAGCACATTGCTGAAGACTTTGGCCGGCATCATGGATCCTCTGTCCGGCTATTTCCTCGCAGGAGGTCCGGTCGTGATGGTGCCCACGCATATTCCCAAAGTCAAAGGGTTCTCCGTCATGGAGTTCATCCGCACGGGGCTGTTCGCCGACTCGGGGATATTCAAGAAATTGAACCACGAGGCTGAGAGTGCGATTGAGGGCGCCATAAGGACTCTTGAGCTTGATGATTTGGCCGACAAGGACATCAGCCTCATCTCCGACGGGGAGTTCCAGAAAGCGTGCATCGCCACGGCGCTGACCAGAAAGGCCAACGTGCTGCTTCTTGACGAGCCGACGGCCTTTCTGGACGTGGACAACAGGGTCATGGTCCTGCGCACCCTCCGGAATCTAGCGAGAGACAACGGGATGACGGTGATCTTCTCCACACACGACATTCACGATGGCGCACGGTTCTCCGACGCGACGCTCAAACTCGGGCTTGGCATTTTGAAACCACGGAACAATTCCGTATCTTTGTAAAGGCTTTGATCGGTCATAATCCTACGGCCGGTCGCTGGTAAAACAAAATGGAATAATGCCTGGAAAGATATTCTTCATTGACGGACACGCTCTGGTCTTCAAGATGTACTATGCGTTTCTCAGGAGGCCGATGATCAACTCCAAAGGAGCTGACATGTCCATTCTCTACGGATTCACCAAATACATCCTCGAACTGCTCGCCCGGGAAAGGCCGGACTATCTGGCCGTGGCCTTTGACCCGCCAGGAGGCACTTTCAGGAACAAGATGTACCCTGAGTACAAGGCCAACCGCAAGGAGACTCCACAGCTTGTGATCGATGCTCTGGAACCTCTGACCGAGCTCTGCAAGGCAATGAATATTCCGACCTTGATGCTGAAGGGATTCGAGGCTGACGATGTGATCGGGTCTATGGCCAAACGTTGCGCAGGCGAAGGCCTTGATGTCTATATGGTGACTCCCGACAAGGATTACGGACAGCTCATCGGGCCTCACATCTGGCAGTACAAGCCCGGCAAGGCCGGCAACGACAACGAAATCATCGGTGTCAAGGAGGTCTGTGAGAAGTACGGCATCCAGTCCCCCGGGCAGGTCGTCGACATGCTGACCATCTGCGGGGACACGGCCGACAACGTGCCCGGAGTCAAGGGTGTGGGTGAGGTCGGAGCCGGGAAGCTGGTGGCCAAGTATGGTTCTGTTGAAAGAATCTACGAGCATCTGGACGAATTGACGCCGAGACAGAAATCCCAGTTCGAGGAGGCACGGGCCCACATCGGTCTCAGTCACGAGCTCGTCACCATCAAGACGGACATTGACATCGACATCCCGACCGAGGACATGAAGGTCAATCAGGATTACGGTCCACAACTGGCGGATCTTTTCGAGAAATACGAGTTCAATTCCCTCAACAGGTTCATCGGGAATGTCGGAGGGAGCGGAAAAAAGCCGGACGCCGAGCTGCCTGAAATCTCCAAGGCACGTCCGGGAGAAGTAGCCAAGGCCGCTGTGAAGGCGGAAATATGCTCGGTCATCACGGAAGGAGCAGACGGGAGCATATTCACAAAAACAAGAAGAATAATCATCGCGGCACGCTCCGGGGAGAAGATTGTCACGGCGGAAGGAGGTCCGCATGAGTTCAAGGCGCTGCTTGAGAATGAGGCGGTCGCGAAATGCGGTGATGACCTCAAGCGGCAGATGAACATTCTCGCCGCGGGCGGCGTGGCGCTCCAGGGAAGGCTTCACGACATCGCCCTGATGCACTATCTGCTTGACCCTGAGAAGAGCCACAAGATTGATGTGCTGGCGCAAGGCGTTCTGGGAGTGTCGATTGACGACGCTTCAGCGAGAGCCTCCGTCCCGTCCACAGGATCATTGTTCGATGACATTCCGTCTGACGAGATCTCAGTGGACAGGAGCAAGGAGGCCGCGGTGCTCTTGCTGCTTCAAGAGAAGATACGTGAGAAACTGGTCAAGGCTTCGATCACCAGCCTGTACGACACGATGGAGGAACCGCTTCTCAAGGTTCTTTCCAAGATGGAGCGCAACGGGGTAAAGGTCGATCTCAATTCCCTGAAAGATTTCACGGCGCACCTCCGGAAGGAAGTGACCGCAAGGGAAGCCAGGATCCGTGAAATGGCCGGAGAGCCGAACCTCAATGTCTCGTCACCCAAACAGATCGGGGAGCTGCTGTTCGAGAAGCTGAGGCTTTCCGACAAGCCGAAGAAGAACGCCAACGGGACATATTCAACGGAAGAATCCACCCTGCTGGATTTGGCGGAGAAGCATCCGATCATCGATGAGATCCTTGAGTATCGCGCCGTGCGGAAACTGCTCTCAACCTACATTGAGCCGTTCCCTGGGTATATCGACCCTTCCGACGGCAAGGTTCACACTACCTTCAATCAGTCTTTGACGGCTACGGGACGGCTGAGTTCCTCGAACCCGAACCTTCAGAATATTCCTATAAGGTCCGAGCAGGGCAAGGAGATCCGCAAGGCGTTCGTGCCGAGCTCCCCTGACGGTCTGATCCTTTCGGCTGACTATTCACAGATCGAGCTGAGGATTATGGCGCACCTGAGCTGCGACCAGCATCTGATCAACGCCTTCAAGGACGGGATCGATGTCCACGCCGCGACCGCCGCGAAGATTTTCGGGATCCCTCACGAGCAGGTCACAGCCGACCAGAGACGCATCGCCAAGACGGCCAATTTCGGGATCATGTACGGAATCTCGGCCTTCGGACTGGCACAAAGGTTGAGAATAGGCCGCAAGGAGGCCCAGAAGATCATAGAAGATTACTTCGCGGGATTCCCGTCCATCCGCTCGTTCATCGAGGACACCAAGGCCGCGGCCAGGGAAACCGGATACGTTGAGACCATCTTCGGAAGAAGACGGTACATTCCAGACATCAACTCCAAGAACGGGACTTTGAGAGCTCTGGCCGAAAGGAACGCGGTCAACGCCCCCATCCAGGGCACTTCGGCGGACATCATCAAGATGGCTATGATCGAAGTGGACAAGTCCATGACCGAAGCCGGGATGAAAAGCAAGATGGTCCTTCAGATCCACGACGAACTGGTGTTCGACGCGGTTCCTGATGAGATCCAGAATTTGAAGCGGATCGTTACGGACCGAATGGAAAATGTTGTAAAACTTTCAGTACCACTAACAGTAGAATGCAATTATGGGAAAAACTGGCTCGAAGCCCACTGATGAGCTGATCATCTTGGCACAAAGAGGGAACGGATTGGCGTTCACCGCCTTATGGGACCGGCACATCGAACAGTTACGGTCCTACATCAAGGCCCGTTTCAAGAATATAGACGACTATGCGGCGGACGACATCTGCAGCCGCAGTTTCGAGAAGGCGTTCAGGCAGATCCAGTCCTACGACCAGTACAAGAGTCGTTTCCTGACTTGGCTGTGCACGATTGCCAAAAACACCGCTCTGGACACTCTGGAGCAAGAGCAGAGGGTTCATCCAAAGAACCAGATAGTTTACCTTGACGACGAAAGCAAGCCTTCCGGCGTGGAGGTCATCCCGGACCAGGCTGAGGACGCCCTCAATTCCCTGATCAAGACGGAAAATGAAGAGGAACACGCCAAGTACATCGAACGCCTGCCGGAACTCTACCGGGAGATTGCCCGCAAGAGGCTCATCGAGGGAATGAAGTACAATGAAATCGCCGAGGCGCTTGACATGGAGCTCAACACGGTCAAGACACGGATCCGCCGAGCGAAGCAGATGATCGATGACCTACGCAGGCAGGAGGAAGAAGGAATATGATGACGTTCGCAGAGTTCGAGTCATTCCTGAAAGCCTCATTTCCGGATGTGACTTCTGAAATGCTTGAGCGTTTCAGGCTGATGGACAGTGGCTACAGGGAATGGAACGCCAAGATCAACGTCATCTCCCGGAAAGATATCGACGGTCTCTACGATCACCATGTCCTGCATTCTTTGGCAATAGCCGAATACCTCCGCACACAGTGTCCGGAGACATATTCACTGTTCACATCACCGCGCGGTGACGGTCTGGCGACTGCCGCAGATTCGTCATGCACTGCCATATCACCGGCAGAAGCCACACTTGCCGGATTGAAGGTTCTGGACCTTGGCACCGGCGGAGGCTTCCCAGGCATCCCGCTGGCCGTGATGTTCCCAAATGTGAAGTTCACATTGTGCGACTCCATCGGCAAGAAAACCATCGTAGCCAAGGAGATAGCGAATATATTAAGCCTTGAAAACGTGGAGATTGTCAATGCCCGCGCCGAGAGCCTGAACGAGAAATTCGATTTCGTGGTATCACGTGCCGTGGCGTCACTGACCGACTTCTACCCATGGGTGAAAGGGAAATATTCCAGATCCATCCTCTATCTGAAAGGTGGCGACATCAACGAGGAGATATGCGACCTGATGGCACGTGAGCGACTGCGTCGCGGTTCTGTCACCACATGGCCAATAAACACATGGCTGACAGACACTTATTTCGAAGGGAAATTCGTGATCGACATTAGCCGGTAATGCTCCGGGCGAAGAAACGGGAATATTAAAAAAACTGTAATGATAATTGAATATGAAAAAGATTGTTAAGGTTGCGGCGGTGGCTGCCATGGTTGCGCTGACCGCTTCGTGCGCTCCGCAGAAGATAGCGGTGACCGCGCACAGAGGATTCTGGAACTGCGAGGAGGCCGGATACGCCGAGAACTCCATCAAAGCACTTGAGTTGGCGCAGCAGAACGGGCTGTGGGGCAGCGAGTTCGACGTGCACATCACTTCCGATCTCGTCATGCTCGTGCACCACGATCCGGACATTGACGGGATGCGGATCTGGGACCACGACTACGCTGACTTCAAGGACTGCCGTCTGAAGAACGGAGAGAAAATCCCTACGCTGGATGAATATCTCACCCAGGGCGAGAAGAGCAAGAAGACCGTGCTGGTGTTCGAGCTCAAGAAGCAGATCGACAAGGCTCACGAAGACTACATGGTAGACCAGAGCGTCAAGGCACTCAAGGAGCACGGGCTATTCAACCCTAAGCGAGTGATTTTCATCTCGTTCAGCCTGAATATGTGCGAGAGGCTCGCCGCCCTCTGTCCTGGATTCACCGTCCAGTACCTTGAAAGTGACAAGAGTCCTGAAGAACTCGCCAAGCTCGGAATCAACGGCGTTGACTACCAGTACAAGGTCTTCGCGAAGAACCCGACATGGTTCAAGCAGGCCCGGGACAACAAGATGAGCATCAACTGCTGGACAGTCAACAAGGAGAAGGACATCCAGAACATGATCGACCTCGGTGTCGATTGCATCACGACCAACGAGCCGCTCCTCGTCCGCGAGATGCTCGGCAAGAGGGAGAAGGTGAAATAATCATTTGATTTCCAGAAGTTCCGCCCAGTCGGTAGAATAGAGGCGAGAACAGAATTCACGGCGGATGCCGTCAGAATAGTGTCCTGGGCGCTGGGTTGCCAGCCTCAGGACATTTCTGCCTGAAGTGTTGACCAAGTCCATGACCTTGGAGATACGGTCGTCACGGTCACGGGTCTCCTGGTCGAAATCAAACAGGGTGGCCTGGATGGCTTCGGCATCAACGATGTCGTAGACGGTCACGCCGGCCCTCTTATATTCAAAGCCACTGCGGAAGACCATCCTCAAGGCGCGCAGGGCGGCGGCGACAATCTCCTGGGTGCTGTTGGCGGGGACATCAAGCCGGACGCCTGCGTTCGGGAAATACTGCGGCAGGTCATCCCGGAAGCGGTTGGTCTGGATGAAGACACCCACTGAATATGCCGCCGTGCCATCTTTACGCAACTTTTCGGCGCATTTCCCGGCAAAGTCTGAGACCCTGAGTGTCATCTCATCCAAGTCGGTCACCATCTTGTCGAACGAACGCGAGGTGCAGATGCTCTTGCGCTTTTCGTTGCGCTCGTCCTCGACCATGCGCTGTCCCTGAAGTTCGGCCCAGGTTCTGACCCCGCCTATTCCCATCATCCCCCGGACCCACTCGGACGGTCTCTGAATAAAGTCCAGAGCAGTCTTGACCCCGACAGCCTCAAGCTTCGGCGCACCACGCCAGCCTATTCCCCAGACCTCTCTTATCGGAGTCAAGGCCAAAGCCTTACGGATCTTGTCATCCGAATCTATAACGCAAACACCGCGATACCCTTTGTATTTTTTGGCGAAATGGTTGGCGACCTTGGCAAGAGTCTTTGTGCCGGCGATTCCGATGCTGACCGGGATTCCAGTCCATCGGCGGATCTTCGTCACGAGAGCCGAGCATATTCCCGGAAGTCTTTCCGGCGCTACTCCGTCCATGTCCATGTAAGCCTCGTCAATGGAATAAACCTCCAACCTGGGAGCCGCCTCGGCAAGAATCGACATCACTCGTGACGAAAGATCTCCGTAAAGGGTGTAATTGGACGAGCGCACCACCAACCTCCCCTGCTCCACGAGATAGCGCACCTTGAAGAACGGAGTTCCCATCTTGATGCCCATCGCCTTGCTCTCGTTGCTGCGGGCGACCACACAGCCGTCATTGTTGGACAGCACCACGACCGGACGGCCTTCCAACTCCGGCTGGAACGCCCTTTCGCACGAAACGAAAAAATTGTTGCAGTCAACTAGCGCGTACACACTTTCTTGATGACGTAAGTTACCACTCCCCAGACTGTAAAATCGTTGGAATCAGTCACTTCTATTGGAGGATATTTCTCATTGGCCGGCAGCAGCCATATTCTCTGATGCCTGAGAATATCATAGGACATGCCAGGTCTGGAAGCCTTAAGCGCATGTGACGTATCGGCCGGATCACGGAAAGAAATGTACTTCAAGGCGAACTCACCGTCGATGAAACAAACGGCCATATCTCCCTCTTTCGGTTCGATTGACTTGTCAACCACCAGCACGTCCCCCTCGTTCACATCGGCGTCCACCATGGAATCACCCACCACGCGCGCGAAAAAAGTCGCTGCTGGATGGCGCACCAACTCCTTGTTGAGGTCGATGAACGAATTGATGTAGTCCTGCGCCGGCGACGGAAATCCAGCGTGCACGCCGCTTTCCATCATCGGAGCGAAAGTCGCTTTCTTATCCTCCTCAGCAGCCATTGTCCGTCTCTGCAGACTCAATTGTCTCTGTGTCAGCCCCGGAAAGGGAGCGGGCGGCGGCGACGGCGCAGTTGATGCCATCAATGGCGGAAGAGACGATGCCGCCGGAATAACCGGCGCCCTCACCACATGGGAGCAGGCCAGGGAACGCGTCGGCCTCACAGCTGCGTGGATTTCTCGGGATGCGGACCGGGGATGAGGTCCTGGACTCTACACCTATCAGTAGCGCGTCATTGGTGTAGTAGCCTCTCATCGTTTTCTGGTTCACGATCGGGAACACATCCTGAAGCCTCTCGGCGATGATCGGAGGAAGCAATTCGTGGAGCGGAGCCGGAACGACACCAGGCTTGTAGGAGGTCTCAGGAAGATCTTCGGACTCCTCGCCCTCACAGAAATCCACCATCCTCTGGGCCGGAGCGACAAAAGGATTCTCTGAATCAGAATGCTCGTGGGCATATTCCCACATCTTCCTTTCTACATCCTTCTGGAACTCAAGACCGGCAAAAGCACCCTTGTCGGCATATTCCTCAGGGATGTCCTCCGGGTTGATCTGCACGACCACTCCGGCGTTGGCGAACTTGCCGCTTCGGGCGGAGTTGGACATTCCGTTCATCACGATGGTCTCCGGCTCGGTCTCGGAAGGGACCAGAACGCCACCCGGGCACATGCAGAACGAGAACACACCACGGTCGTTAACCTGTTCAGTGAATGAATATTCAGCAGCAGGCATTCCCGGCTCCCACTGGCCGTGGTAGCGGATGTCGTTGATCAGGGCCTGCGGATGCTCCACACGGACTCCCATCGCGAATCCCTTGGCCTCAAGGACGCAGTCCTTCGCGACTAGCATATCGTAGATGTCTCGCGCGGAATGGCCTGTCGCAAGAATGACCTTCTTCGCTGAATATGTCTGCACGCTTGGTTTGCCGGCTTTCGTTGGATTCTCTGAATCAAGGGCTTTCACCTCAATCGTGCCGTCATCCTTGCGGGTGATGTCGGTGACTTTCGTGCCGAAGTGATATTCACCACCTTTGGACTGGATGCACTGGCGGATGTTCTCCACAACCTTCGGCAAACGATCCGTTCCGATGTGCGGGTGCGCGTCGACAAGAATCTGCGGGCTTGCGCCGAAGTTCACAAACTGGTGGAGCACCTCACGGATGTCCCCCCTCTTGGACGAACGTGTGAAGAGTTTTCCGTCAGAGAATGTTCCGGCGCCGCCTTCACCGTAGCAGAAGTTGGACTCCGGGTCCAGGATTCCCTCACGGGTGAGTTTCGCCATGTCGAACTTACGGTCACGCACGTTCTTGCCTCTTTCTAGAATGACAGGCTTGAAACCGAGTGTCAGCAACTTGAGCGCGGCGAACATCCCGGCCGGACCGGCTCCGATGATGATCACGGGCTCGGCCTCGGTGACATCCTTATATTCAGGAATCTCGTACGGGACGTATGATTCAAAGCGATGGTTATAGCCTTCGATGCGATAGCGGTAGATCACATCATTGCGCGCATCGATGGAACGTTTGGCGATCACGCAGGTCGCGTCGGCGTTCGGGAATGTCGGCTGGTAGGACTTTGTCGGGTCTATCACATTGATTACCGCGTTGCCACGCAGGTTCATCTCTCTCGCCGCGACGATCCTCACGTCATCCGGCCTAAGGTCTCGGCCTACTCGGCCGGTCATTTCGAATTCTAGCATACCCTTTTCCTAAAATCAGATTCTTCAACTACAAATAAATTCATCAATATTCAAAACCAGCAATATACTTTCAACCCCCAGTCACTTCGTGA
>DCCQ01000029.1 GCA_002314195.1 Bacteroidales bacterium UBA1077 | reverse complement strand
CTGGACGCCCAGTCTCGTATTCCGAAAGTCTCGGAACCGCTTGAGTTTGAGGATGGCCTGGCTTATCTGGTCAAGACTGACATACTTCAGGAGATAATGTATTTCTCTTATGAGAAGGGTTCTCTCGCGAATCTATATCCAGTGGCTGCCTCAGAGGTGGCTCAGATCATCATGATGAACCGCAACGGCCAGAAACCAGAGTCTTTGAAGACGGAACCGGAGCCTACGGGACCTCAGTTCGTGTCCGCCGTGGGTGATGACAGCATCACAAGGTTCGACAAACCGAAGAAAAACAAGAATAAGAACAAGAACCGGAGCAACGCTTCCCGCAAAAATGGCAACGGTCGTCCTCCGCGTCAGCGTGGGGACAGGAAGCCGGAGCAGAATCCGAAGACCGATGCGTGATTGTTTTCTGACTTTGGCTTTGTTGTCGGTTGTGGCTTCATGCTCACGGCCTACTTCTTATGAGCCGTTTGTGGTCAGGGAAAAGGCTGAATATGGAGACACCTACATATTCAATCTTGATCTGTCGGATTCGACGGTAGCCTACGGTCTGGATTTTTACACGAGACTGGAACGCCCGGCGTTCGGAACATTTCCATCGGACAGCATCTCATTGGAGTTGAGATGGATATCTCCTTCCGATTCGGTCATTATTTCCGACACGACATTCATTCATGTGGCTTGTCCGGTGGATTCTTCATATTATACGAAGGACTTCATGGCTGGATACAAGGAGGCGTTTAGCCTTCCGGAACACGGAATATGGAGGCTTAAAGCCAGGGTGCTGAATGATTCGGAGGCTATCCGGGGATTGGGAATGATTTTCACAAGAAAGGAAAATGGGACACGATAAACTTAGAAAATTCGCGGAGAACGAGACTTTCTCCTGCCTTCTTCAGCCGGAGGCCTCTTCGGTGCTTGACAAGTTTGAGGCAGGTAACAGTTTGAGGCTCAAGGATCATCCGATTAAGGGACATTGGAATGAGAGGATGTTCAAGGCCGACCAACCGATCGTGCTGGAACTCGGCTGCGGAAAAGGGGAGTACACGATTGACTTGTCCCGCAGGGAGCCATCACTCAACTACATAGGTGTGGACATCAAAGGAGCCCGTCTTTGGAAGGGCGCCAAGTTCGCCACGGAGAACAATCTTCCGAATGTGGCGTTCCTTCGCACGAGAATTGAGTTCATAGATGCCTTCTTCGCTCTGGAAGAGGTTTCGGAGATATGGCTGACCTTCTCCGATCCTCAGATGAAGAGCGAGAACTGTCGTCTCACAAGCCCACTATTTCTGGAGCGCTACCGCAAGTTCCTGAAAAAGGGCGGGATAGTCCACCTCAAAACAGACAGCCGCTTTCTTTATGAATATTCCCGCGCGGTGGCCGAACAGAATGACATGAATATCCTGGCTTGCACCAATGATCTTTATGGAACCGGCCGCCAAGACCTTGCTGATTGCGCGTTGCGGTCTGTAGCCGGCGAATCCGCCGTTGACGCATTGTTCGAGGTCCAGACTTTCTACGAAAAGATGTTCTCCGCCCAAGGCTACAAGATCACCTACCTGAGTTTTGTGATCGACCACGTAGGCCCGTACATCCATCCCGATTTCGATTCCGACTACTGGCGCTCCATCGAAGGCCCCCGCCACTTCACCCATCAGCCTGAGAAACAACATTGATCGGTCACTGAACTTGTCGAAGTGACCGTGCGGCACGGATCTCAGATTTCTCTCCAGATGTAAACCTTGTCGCCTCGGCGGATCTTCTTTCGGCCCGGAGTGCGGATGTCATCAGGAAATATTACAGGAATAGAGCAAAGCGTGCCTTTTCCTGCCTTGTCAGTCGGCTTGAGATCGACCCGTAGCTCGCTGAGTGTCTGCTCTATGACTCCGGTAGTCTCCCCGATGATCAGAATGTCATCACCTTTGCGCAGTGTCTCCGACTCCACCAGCACCTCGGCCACGGAGATCCTGTCGAACCAGTTCGTGATCTTTCCGCAGTAGATTTTCTTTCGGGTGGCGTGACTGCCGTACACATCGCTCCATTCCCCGAGCCTCGCTCCTTGATAATAGCCATCCCAGAACCCTCTGTTGAAGACCTCGGACAATTCTTCTTTCAACGCCGCCGCCAGCTCCGGCGTGTAGCGTCCCTCGCAGACGGCGTCAGCCGCACGGCGGTAGCACTCCGCAGTCTTTTTGACATATTCAGCGCTCCTTGCCCGCCCCTCAATCTTGAAGACTTTCACCCCGGCATCTATGATTTTGTCCATGAACTCGATGGTACACAGATCCTTGGGTGACATGATGTACTTGTTGTCGATGTTCAGTTTTGTACCCGTCTCCAGATCTGTGACTTCGTACCCCCTGCGGCAAAGCTGGTAGCAAGCTCCTCTGTTGGCCGAGGCCCCGTAGGTCTGGAGGCTGAGATAGCACTTTCCGGAAACCGCCATGCAGAGTGCTCCGTGGGCGAACATCTCGATCCGCACCAGATTCCCGGACGGGCCCTTGATCCCCTCGCGCACGATGGCTTCATGAATATCCTTGACCTGGTGCAGGTTCAGCTCCCTCGCCAGCACGATCACGTCGGCGAACTGTGAGTAGAACCGCAGCGCCTCGATGTTCGACACGTTGAGTTGGGTCGAGATGTGGACTTCCAACCTGATTTTCCTGCAATATGTTATCGCTGCCATGTCAGAGGCGATGATGGCGTTCACTCCTGCCGCCTTTGCCGCGTCCAATGCCTCCCGCATCGGAGCGAGATCCTCACCGTAAAGGACTATATTCAGAGTCATGTAGGTCTTGACACCATATTCCCGGCAGATCTCAACGATCTTCGGCAGGTCATCCGGAGTAAAGTTGTTCGCCGAGTGGGAGCGCATATTCAGATTGCCCACACCGAAGTAAACGGAGTCCGCCCCACCCTGTATTGCCGCGTGAAGGCATTCGAAATTGCCCGCCGGCGCCATTATCTCAAGTTCTTTCTTGTCCATTGTCTCTGAAGAATATTTTTCAAAATTAGCCTATAAAATCGCCAATCACAAAT
>DCCQ01000092.1:22770-28435 GCA_002314195.1 Bacteroidales bacterium UBA1077 | reverse complement strand
ACCAAGCCGCCGGAATATTCACAGACTCCCCCGAGGTTTCCGCAATGGCGGTGTCTCTGTTCTTCCTGCTCTTCGCCTACCAGTTCGGCGATGGTCTGCAACTTTGTTTCGCCAATGTGCTTCGAGGAATCCAGGATGTCAAGCCGATCATGTACGCGGCTTTCGTCAGCTACTACATCATAGCCATCCCGTCCGCATATCTGCTTGGCTTCAAGGCCGGGCTTGGCATTCACGGGATATGGCTCGGCTTCCCTATCGGTCTGACCCTCGCAGGAATATTCTTCTACGTCCGCTACCGCAGTGATCTTAAAAAATTCAGCAAACAGGAGGATTAGAGTCCATGTCCACAAAGAATTCGGGACACATTGAGATCGATATGCTTCATGGACCTTTGCTTATGAAGATTCTTTTGTTTGCGCTGCCGTTGGCGGCCAGCAGTGTGCTGCAGCAGCTGTTCAATTCGGTGGATGTGGCAGTGGTAGGCAGGTTCGCAAGCAGTGAGGCATTGGCGGCAGAGGGAAGCAACGCTCCTGTAATCAATCTGTTGATCAATCTGTTCGTAGGAATCTCGATGGGAGCAAACACTATCATCTCCAACCACATCGGGCAGAATGACAGAGAAAAGATACGCAGCGCTGTGAGCACGTCAGCCGTGGTTGCCTTGTTCAGCGGCATCCTTCTGATGGTGCTGGGAGTGTCAGTCGCAGGCCCGATCCACCGCATGATGGGCACATGGGAATATTATCCTGCGCAGCCCTCAACTTGATATTCACCGGATGGTCAGACTTCTTTCTTGGACTGTTCACCGACTCTGATGTCGTGAAAGAGTTTGGCTCCATCAGAATGAAGACGGTTCTGTTGCTTCAAGGCTTGGTCTGCCTCTACGAGATTCCTGGAGCTGCCCTGCGTGGCATGGGCCATTCGATGCTTCCGACCCTTCTGACTGTTTTCGGAACCTGCATCCTGCGTATTGTCTGGGTCTACACAGTCTGCCCGGTCTGGCAAGGATTCCATGCACTGATGTTCGCGTACCCTGTCTCTTGGACCATCACAGGGATCATGGTCATGACCGCCTGGCTCGTCACTTCCCGCAAAGTCTGCAAGAAATCACTAACAACCTGAGAGTCAACAGACGAAGCAGGCATAACTTCTAAAACAAGAGCTCGAGGTCAACGACATCGAGCCAGCGGTCGAATTTGCGGCCGACCTCAGAGAATCTTGAGACTTGGCGGAAGCCAAGGCTTTTATGGAACTGGAGGCTGGGGAGGTTGTCGGCGGTGACGCAGGCGATTAGGGCATGGTAGCCTTGGCGGCGGCAATCCTCAATCAGTCTGACCATCAAAAGTTTGCCGATTCCTTGATGACAAACTGCCTGATCCAGATAGACGGTGGTCTCAAGGGTCTTTGAATATGCCTCCCGCTCTTTCCAGAGATGGGCGTAGCAATACCCGATGACCACACCGCCATATTCATAGACAAAGAAAGGGAAGGAGGCGGAGATGGAATTGATGCGGTCACGCATCTCCTTGACGGAAACAGGTTCGGTCTCGAAGGAAATAGTGGTCGCTGAAACGTAATTGTTGTAAATGGATGCGATGCGCTCGGCATCAGCCAAAGCGACAGGCCTTATTATTCCGTCCATTCTGAATTTTTCCGAAAGATAACTAAAAAGCGGGAATATGACCGAGCATGTTCCCGCAAAACTTTCGCAAAACTTTCAATCGGTGAACCAGCACACGCTACAGGCTCTTGACCCACTCGTCAACAGTCTTCTGGCTGGCTCCGTTCAGGAGTTTTCCGGTCTTGAAATTGACTTCCGGATATTGCTTTCCGAACACCTTGAGGGAGTTCTGGATTCCGCTGCCGCCGGATGTCATGAAGAGAATGACTGTTTTGCCTTTCAGGCCGTAAGCCTCGATGAAGGTGTTGATGATCCTCGGGGCGCCGTTCCACCAGTTCGGGAAGCCAAGGTAAACCACATCGTATGCGTCCAGATGTTCCTTTGTCTTGATGAAAGCCGGACGTGAGGACGGATCGGCGTTCTCACGGCAGCAGCGCGAAGTCTCGACGGTCCAATCCAGATCCTCGGCGGAATATTCAGACTCCGGGGTGATTTTGTAGAGTTCTCCGGAGGTAGCGGCGGCAATCTTCTTCGCCAGTGACTCAGTCGTTCCGGTGGCGGAGAAATAAGCCACAAGTGTCTTGTTTTCAGTCATATTCTTTTTCTCCTTCTTTTGTCCGCAGGCTGTGACGGTGATTAGCCCCAAGGCCACAACCGCGATGATAAAAACAATTCTTTTCATAACGTTACCGGTGTTTTGTCATTTTCCACACGCATCATATTGCTCGTCCGTGACCGGCTCAAGCCATTCGTTGCTGCCGGCGGTACTCGCTCGGAGTCATCCCGGAGTGCTTCTTGAAAAACCTCACGAAATGCTGAGGGTAGAGAAAGCCGAGTGAAGCCGCTACTTCTTTAACCGAGAGTTCCGGCGAGGCGAGCTGACGCTTGGCGTAGCCGAACAGACGCACGGCGATATATTCCTGAGCGGTCTTGCCGGTCTCGGCCTTGACCATGTCGCCGAAGTAGTTCGGAGAGAGGAAAACCTTGTCGGCAAAGTACTTGACTGTCGGTAGTCCCTCTGTCTCTGTCTTGCCTGAGGCGATATATTCATCGACAAGATTCTCGAATCGGGCGATGACCCCGAGGTTCAGATTCTGCCTTGTGACAAACTGCCTCTCGTAGAAGCGGAGGCAATAGTCAAGAATCAGTTCGATGTTCGTTGTCACGAGGCTTTTGGTGTGCCTGTCAATCGGATTCTGAAGTTCCTTTCCGACGATTGCCATGCAGTCCGTGATGATTTTGCGCTCGTCCTCGGAGAGATGCAGGGCCTCGTTTGAGGCGTAGGAGAAAAAGGTGTAGTCCTTCATCTTGCGCTCCAGGGAGGTTCCGTGCAGGAAGTCCGGATGGAAAAGGATGCCCTTTGCCTTTTTCGGAACACCAACCACGGACTCGAAGCCGACAACCTGATCCGGAGCGATGCTCACAATCGTCTGTCCGTCAAAGTCGTACTTGGTCTTACCATAGTTTATGACACAACCCTTTGTCTCTTTCAGAAACAGTGAATAGAATCCGTTTGTGTGCCGTCCCGGGATGAGTTTGCTGTTGCTCTCGTCAAATTCCACGTACGCCACCAGCGGATGCATGGTCTTGAAGCCGTACATGTTGTTGTACTGCTCGATGGTCTCTATTCTGTAAATCTCGTCCATAATATTCCTGACTTTTCGGAGCGCAATTTATGCAAAACTTGGACAACTTCCACCATCGGGCACTAACGAAATGTAATCTTGGTACTTCTTTCTGTAAGAAGGGTAGTCAGGTTCTTTCTCGATTCATTCTCTGCCACTACAGCGTAGCCGTGCGGGCGGCGACAGCGGCGGCGGACTGGGCGAAGTCTTCGCCGGAAGAGGCGTAGAGGACTCCACGGGAGGAGTTGATCAGGAGACCGCCTTTGGAGTTGGCTCCGTTGGCGATCACTTCCTCGGCGCTTCCACCCTGTGCCCCGACACCAGGGACAAGGAAGAAATTATCCGGGCAGAACTGTCTGATGTCCTTCAGTTTGTCAGCTTTGGTGGCTCCCACCACGAACATCATGTTATCCGAAGTGGAGATTTCCATCATCTTTTCCATAACAACCTGATAGAGAGGCTTTCCTCCCTTCTCGGCAGTCTGAAAATCGACAGAAGACGGGTTGGAGGACAGAGCCACCACAATGGCGTAGCGGCCGGGATATTCAAGGAAAGGGGTGACAGTCTCACTGCCCATGTAAGGCGACAGCGTGACAGCATCGAAGTCAAAGGTCTCGAAGAGGCTCTTGGCGTACATCTTGGCAGTGTTGCCGATGTCTCCCCTCTTGGCGTCCGCGATGATGAACTGCTCCGGATGGTTTGAGCGAATATGCTCGACTGTCTTGTCGAGGATTGCCATGCCATCCACTCCGAGGCATTCATAGAAGGCGAGATTCGGTTTGAAAGCGATGCAATGAGGTGCGGTGGCATCAATGATGCGCTTGTTGAACTCCAGCACGGCATCTCCAATCGTCCTCCCTGCCTTCACGCACTCGGGAATCTTTGCAAAGTCTGTGTCAAGGCCGACACAGAGCATCGAACCTTTTTTCTTTATTTGGGAATATAATTCTGTTGTTGTCATGTTCGTTATTCGTAATATTCATAAAACTTAGCAATGGATTCCATCCCCGCAAAGAACTGCCGAAGCAGATAACTCTCGTTCGGAGAATGAATTGTATCCCTTTCAAGGCCGAATCCCATCAGAAGCGGATCCACACCAAGTATCTTCTGCATGTCCGCCAGCACCGCTATGCTTCCGCCACCGCGACTCGGAACCGGCTTGACGCCATAGACCTCCTCCATAGCCTTCGAAGCGGCCTGGAACGCCGGTGACGAGATAGGAATAAGGAACCCTTCCCCACCCTCGCACGGCTTGACTTCTATGCGGCAATATTTCGGAGCGATCTTCTCCAGATGTTTTTTGAATATCCTCGTGATCTTGGCGCTCTCCTGATTCGGAACAAGACGCATCGAGATTTTGGCGTGCGCAACGGACGGAAGAACGGTCTTCGCGCCTTCTCCAATGTAACCGCCCCAGATTCCGCACACATCCAGACAAGGTCTGATACCGATCCGCTCAAGCGGGGTGTAGCCTTTCTCGCCACGCAAAGCCTTGACTCCCACAGACTCTTCAAACTCCTTAAGATTGAACGGAGCCCTGGCCAGTTGGGCACGGTCTTTCTTTGAAAGTTCCACGACATCGTCATAAAATCCAGGAATCGTGACACGACCGTCCTTGTCAATCAGTCCGGAAATCAGATCGCAAAGCGTCTGGATAGGATTGGCGACCGTTCCACCGTAATGACCAGAGTGCAGATCCTTGTCAGGCCCTGTCAGAGTCACCTCAAGATAGGCCAATCCTCTCATTCCACAGTTGATGGACGGAACCTTGTCGGAAATCATTGTCGTGTCAGAGACAAGTATCACATCGGCTCCAAGCCATTTCTTATGCTCCTTCACCCAAGCCGGGAGGGACGGGCTGCCAATCTCCTCCTCGCCCTCGAAGATGAACTTCACGTTGTGGCGTAACTTTCCGTTGCGAAGGAGATATTCAAAGGCTTTGATGTGCATAAAGAGTTGGCCTTTGTCATCGTTGGCGCCTCGGGCATAGATGGCCTCCTGCCCGGTCGGATCCTGCTTGATCACAGGCTCAAACGGATCCGTGTGCCATTTTTCTAGCGGTTCCGGCGGCTGAACATCGTAGTGTCCATAGATCATCACGGTTTTCCACTCCGGGTTCACGATCTTCTTGCCGAAAACCACCGGATTGCCCTTGCTAGGATAGACCCCAGCCTCATCGGCACCGGCCTCCAGAAGTAACTCCTTCAGCCTCTCGGCGCAACGTTCCATATCCTTCTTGTGGTCCTGCTTCGCGCTGATCGATGGAATCCGCAGCAGGGAGAACAGTTCCTCAAAGAACCGATCCTTGTTTTCTTGAATATATTCCTTCATTCCTTTGCGTTTTTGCATTTCACAAAAATAGCCAAAAGCAACCGTAATTTCAAGGTGCTGATTTATTTTTAGAAGTTGTTTTGATTTG
>DCCQ01000092.1:0-22632 GCA_002314195.1 Bacteroidales bacterium UBA1077 | reverse complement strand
AAATCAAAACAGCTTCTTAAATTATATCGGCAATGAGTACCAAGTTATTTTTTTCAGGAATTACTTACTATTTTTGCACTGAAAACAGCGAGAAAATGATTTTAATGACACTGCTGGCCCTTGCCGGCCTGGCCTACACTTTATGGCGCATCTGGATTATTCTTCCATTGGATACTGTATGGAAAATCCTGATAACCGGGGGATGCCTTGCGGCGTTCCTTTCACTATTCCTGAATTTCATGCCGTTCCTTGGCAATGTACCTCTCTGGATGTCATCCGCAATCTATGAGATAGGAACGTCATCCATATTCATTCTGCTTTATCTTGTGATGATTTTTGTCCTACTCGATCTGGGCAGGCTGGTCCATCTCGTACCGGAAACCTGGCTTGCCAGCAATGGATGGACGTCGCTCTGCATCCTAACCGCCATCGTGGGGATATTCCTGTACGGGAACATTCATTACAAGCATAAGGTGCGCCAGCCGATTGAACTGACAACGGAAAAGCATCTAGACAAAGATTTGAAAATAGTAATGATCAGCGACTTGCATCTCGGCTACCATAACCGTAGGGCCGATTTCGCCAAGTGGGTGGAGACCATCAACGCCGAGAAGCCTGACCTCATCCTCATCGGAGGCGACATCGTGGACATCAATGTCAAGCCGCTGATAAGGGAGAATGTGGCAGAGGAGTTCCGCCGCCTTGAAGCCCCTGTCTACGCCTGCCTCGGGAACCATGAATATTATTCCGGAATCCACAAGGCATTGCCTTTCTACAAGGATGCCGGGATCAATCTGCTGAGAGACAGTGTGGTCACAATCGGGAGACTTCGCATCATAGGTCGCGATGACCGGTCAAATCCCAGACGCAAGGATCTTGACGACTTGATGAACGGAATCGCTGACAGCCTGTACACCATTCTCCTCGACCACCAGCCTTACCATTTGGAAGACGCTGAAAACCACGGCATTGATTTCCAGTTCAGCGGCCACACTCACAGAGGGCAGATCTGGCCGGCATCATGGATCACGGATCGTCTCTTCGATGATTCATGGGGTGAGCACCGGCGCGGAGCCACCCGCTACTACGTAAGCTCAGGAATCGGCATCTGGGGCGGCAAGTTCCGCATCGGCACCAGATCCGAATATGTCGTCGCCACACTTAGAAGCGTGGCAGCCAAGTAATTATCAATAAATATATTAACTTACCCCTCCACTGCCTTGAATCGATAGTAGAGGGGTAAACTATTCAATTACCTGTCAGCAAGTTGGCCGCCACAAGGCCTACAGCGAATTCTCCAGCTTTGACTTAGCGTAGTCAAGGGTGACAGTGAAGGTCTTCTTGCGGGAAGACGGAGCGTCGTACATCGCGTCATCGAAAATCTGTTCGCAGATCGAGCGGAGGCCACGTGCCCCGAGTTTGTTCTTGATGGCAGTGTCAACTATGAGTTCCTTGACACCATCCTCGATCTTGAGAGTCATCCCGTCTATCTCGAACAGTTTGGCGTACTGTTTGAGAATGGCGTTCTTAGGCTCGGTCAGAATCCGAAGCAAAGCCTCCTTGTCAAGAGCGTCAAGATAGGTGATGACCGGCAGACGGCCGATGATCTCTGGAATGAGACCGTAAGCCCTCAAATCCTGGGCGTCAACGTACTTCAGGAGATTCTGCTTGTCAACAACCTGTTTCTGAGCGGCTCCGAATCCGATAACCTGAGTGTTTAGTCTCTGGGCGATGCGCCGTTCGATTCCCTCGAAAGCCCCACCGCAGATGAACAGTATGTTCTGGGTGTTCACATGAATGAACTCCTGCTCCGGATGCTTGCGGCCACCTTTCGGCGGGACATTGATGACATTGCCTTCAAGAAGTTTCAGCATAGCCTGCTGGACCCCTTCACCGGAAACGTCACGTGTAATGGACGGATTGTCGCTTTTGCGGGCGATCTTGTCGATCTCGTCTATGAACACGATTCCCCTCTCAGCCTTGGCCACATCGAAATCGGCCTCTTGAAGAAGCCTCGTGAGGATACTTTCGACATCCTCCCCGACATAGCCGGCCTCTGTCAGGACAGTAGCGTCCACAATGGTGAACGGGACATCAAGCAATTTAGCGATCGTCTTGGCCAGCAAAGTCTTTCCGGTTCCGGTCGGTCCCACCAACAGTATATTCGATTTCTCCAGTTCCACCCCGTCGTCAGGGCGGTCCACAAGGTTGTGGTTTATCCTCTTGTAGTGGTTGTAGACCGCCACGGCAAGCATTTTCTTGGCACGGTCCTGCCCGATGACATATTCATCAAGAAACTCCTTGATTTCCACCGGCTTCTTCAAGGCCTCGAGTCTTCCCAAAGGTTTTCCGTCCTTTGAAACAGCACCCAAGGAGTCCTTTAGGTAGTCGTGCGCCAGCTCCACGCAGTCGCTGCAGATGAAGCCGTCCAAGCCCTGAAGCAGGAACGGAACCTCACGCTCCGACCGGCCGCAGAACATACAATGTTTCGTTGTACCTGTGTTTTTCTTCTGAGGCATTACTTGGATTTCTTTGTAAGAATCTCGTCCACCATTCCGTACTCAAGAGCCTCCTTGGCTGTCATCCAGAAGTCACGGTCTGCATCGGCGAACACCTTGTCGTAAGACTGGCCGGAATGCTCTGAAATGATGTCGTAGAGTTCCTTGCGGGTCTTTTCTATCTCCTTCGCAGCGATCATTATGTCAGCGGCCTGACCTTGAGCGCCTCCGAGCGGCTGATGAATCAGCACCCGGGAATGCGGCAGACATGAACGCTTTCCCTTCTCTCCGGCGCAAAGCAGAACCGACCCCATCGAAGCTGCCATGCCAGTACAGATCGTAGCCACATCCGGCTCAACGAGCTGCATCGTGTCATAAATCGCCAGACCGGATGTCACCTGACCACCCGGGGTGTTGATGTACAGAGAAATGTCAGCATTGGAATCTGTGGACGCAAGGAAGAGCAGCTGAGCCTGGATGATGTTGGCGACATCATCATCAATCGGAACACCAAGGAATATGATCCTGTCCATCATCAGACGGCTGAACACGTCCATAGAGGCGACATTCAGTTTCCTTTCCTCGATGATGGTCGGATTGATGTAGGCGTCCGTGGCTCTCTGATAGCGGTCAAGGGTCATGGAACTGAGTCCAAGACCCTTGGTCGCGTATTTCTGGAATTCCTTGTTCATAACTACTTAAGCTCGCGGAATTTCTCCTCGGAGATCTTCTTGTTCTGAAGGGTGACCTTCTCTTTGACGGCGGCGATCACCTTCTCGTTCTCGACATTCTCCTCGATGTTCCGCATCTGCCTCTCGTCCTTGAGCATCCGGGCGGCCGCATCGGTAAGGAGTTCCTCCGGAACATTGCCCATTCCGTACATGGCATACTGGTAGGCGGCGTAAGCCTTGGCGGCCTCAAGCATGTCCTTGTCCTCAACCTTGAGCTCGAACTTCTTCATCAGAGAACCTCTGACAAGTTGCCAGCGGAAGTCTCCGAGGAATCCGTCAAACTCCTTCTCGATATCCTCCTTGGAGAACTTCTCCTTGTTGTTCTCGTAGAGCCATCTCTTGAGGAACGCTTCCGGAACGTTCACATTGGCCTTGTCAACAAGGTACTTGCGAAGATCCTGGGAAAGCCTGTAGTCAGCCTCCTGCTTGTAGTTGGCCTCAAGCCTCTCCGCAATCTTGGTGTCGAACTCTTCAGTCGTCTTCACGGCATCCTTGCCGAAGACCTTGTCGTAGGTCTCCTGGCATTCTGTGGCAGGAACAAAGGTCTTGACATTGACAACAGTCACATTCCAGACTGGATCAAGGGCGGCAAGCTCCTCCTTCTTCATCTTAAGCATAGAAGACCGGTCTGTCTCATTCGTGAAGGCCTCGTTGACATTGACGTCAAACTGATCATCGACCTTCGCACCGAGGAAATTCTTCTTCGCGTCTCCTTCAACCTTGCTGACAGCGACATAGACACCCTCAACTGCCTTCTCACCCTGCTTGAAGTCAACCACAACGTAGTCATCCTCACCGGCGGCCTCACCCTCTTCAAGCTGGCCATACTGCCTGAGGATGCTCTCCTTCATGGCAGCCTTTGCCTTGTCGGTCACCTCAATCTTGTAATATGGCAGTTTGTCTTCCTTTGTGACATCGATGTTGATCTCCGGAGACAAGCCAAGGTCGAACTTGAACTCGAAATCGTTGCCGTCCTTCCACTCCTGCTCTTTCTGAGACTCACTGGCGATAGGCTCGCCGAGAATGTGGAGGTTGTTATCCTTGATGAACTTGTCGAGCTGCTCGGAAATGACTCCGTTGATGGCCTCATAAAGGGCCTGCTCTCCGTAAATCTTCTTTACCAAGGCCGCAGGGACCATTCCTTTGCGGAATCCTTTGAAGTCAGCGTTTCTCCTGTAAGCGGAAAGTCTTTTCTTCTCCTGCCCGGCATAGTCCTCCGCCTTCAGGGCGATTGTCAGTTCGATGTTAAGGTCATCGATTTGATTCTTAATTACTTCCATAATTCTATAAATATTATTTAATTAATTATTCTTTCTTTGAGGGTAAACAACCCTTTCGTGGTAAACCTGCGAAAGGTAAGCCTTCAAGGTTTCCTTCACTGTGTTGAGATCCTTTATCGAGATGTCAGCCTCATCAAACTGCCCCATCTTCATCTTAGACGCTACTATATTCTCGACAAATGTTGAGAACGTCGCCGCAGAATTGTCTTTCAAGGTCCTGGAAGCCGCTTCCAATGTGTCGCAAATCATCAGGATGATCTGTTCCTTTGTCTGAGGTTTGCGGCCAGGGTAGAAGAAATCCGAAACATCGTTCGGATCTCCTCCCTCGTTCAGATACTTGTTGTAGAAATACGATGTGTTGGATGTGCCGTGGTGCGTCAGGATAAAGTCCTGGATCACATCAGGCAAATTGTTCTCCGCCGCCAGTTCAAGGCCGTCTGAGACATGCTTGATTATCGCTCTCGCGCTCTCCTTGGGAGAAAGATGCTCGTGATAGTGAATACCGCCCGGAGACATGCTCTCGTTCTCGATGAAACAGAGAGGATTCTTCATCTTGCCGATGTCATGGTAAAGGGCGCCTGCCCTCACCAACAGCACATTTGCATCAATGGCACGGGCGGCCGCATCACACATGTTCATGACTTGCAGCGAGTGCTGGAATGTGCCTGGAGCCTTATGCTCCAACTCTCGCAGAAGTTTGTTGTTCGTGTCGCAGAGTTCCCTGAGCCTTGAGCTGGAGACCAGATTGAACATCCTCTCGAAAAGATAGATGAGAGGATACCCGGCCACTATGAGCATCGAACCGATGAACATATAGAGCACGGCGATGTAAGGGTCATCGCTCACCATGTCGATGAGCCTGAAACCGAAGTATGTCACCAACAGGCTGACGAACACGATCCCGGACATGATGAACTGCTGCCATCCTTGATTGAAGAAACGGAAGGTGAACACAGCCACGATGCTCGCAAGAAGGAACATCACAAAAAGCACGATTCCATTCTCCGCGAAGATCAGCAACGGCAGGAAGGACACGCAGCAGATCGGGAAAATCACCTTGTTCTTGAAGAAAGCCTCAAGGTAAAGAGCCGTCAGCGTGAACGGCACCATATATAGGCAGCGCGGTGCGAATTTGTTTATTACCAATGCCAAAACAGAGGCAATGATAAAAATGAACATCAGATACCAGAACTTGCGATGATCCAGGAACAGCTTCCTGTTCAGGAAATAGATCATCAGAAAGAATAGCAGCACCAGCACGAACGCGATGAAAGCGTTGCCGAGCCAGAAAAGGATTCTTGGCCCGCCATACCCCATGCTGTTTTCATATTCAACCTTGTACGAGTCAAGCATCTGGGCTATCTCCGCGGTCACTATCTCGCCTTCAGAGACGATAAGCTGCCCGGCGCTGACGAAACCTTGCGTCGTGGAGACCTGATTGGAGGACTCAGAACGGACGAGCTCAGTTGTCTTGGGATCATATTCAAGATTAGGGATGATGAAATCGTAGATTCCGGCTGCCCGAAGAACTGAATCAGCATTGATTCTTGGGTACTTTGCCGCGACTTCCGAAAGCAGGCGGCTCTTGGCCTCTGACTCCTTGAACACCTCGCTTGCAGGCTTTTTCGTCGCCCTCTTATCTTTTTGAATATACAAGACCGCCCCTGAAGGGTCGGAACGTCCGTCAAGTTTCACTCCCTCATCCGGCACCACGCCGTTAGAGTAGATGCCGTCCATAGAAGACACGACCACTGGCCTGAGGTAGGAATATGTTCCCATGTCGATTCCCTCGGCGGCCTTCCGGCAATTGTCCACGATGTCCTGCTTATACCTATAGTAAGGGATGACAACAGGCTTGCTCCTGCTCTTTTCCTCGCGGATCTGCTCGTCAGTCTTCAGGATGGGAAAATCGAACTGCGCCAATAGCGTCTCATGAGACCACGGCGAACCCTTCCTGTAGTCATAACTGAATTTTGCGGTCCTCGGGAAAATCAGTGTGAGAACGAGAAACAGCATGACCAGAGGAACGAGCACCCTGTAGTTTATGGACACGTGAGGCAGTTTCATTTTTTCTTGTTATTTGAACGGGCTTCCAGCCTCTTTAGCGATAAAGCTGTAAGTGAGTTTGTCAGTAAGCCTTGGAAATAACCTGTGAGCGAGCACAGTGACCTTGCCAAGGCCGGTGAGTATCATCTGCGACTTTCTCTTTTCCAGTCCTTTGGCCAGGTACTCGGCGCACTTCTCGGCACTCATCAACTTGTCTTCCGTCAAAGGAGTTTCGCCTTGTGGGCTGCCATCGGCTGTCAGTGCCGCCTTACGGACATTTGAGTCCGTGTAGCCTGGCGCGAAGACAAGCACATTCAGTCCGTCCTTTAGGTGCTCGATGCGGATGGTGTCAAGGAAGCCTCGGATGGCGTACTTGGACGCTGAATATCCGGTTCTCGCCGGAAGGGCGGAGAATCCGGCGATAGAGATCACTCCTACGACCTGTCCTTTGCTCTGGAGCAGATAAGGAAGCGCGAACTTCGTGCACTGCACGGTTCCCCAAAAGTTCACATCCATCAAAGAATGGATAACACTGAGATCCAAGTCTTTGAACATGGCTCTCATGGAGATTCCGGCATTGTTGACCAGGATGTCTATCCTCCCGAATTTACGGACGGTGCAGTTTATAAGATTCCGGCAGTCATCCTCCTTCGTCACGTCAGTCTTGACGCACAAAACCTTGTCCGGATCCTGGTTCACGGAAGGCGCAAGTTCCTGGAGTTTGTCCAGCGATCTGGCCGCCATCACGACGTCCGCACCGAACGAGCCAAAGAGACGGGCAGAAGCCAACCCTATTCCAGAGCTGGCTCCCGTAATGATAATGACCTTGTCCTTAAAATATTCAGGATGCATACAAGCCACTAATCTGCAATTAATTACATAATGGTCTTCGCCGCGATGTCATCACCGTCGTAAGCTCCGGCATCAAGTTTCTGCTTGATTTCCTTGAAAGCATTGAGGGTGTACGCGATGTCTTCATCGGTGTGGGCGGCAGTGCATACGATTCTGAATATGACCATTCCCTTAGGGATGACAGGATAGATGACCATAGAGCAGAAGATGCGGTAATTCTCACGAAGATCCATCGCGATCTTTGTCGCCTGTGCCACGCCGCCGCCATCGATGTGGATAGGAATCACGCAGGCCTGGGCCTCGCCGATGTCGAACCCGAGTTCCTTGAACCCCTTCTGAAGTGTGTGGGTCACATGCCAGCACTTCTTGCGGAGCTCGTCGCCTTCCGGAGACATTATGATCTCAAGACGCTTGATGTTGCCGTACACGAAAGCCATCGGCTGGGACTTGGCATACATCTGCGAGCGCATGTTCAGACGCAGGTAGTTGATGATCTTCCTTGGACCGGCGATGAAGCCGCCGATCGAAGCCATTGACTTGGCGAACGCTCCGATATAAAGGTCGATGCCGTCCATGCAATGCAGTTCCTCTGAGGTTCCGCGTCCGTGCTCGCCAAGGAGGCCAAAACCATGGGCGTCATCAATGAATATGCGGAAACTGTATTTCTTCTTAAGCTCAACGATCTTGTCGAGAATCCCCATCGCACCGGTCATGCCGAAGACACCCTCGGTGATGAGAAGCACACCTCCGCCGCTCTCCTCGGCCTCCTTGCAGGCCCTTGCAAGCACCTTCTCACAGTCAACGATATTGTTGTGACGGTACTTGTACTTGCTTCCGATGTGGAGACGGATTCCGTCGAGCAGGCACGCATGAGCCTCAGCGTCATAAACGATCACGTCGTGGCGTGCGGTAAGGCAGTCGATGGCCGAAACGATTCCCTGATAGCCGAAGTTGAAGAGGAAAGCGTCCTCTTTCTTCTCGAAATCAGCGAACATCTTCTCAAGTTTCTCGTGAAGGGCAGTGTGGCCGGAAAGCATACGGCTTCCCATCGGATAGGCCAATCCCCATTTAGCCGCACCTTCAGCGTCCGCCTTGCGCACCTCAGGATGGTTTGCGAGACCGAGGTAGTTATTGAGACTCCAGTTCAGCACCTCTTTACCGTTGAAGGTCATGTGAGGGCCAAGCTCACCCTCAAGTTTCGGGTACATATAGTAACCGAATCCCTGGTTGAAGTATTGTCCGATAGGGCCGCCTGAGTCCCTTTCGATTCTGTCAAAAATGTCAAGCATCTTGTATTGTTTTTTAATTATTTGCTTATGCGTCAATGTTGGCGTAATGGGCGTTCTCCTCGATGAATTGTCTTCTTGGAGGGACATCGTCACCCATAAGCATCGAGAATGTCCTCTCGGCCTCTGCGGCGTTGTCGATGGTGATCTTGCGCAGGCGTCTCTTGCCCGGATCCATGGTAGTGTCCCAAAGCTGCTCGTCACTCATCTCACCAAGACCTTTGTACCGCTGCACAGTCACGCCCTTGTCTGAGCCTTTCCCAAGACGTGCCGTAGCCTCGAACCGCTGTTCGTCAGTCCAGCAGTAAACCTCTTCCTTGCCCTTCTTCACAAGATAAAGCGGAGGTGTGGCGAGATAGACATAGCCGTTCTTTATGAGGTCAAACATATAGCGGAAGAAGAATGTCAGGATCAGACACGCGATGTGGCTTCCGTCGACATCGGCATCGGTCATGATGATGACCTTGTGGTAGCGAAGCTTGCTGAGGTCCATCTTCTTCTCTCCGTTCTCGTCCTCCTGAGCCACCGTAACGCCGAGTGCTGTGTAGATGTTGCGGATCTCCTCGCTGTCGAAAGCGCGGTCACCTGCGGCCTTCTCGACATTCAGGATCTTACCTCTCAACGGAAGGATGGCCTGGATTCTTCTGTCACGTCCCTGCTTTGCGGTACCGCCGGCGGAATCTCCCTCGACAAGGAAGAGTTCGCATTTCTCCGGATTCCTCTCGGAGCAGTCAGCCAACTTTCCAGGCATTCCGGCTCCGGTCATGGCTGTCTTTCTCTGCACCATCTCACGGGCCTTGCGGGCGGCGCTTCTGGCGGTGGCGGCCAACACAATCTTCTCGATGATCAGCTTGCCCTCCTTAGGATGCTCCTCAAGATACTGGTCCATGGCGGCTGAAGTTGCCTGCGACACGGCTGAGGTAGCCTCAGGGTTTCCAAGTTTGGTCTTGGTCTGTCCCTCGAACTGAGGCTCGGCCACCTTAACCGAAACCACAGCCGTCAAACCCTCACGGAAGTCCTCAGGAGCCAGATCGCCCTTGAACTTGGCGAGAAGATTGTTTTTCTCGGCATAGTTCTTCAGCGAACGTGAAAGCCCCATCTTGAAGCCCTGAAGGTGGGTACCACCCTCAATGGTGTTGATGTTGTTGACGTATGAATATATCTTCTCGGAGAATCCGTTATTGTACGAGAGGGCGATGTCGATCGGAATCACCTTGTCGCTCTGCACGCAGATCGGCTCGGGAATGAGCTGCATGGCGCCCGCGTCAAGATATTCAATGAACTCCTTGAGGCCTTCCTTTGAGTAGAAGACATCGTTGCGGTAAAGCTGCTTTCCGGTCGGCTTTGAGTTGCCGTTCTCATCGGTGACATATTCATCGACCAGTTCCCTCTCGTCGGTGATGGAGATCTTGATGCCCTTGTTCAGGTAGGCAAGCTCACGCATCCTTGCGGCGAGCGTGTCATACTTGTAGACATTGGTCTGAGTGAATATGGTAGGATCCGGGTGGAAGGTGATGATGGTTCCTGTGTCGTTGCAGTCCCCCACGATCTCCACCGGTCCAAGCGGCTTGCCCTTTGAATATTTCTGCACGAAAACATGTCCCTCACGGTGAACCTCAGCGATCAGGCTGTCGGAAAGGGCGTTCACACAGGAAACGCCGACTCCATGGAGACCTCCGGACACCTTGTAGCTGTCCTTGTTGAACTTACCGCCGGCGTGAAGGACCGTCATCACGACCTCCAAGGCCGAGCGATGCTCTTTCGGATGCATTCCGGTAGGGATTCCTCGTCCGTTGTCAGTCACCCTTATGGAATTGTCAGGAAGGATGGTCACGCTGATCTCGGTACAATAACCGGCCATGGCCTCATCGATACCGTTGTCAACCACCTCATAGACCAGATGATGGAGTCCCCTCTCGCCGATGTCGCCTATGTACATCGAAGGTCTTTTTCTGACAGCCTCCAGTCCTTCCAGCACCTGAATACTGCTTGCGGAATACTGCTCTTCCGCTTTCTTCATCTCTTCGTTCTCAATCATATTCTGTTGTCTGTTTTTATCAAGTGTATATGGTCAGCCCATAAAACAGACAAATTTAATAAAAATTGAGAGGGTGGCCAAAAGTTTTTTGAACACCCGATACGAAACTAAAGATTCAGCGTGACTCCGGCAGTGACCCAAAGCCCTTTCTGCGCATAGAACGGATTCCTTTGTACTGTCTGGCAAAGCAGGTTGCCTGATTCAAGCCAGAGTTCCATCTTCCTGTTGAACTTATAGCCGCAGTTCACACCTAGATCCACATAACCCGGCACGCGCACCTTGGCCAATTTCTCGGAAGCGGCGGAAGCGCACTTACCTTCACGCCACGACGAAGCCTCAACGGCCACCCCGGCATAAAGGCGGGAACTGATGTCATACGTCGCTCTCAACACACCGCAGTACTTAGGAAGCGTGAAACCAAGATTCTTGGCATCGTTGTCCGGGAAAGACACGCCTCTGTAGCGGAGATCGGCGTCAACATTCACACGATTCGACTTCCAGCCCAGCAAGACATTTGCGTAGATGAGATTCATGTCCGAATATTCCAAAGATGGGATGAGGGTCCCGTCAGCGTTGAAAAAGCCGGACTCCATCAACGCGTTGCCCAAAAGGCCGACTCCCCCGTTCACGTCAAACTGAAACGAGGACGCGGCGCTGCCTCTGACTCCGATTCGGGCGTTCACCTTCTCCACTGTGTTGTCCGTCAAAGGGGTCATCAACTCGTACTTAGGCAGAAACGAAGGATTCAGATGATGATTTTCTGAAATCTGCGATGAATATGTGTTCAGACGGTTTCCGCCGGTGGCGTCGGCATAGAGAACCACACTGTTACTGGCCGCGAAGCTTACATGTGCTTCAGGATAGACAATCTGTCCTTTCCCTCCACCCATCTTGCCGAAGGAGAGTGTGTCAGCGTCATTTCTGAACACAAGTTCAAGTTTGACTCCCAGATTCAGGTCCCAGCGTCCTGATTTCAGCCTGTAGCTTGGAATCAGGGCGAAACGCCCGATGTTTCCGTCATAGAACTTGCTATAGGAGACGGTCTCAGCCTCAAATCCGACCAAGACTCCCGTGCCTCCGCTCCTCACAGGACCGGCTAGACCATTCAAAGCGAGCCACGACTCATTCTGCTTATCCGGCATCAGGCCAACTGGAGCAGGGAATGACTTGTAATCCAATCCATCATTCGCGATTCGGCCTCTCAATCCTATGTCATAAAGGAAATACGACTCGGAATCATTGTTCGAACGCACTCTGGCGTTGAAATCAAAGGCATTATAGGAGCGGGACATGGCGGTGTCTTTCGCGGCGAGACCGTAGTAACCGACACCGAAAGACAAAATGGTCTTGTCCCAGTTGTAACGGGCGTCAAAGCCGGCCGAAGTCAAAGCGTCATAGCCACCGAATTTTCCTCCCGACTTTTTCAAGCGGTAAAGTCCGTCGCTCCCTTCAGGCCTGAGCCCGTGATAATTGCCGAAATAAGACCTATGGCTTGCATACAAGCTCATCTGGAACGGGCCTTTCAGTTCCGGACTGTACGCGAAATCCAACTGAGGGTGAAGAGTGTAGCCAGCGCCGGCCTTGAGATAAAGTTTCCTGCCTCTCCAGGCATCCTTGGCGGGCCTCATATTCAACATATAAGGCTTGAAACTGTAGGCACCCTGATACGGCTTCTCAAAAACCTCGTAATCAAAATCCAGATCGAAGCGAAGAAGCGAGTCCGGCACATTCATCTCCATCAAAGGCTTGTGAACCTCAGAGGCGTTGCCCTGATAAGTGTTGGTGACCTCAACGGTCGGATTGAAATTCTGTCCGAATGAGGCCGCGGCTGTCATCAGCATCGCCGCGGAAACCAGATATATCCTTCTCATATTCATTTCCACTACATCATGGTTTTAAGTTTCTCAAGACGCATCCTGACATTGTCCAGCACATCATCTGACGTACCCTGGGCAGGCTTGTAGCCGTTCTGGACACTCTCAAACGTGGCCTTTGCCTGAGCGAGGTTATCCTGCTCGGCGAACGAATCTCCAAGAGTGATGAACGCTTTCGCGAGCCAGTAGCTTTGGTCACCGGCCTTCTGGGCGAACGCATAGACTTTCTTCTCGACGATGTCATACTTACCCTGATCGCAGGCATCCTGAATGATCATATATGTTGCCTCGGCTCCCTCGGCGGTGGACGGAACCGAACTCAGGCTTGCGAATATCTCGAACGCGGCCTCACGCTCGTTCATCGAGAGAAGCGACTTTGCCTTGAAATAGTCCGCCTCACGGATCTCTGCGGCAGTGCTCTTTCCGTCAGACTTCACCTTGTCTGCGCAGGACTGTGCCGAAGCCCAGTCTCCGGCCTTGTATGCCGAACGCATCATGCCGACCCTGGCCGTATGCCTGTTGTTCTCGATCTTTGCATCTTCAAGCAGGGACGAATAGCCTCCGAACGCATCCTTGTAGCGTTGAAGGTCGTAGGACAGCCTTGAGAAGTTCAGAATGGCCGTCTCTACGAACGCCGATCCTTCACCTTTCTCTATCGACTTCCGGTACCAGTCACAAGCCTGCTCTTTCTTGCCCGTGTTTCTGTAACATTCAGCAATATAAAATTCAGCCTCCGGAACTTTCAGCCCCGACGGATAGCGCTCAAGATAAGTCTGGAACGAGGTCAAAGCCTTACCGTAGTTCTCAGTAAGGAAAACCTGCTCGGCGGCGTTGAAGTACATCGTCTCCTTCTCGCTGTCAGACTTGTCCTTGATCACCCCGGCCTTATCGGCGAAATCAATATATTCATCCGCGCGTCCCTGCGACTGGTAGATCGACTCTATGGCCAGAAGGGCGTCCTGGGCATATTCAGTGCCTGGCATCTCGGTGATAACCTGCTTGTAGTAGCCAAGGGACTGGTCGTACTCGGACATATTCCTTGAAATCATTCCAAGTTCGATCAGGGAGCGGGCGACAATGGTCTTGTCTTTAGTGGAAGAGCGGAGTTTCGTGAATGCGGAAACCGCGTCATCGTTCCTGCCGGCGGCAACGTAGGCTCTTCCGAGCTCGAACATTGCGTCAGAGTAATACTCCACTGACGGACTGGCGTTCAGAGCCTTGGTAAGAGCGCCGATTTTGGCGTTCATATCCCCCATAAGCCCGTAGGCGATTCCGGCACGGTAGTTCGGGTAAAGGTTGCTCTTGTACGGGAAACGTTTAAGAGCGTTCTCATATTCAGTGACCGCGGCCTTGTAGTCCTTGCGGATGAAATCGCAGTCCGCGCGGCGGACGGCAGCGTCCTCACCCTCCGTCAGATCACGGCCTTGGAGATATTCATCAAACCACTTGGCGGCGCTGGCATAGTCGCCAAGACGGAAGTAACAGTAAGCCAGATCATAAGGAATAAGCCGCCCTTCCGTCTTTCCTTCAAGGGCTGAGTTGTTGTACAAATCCTTGAACGTCTCCAGAGCCTTGTCGAACTGGTCGCTGCGGTAGTAGGACTCGCCGAGCCAATACCTTGAAAGTTGGGAGAACGGGGACCGCCTGTCCGAATAGAACGACGAAGCCCTCAAGAAAGGAACCGCATCCCTCCAGGAGCCTGTCTCCACGAGCTGTTCGGCACGCAGGTAGTTGGCCTTCATATAGTTGGCCTTCTGGTCATTATCCAGCATGTCTATGTTGGAATATGCCTCCACGGCCCCGGCGTAATCGTGGCTGTAGAGTGACGCCAACGCCATATAACTGTAGATTCTCTCCCCTTTCTTCTTGTCTGAATATTTGGAAAGATATTCATTGAACACAGAAGGATTGTGGTTCAAGTCAAACGACAGCTTCGCATAGTTGAAATGCGCATCCTCCTGTATGTCAGGGTTGAACGACCGCACCGAAGCGTCCTTGAAAGCATCCAGAGCAGCCACTTTGTTGCCAGTTTTTATGTAGCTGTAGGCCAGATTGTAGTTCGCTATCTGTCCGATGGAATCGGTCCTGTTCCTCATCAGAGAGTAGTTTTCGATGGCCCCCTTGTAGTCTCCCGTGGCATAAAGAAGCGATCCGGCGTAGAAATAGTCGTTGCGGTCCATGTCGTTCTCCCCACTGCGGGCGACATCGTAATATTCCTTGGCCTTCTCTGTGTCGCCCTTGGCAAGATATGATTCCGAGATGATCCTCGCAAGATGCCGTTGGCGCTCCTTAGGGGCGTTTTCATAGACCTTCACTCCATTCTTCAGCACATAGGAATAGTCCTTCCGCATGAAACGGCACTCAATCATGTAGGAATTGGCCATCTCTGTGAAACGAGGGTCCCCGGCGGCCTTTTCAAACCAATCGAAAGCCTCGTCGAAATTCTTCTCGGAATAATTGATGTAGCCCAATGAATATCTCGACGGAGCGGTGTAGTCCGACTGAACCCTCTTCTCCGATTTCTCGAACAAAGACTTGGCCTTGGCCAGATCGCCTTGCTCGAAACAGGAATATGCCTGCTTGAACGCGAATTCGGGGATCAGGCCAGAAGGCAGCGCCTTCTCGCTCACCTTGTCAAACTCGGCGGCCGCAGCCTTGAAGTCCTGCCTGTCAAAAAGGTTCAAGGCCTTGTAGAAATGAATCTGAGGCACAAGTATGGAATACGGGTGCGCGCTGACATATTCATCAGCCAATGTCTCGTTCCCGACTTCCTGAAGCCTGACAGCGCAAAGGGCCTCGTAGCCTCCGGCAGTCACATTCCCCGTTCCGGCGTAGATTTCTCCGAATATGCTTCCCGCCCTCTCGAACATTCCGTTTACGTAGAGTTCGGTGGCGAGACGATACTGTTCCGGCCCGGGCTCCTGCGCCGGCAAGTCCGTCCCGGTTCCCATCGACAGTGCCGCCAGAATCACCGCCGCAAGTTTGCTTTTCATATTGTTTCCCATCATTTTCATCAATGAAAAATATCTTACAAATTTACTTAAATAACACACATATTTCCTAAATATACCCGAAAAATAAAGTATATTTGCGTTAACATGGAAATGAACGCGCAATCATCATCAAAAAGCGAGCCGCTGGTCTCTTTCCGGGACGCGGACATCGTGAACGGAGAAAGCACCGTGATCTACGGGCTCGACATGGACATTTTCCCGGGAGACTTCATCTACATCGTCGGCAAGGTCGGGACCGGAAAGACTTCGATCATCCGCACGATGATAGGCGAGAACCCTCTTGAAAAGGGTTCTGGCGAGGTTTGTGGCTTCAAACTGAACGTTTTGAGGGACAAGGACATTCCTTACCTGAGACGCAAGATAGGCGTTGTCTTCCAAGACTTCCAGCTTCTGATGGACAGGACCGTAGAGAGCAATCTGGAGTTCGTGCTCAAGGCCACCGGGTGGAAGGACCGGAACGAGATCGACAAGCGGATCATCGAGGTTCTGGCCGATGTCGGCATGGAGAACAAGGCGCACAAGATGCCTCACCAGCTCTCCGGCGGCGAGCAGCAGAGAATAGCCATAGCACGGTCATTGCTGAACAGGCCCAGGCTCATCATCGCCGACGAGCCGACCGGCAACCTTGACAACGAGACCGCCGACGGAATCCTGCGTCTGCTGACCGGAATCAACAAGGAAGATGGCACGGCCATCGTGATGGTGACCCACAACAGGACTATATTCGAGAAATACCCTGGGCGGGTCTTCGTCTGCAAGGACGAGAAGTGCAAGGAGAACCTTAACGATGAAGTGATAGACCTTGCCTTGACCATATAGACTCTTATGCTGAAAAAAGACAGATACCTTCACATCCTCTCCTGGTTTCAGGCAAATCAGCCCGAAGTACGGACAGAACTGCACTACGAATCCCCTTTTCAATTGCTTGTGGCGGTGATCCTGAGTGCACAATGCACTGACAAAAGAGTGAATATGGTCGCTCCTGAGCTGTTCAGAAAGTTTCCGAAGCCGGAGGATCTGGCCTCCGCCTCGTTCGAGGAAGTGCTGGCGGTGATCAAAAGCATTTCCTACCCCAACAGCAAGGCCACCCACCTCATCGGGATGGCTCAAA
The DNA here is from genome assembly GCA_002314195.1 of Bacteroidales bacterium UBA1077. Lineage (GTDB taxonomy): Bacteria > Bacteroidota > Bacteroidia > Bacteroidales > UBA932 > Cryptobacteroides. Next base: position 5,902 of record DCCQ01000092.1, on the reverse strand, counting down.
AATTGTTGCGGGAATATGCCGGTGAAGTTCCGTCGGACATAGACCAGCTGATGACCCTTCCAGGGGTCGGACGCAAGACGGCCAACGTTCTCGCCTCCGTGATCTATGACAAACCGGTGATCGCTGTTGACACGCACGTTTTCCGTGTATCCCACAGGATGGGATTGTCTGACGGGAAGACCGTGGAGGCGGTCGAGAAGGAGCTTGAGTCATACATTCCGGCAGAACTGAGGGCAAGGGCGCACCATTGGCTCATTCTCCACGGGCGTTACACCTGCACGGCCAGGAACCCGAAATGTGAGGAGTGTCCGCTGAGGGACTGGTGCCGTGACTACGAACAGAAACACAGAATGATATTATGATACAGTTTTCCCCTGAGAACATACTCCTCATCGGATCCATCCTGATATTCACGGCAATACTCATCAGCCGGGCCGGATTCAAGTTCGGGATCCCGGTCCTGCTCCTGTTCATCATCGTCGGAATGGCGTTCGGTGTGGACGGACTCGGACTGGCGTTCGACAATTTCCACATCGCACAGTTCATCGGTACGATCGCGCTCTGCGTCATCCTGTACTGCGGCGGTCTGGAGACGAAGTTCGACACGATAAAACCTGTCTTGAAAGAAGGTATCGTGCTGTCCACGGTCGGGGTCTTCCTGACGGCCTTGTTCACCGGAGGCTTCATCTATTTATTGACAAGGGTCGGGCATCTCTCCGATGGAATGTCGATCGTGATGTGCTTCCTGCTCGCTGCCGTGATGTCCTCTACAGACTCAGCATCAGTGTTCAACATCCTGAGGAACGCCAAGATGAAACTGAAGGAGAACCTTCAGCCTGTCCTTGAACTGGAATCCGGTTCCAACGATCCGATGGCCTACGTCATCACCATCGTGCTCATCCAGTGCGCACAGCAGCTTTTCGAGCCGGCCTCCGGAATCGACATCGACTACGCAAGGATGGTCGGCAACGCTCTTCTGACATTCACCATGCAGCTTGGAATCGGCGCGATCATGGGCGTCGGCCTCGGACGAGCGTTCTCATGGGCTCTCGGAAAATTGAATCTGAACGGAGCGTCCCTGTACGCCATCCTCGTTCTGAGCATCGGATTCTTCATCTATTCCATCACAGGACTTGTGAACGGCAACGGATTCCTTGCCATCTACCTTGCCGGTGTGATCATAGGCAACAAGCCGATGGCCCACAAAAGAGAGGTCTTCAGGTTCAGCGACACTGTCACATGGCTTATGCAGATGGGAATGTTCCTCACGCTTGGGCTGCTCGTCAACCCTAAGGAAATGCTTTCAGTGGCGCCGGTCGCCCTGCTTATTGGAATATTCATGACCTTTGTCGGCCGTCCGCTTGCCGTGTTCATCTCGCTCCTGCCATTCAGAAGGCTTTCGTTCAAGGCAAGAGTGTTCATCTCATGGGTCGGGCTCAAAGGAGCGACACCTATCATTTTCGCGATATTCACGGTTGTGGCCGACATACCGGGCTCCGACCAGATCTTCAACATCGTCTTTTTCATCACTATGGTCTCAATGCTGATCCAAGGCATGAGTATTCCGGCTGTGGCCCGGAAACTGAACCTTGCGCTGCCCCAGGACAAGGCTCCCGAGACTTTCGGGATTGAGATTCCCGAGGAAGCCGGAAAGCTGATGGATCACAGACTTACAGAATCCGATCTGGCAGCCGGGGACACGCTGAAAGAAGTTGTTCTTCCAGAGGGCACACGTGTCGTGATGATAAAGAGGGACGGTGAATTGATTGTTCCGGACGGTTCGGTCAAGCTCAAGGTCGGAGACAAGCTGCTCATGATTATGGGCAACCAATTTGACGAATCGGAATAATGATGTAAATTTGCAGCCCGGTGCTTCGGCTGCTGAGCTTGTCGAAGCATTGAAGTGAATGAATATTAAGGATAAAACCAAATTATTAGAAATATGAGAAGAATAGTACTTATCCGTCACGGCGAAAGCCAGTGGAACAAGGAGAACAGGTTCACAGGTTGGACCAACGTTGACCTCAGCGAGAAGGGCGTTCAGGAAGCCCTCGACGCTGGAAAGGCCCTCAAAGAGGCCGGAATCACCTTCGAGGTCGCCTACACCTCTTATCTTAAGAGAGCCATCAAGACCCTCAACAACGTTCTCGACGCCATGGATCTCGACTGGATTCCTGTAAAGAAGACTTGGAGGCTCAACGAGAAGCACTACGGAATGCTTCAGGGTCTGAACAAGGCCGAGACCGCCCAGAAGTACGGTGACGAGCAGGTGCTCATCTGGCGCCGCAGCTTCGATGTTGCTCCTCACAAACTTCCTGAAGACGATCCTAACAGCGCTACCAAGGATCCTCGCTACGCCCTCGTCCCAGATCAGTACATCCCTCGCACAGAGGCTCTGAAGAACTGCATCGAGCGTGTGATGCCTTACTGGGAGTGCGAGATCTTCCCTGCCCTCAAGCAGCACGACAACATCGTGGTTGTGGCTCACGGCAACAGCCTTCGTGGCGTTGTAAAGCATCTCAAGGGAATCTCTGACGCCGACATCGTAGGCCTGAACATTCCTACAGCGACTCCTTACGTCTTCGAGTTCGATGATGATCTCAATCTCGTAAAGGATTACTATCTTGCTGATCCTGAGGAGCTCAAGCGCAAGCAGGAGGCCGTCGCAAAGCAGGGTAAGGCGAAATAATTTTCAATTATTTCGCCTTACGGACCTTCTACCCCCAGTCACTTCGTGACAGCCCCGGCGGGGCACTGGGGAGCGGTCTCCCCAGACCCCTTGCGTCGCTTCGCGCTGCGCGCATTTTATCTTCAACCCCCAGTCCCTTCGGGACAGCCCCGGCGGGGCACTGGGGAGCGGTCTCCCCAGACCCCTTGCGTCGCTTCGCTCCGAGGGCCTTCCTTGGGACTACCTTGATGGCCTACCTTAAATGAGGGGCATAATATTAAATGGATAATTCCATTACCGGACAATTGTAACCGAAATGTAACACGGTTGCAACCGTCCGGTAACATTTTATGGTGAATTTTGCGCTCGAATTATAGAAAGAATTATGAGTGAGATTTACCTTGTGATTGTGGTGTTCCTGTTCGTGCTGGCCGTGTTCGACCTGATGGTCGGGGTCAGCAACGACGCTGTCAACTTCTTGAACTCAGCTATAGGCGCCAAAGTGGCCAAGTTCAGGACAATAATCATCGTGGCCGCAGTCGGAGTGTTCCTCGGAGCCACAATGAGCAACGGAATGATGGAAGTCGCGCGGCACGGAATATTCCATCCGGCGATGTTCTCCATGAAGGAACTGATGTTCATATTCCTCGCCGTGATGGTCTCTGACGTGATCCTTCTTGACATATTCAACAACCTCGGCCTGCCAACATCGACAACGGTTTCCCTTGTGTTTGAGCTGCTTGGAGGCACGACAGCGTTTGTGCTGCTGAAACTGGCCAACGACACCACCGGACTCACGGTCGGCGACCTGATGAACACGGAAAAGGCCCTCGGCATGATCATGGCCATCTTCGTCTCCGTCGCCATCGCATTCTTCTTCGGAATCGTCCTGCAGTACATCTCCCGACTGGTCTTCACTTTCACCTACAAGAAGAACCTCAAATGGAAGATAGGAATATTCGGAGGCATCGCCACGACAGCCATCTTCTACTTCATGCTGTTCAAAGGCATCAAGAGTATGTCCTTCGTCACTCCGGAAATTCAGGAATATATCCAAAGCAACACACTCACATTCCTTGGAATATGCTTCGTTGCGTCAACAGCCGTGATGCAGATCCTGTATTGCCTGAAAGTCAACGTGTTCAAGATTCTGGTGCTGATGGGCACGTTCGCCCTTGCGATGGCCTTCGCCGGCAACGACCTCGTCAACTTCATCGGAGTGCCCCTGGCAGGATATTCATCCTACACTGACTATGTCTCCAGCGGCGCCACCGACCCATCGACATTCATGATGTCATCCTTGGACGGGCCGGCCAAGAGCCCGATCATATTCCTTGTGGCCGCCGGTGCCATCATGGTCTTCTCACTTGCGACATCCAAAAAGGCCCGCAACGTGATCAAGACCTCGGTTGACCTTTCCCGCCAAAGCGAGGGTGACGAGATGTTCGGTTCCTCGAAAATCGCCAGGGTTCTGGTAAGATTCTCGAACAACACCGCCAATTTCTTCCAGGATGTCGTTCCGGACGGAGTAAAGGCTTGGTGCGAGAAACGCTTCAACACGGATGAAGCCAAACTTCCAGAAGGTGCGGCCTTTGACGAGGTCAGAGCCACCGTCAATCTGGTTGTGGCCGGTCTGCTGATTGCTCTTGGCACCTCTCTCAAACTTCCTCTCTCAACAACTTACGTCACGTTCATGGTGGCGATGGGTTCCTCACTGGCCGACCGTGCATGGGGACGTGAAAGCGCTGTATACAGGGTGACCGGAGTCGTCTCCGTCATCGGAGGCTGGTTCATAACCGCCGGAGCCGCATTCATCCTGTGCTTCCTCATCGCGATGCTGATGCACATTGGAGGATTCGTGGCCGCCTGCATAATGATGGCTCTAGCAATCTTCCTGCTGATCCGCAGCAACATCCGCTACAGGAAAAAGGCTGAGGAAGAGAACGGTGACGTCACTTTCAACCAGATGATGCTCAGCACCGACAAGAGCGAAATCCTTACCCTTCTGAGCAAGCACATCTCAGACAGCCAGGCCGATTTCCTTGAATATGTCAACACAACTTTCCGTCAGATCACCGATGGATTCATCAAGGAGGATCTCGGAATGCTGCACAAGGCGGAGGACACAATGAGACGCAAAAGAGAGGAGTTGAAGAACAGCCGCCGCAAGGAGATGATCGGCTTCCGCAGGATCGACCCGGAGGTCGCCATGGAGAAGAACACCTGGTTCCATCTCGGCAGGAACTCCTGCGAGGAGATCCTCTACTGCCTGAGACGTATCGCCGACCCTTGCGAGGAGCACGTGGACAACAACTTCGCACCTCTGAGCCAGGAGCAGGTCAAGGAATATATTCCTCTTCGCGACACCGTCCTGTTCCTTCTGAGGCGTACAGAAAAGATTCTCCAGACCGGTTCCTATAACGAGGTCGATGAGGTCCGCCGCGAGGCCGAGGAACTGAAGGACTGCCTTGAGAAGGCTCGTGAGGCTCAGATGCAGAGGATGCAGTCCTCAAAAGAGAACATCGCCGTGGCATACCTCTACCTGAACCTCCTTCAGGAGACCCGCGAGCTCACCAGTTCCCTACGCCACCTCCTTCGCGCCTCGAAAGGCTTCAGAGAATAGCCGAATACGCTCAGTCTTCTAAATCACAGATGCGGTTCTTGGAATGATATATTCCTTTGAGCCGCATCTTCATGGTATTTCAGGCAAAAGCGTCACCGCTGCGTTCTGGCAAGATCAATTATTTATCTACAAACTCAATTTTCACAACCTTTCCCGAACCTCTTGGATTGGAATATTTGGTCATTTCTCTATAGCCGAAAAAAACATTGTCATTGATTTTTGATTTTTCCGCCTCGAACGTAAACTCATAATTGACATTCCATATACTTTGATCGAATAACATTGGACTGGACGACTTTGGCTTAAGGTCATGTCCTGCAGCCAAACCACCCTTTCGAACAGAGAATACACACCAAGCCTCTTTATAAGTCTTCGTTAACACATAATAGCCATACGGGCCTACCGACCTGATACATGGAGAGCCATTCGACAACAAGTCGGTCGCAAGGAATAAATCGACCGACTTCCGGAATCCATAAAAGATTCCGCCTGCTTTATAAAGAGGACCATAGGAACTGGTCGCATCCTCGCTCGACAAAGGATACTCAACCCCATCTTTTATGTAGACAAATTTATAGGTGTACGGCATTGGATACTGTTTCAAAAAGTGT
>DCCQ01000129.1 GCA_002314195.1 Bacteroidales bacterium UBA1077 | reverse complement strand
TCCCTCTTGACGTAGATCTGGATTCTTCCCGTGGCGTCTTGGATCTCACCGAATGATGCCGCGCCCATGATTCTGCGTGACATCAGACGACCCGCTATGCAGACTTCCTGGAAGTTGCCCTTCTGAGGGTCGAAACCGGCCTCGATCTCCTTGGCGGTCGCGTTGACCGGATAAAGGGGTGCCGGATAAGGGTTGATGCCCAATTCCCTTAACTTTGCGAGAGACTCACGTCTGATTCTCTCCTGCTCGCTGAGTTCGATGTTTGCCATATCTGTTGTGTTTTTATATTCAAATCTATTTTTCGCGGTCGGAATATTTCTGTCTCACGCAATGAGGAATATTCTTTCGGCGACCGTCGTTTCCTTCTTCGCTAACGGCGAATAAGATACGCCCTGAATATGCAAAATTACTACTTTTAATTCACATTCTGAAATTAAATCCGTACCTTTGTCTATTATGGGAAAAGAGCGCAAATGGATTTTGAAGGAACCGGCTGATCCGGAGAAAGTGGGAAGGCTTTCCGCCGAACTGGGCATTGACCGGGTTCTCGCTGACCTTCTTGTCAAGAGGGGGGTCGAGACTTTCGAGCAGGCGCGCTCGTTTTTCCGTCCGAGCCTTAACGACTTGCACGACCCGTTCCTGATGAAGGATATGGATGTGGCCGTGGAGAGGGTCCGTAAGGCTATAACATCCGAGGAGAAGATTTTGGTCTATGGCGACTATGACGTGGACGGCACGACCGCTGTCTCGTTGGTATATTCATTCCTGAGAAGGTATTCCTCGAAGGTGGATTTTTACATTCCTGACCGCTATGATGAGGGCTACGGCGTGTCCTACAAGGGCATCGACTGGGCGGGGGATAACGGTTTCGGGCTGATCATCACTTTGGACTGCGGCATCAAGGCCAACGAGAAGGTTGAATATGCCGCCACGAAGGGGATCGATGTCATCATCTGCGACCACCACCTCCCTGAGGACACGCTTCCTCCGGCTGTGGCTGTTCTGGACCCTAAGCGTGAGGACGACACCTATCCGTTCGATGACCTAAGCGGCTGCGGAGTAGGCTTCAAGCTTGTGCAGGCATATTCTCAGAAATACGGCATTCCGTTCGAGACTTTGATTCCGCTGCTGGATCTTCTTGTGGTGAGCATCGCCGCGGATCTCGTGACGATGGTGGGGGAGAACAGGGTTCTGGCTCACTTCGGTCTCAAACAGCTGAATGAGAATCCACGCAAGGGTCTTCACGCGATGGCGACGCTCTCGAAACTGGAACTCGGCCATCTTACAATTGATGACATCGTGTTCAAGATCGGTCCGAGGATCAACGCTGCCGGAAGAATGGAGACCGGCCGTCTGGCCGTGGAACTCCTTACCGCTTCTGACGACCACATCGCCACAATGATTGGCGAGAAGATCAACGACAACAACAACGACCGCAAGAGCATCGACCGAGAGATCACACAGGAGGCTCTTGAGATGGTTCAGAACGGCTCCGCTCTGTCAACTGACGCAGCGACAATTGTTTACAATCCGACATGGAACAAAGGCGTTGTTGGAATTGTGGCATCGCGACTTGTCGAGGCGTTCTACAAGCCGACAATAGTGCTGACAAAGTCGAACGGCTTCATTACCGGGTCTGCCCGAAGTGTGGCGGGTTTCGATCTCTATGAAGCCATTGAGAACTGCGCCGATCTTCTTGAGAACTTCGGTGGGCACGTCTATGCAGCCGGCCTGACGCTAAAGGAGGGCAATCTGGAGGAGTTCGTGGGCAGAATCGACAAGTTCATCTCCGAAAAAATCACCGAGGAGATGCTCACCCCGATGACCGATATCGATGCTAAACTGGAGTTCAGCCAGATCACCCCGAAATTCTTCCGTCTCCTGAAGCAGTTCCAGCCTTTCGGCCCCGGCAACACCAACCCGGTCTTCCTGACCGAGAACGTCTCCGACGGTGGCAACGGACGCAAGGTGGGAGCCGGTGGTGTCCACATGAAACTGGATCTCATCGACGAGAAGCAGCCTTTCCACCAAATCCCCGCCATCGCCTTCAACATGGCCGAATTCTACGACTACATCAAAGCCGGCAACCCATTCGACATCTGCTACTCCATCGTCGAGAACTACTACCGCGGCAACACCACCCTCCAGCTCCGCATCAAAGACATCAAGGAGCGCGACGAGTTCATTTAGGAATATATTTCCGCGGCTTCTGTTTCTGGATGCTGCAAGTCTCTGTCGAGATATTCATAGTGCATTATGCTCATAGAATATGTCCGGTAGTATTCCTAAGTATCTTAATAGTCAGGTGCCTTTGGGTAGACAACGTAGGATTTCAGAATAAGCGAAGTCGGTGACATTATCTATTTTCCGTAATTGTTTACCAACTTGGTAGACAAATCCAATTTAGCTTGATTAAAGGGGCGGAACGTACGGCAGAAGGTCTATATGTGTACCAAATGGATATAAACACTCCATTGGTACAGGAGACATACTTCTGGTGTACCAAAAAGACGAATCAGAAAAGTTCCTGTAAAAGAATACTTTTTTCATTGAAAATGTTATATTTGTAGCGATTCCGAAAGGAAGAACAGCCTAATTCAACTTGACAGTG
>DCCQ01000044.1:4782-39698 GCA_002314195.1 Bacteroidales bacterium UBA1077 | reverse complement strand
TTTTATCGCATCAGTAGTAATGTTTCATAATATTAGATTCATCCTATTTTCACAAGCCACGCACCATCATTTTTTCTGCCTTTATGTTCCAAAATACCCATATCTTTCAGTCCTTTTACTATCTTATAAACAGAAGTGCGTCCAATCCCCAGCTCCATTCCAATCTGTTCCATTGTCAAAGACGGATTATTCTTAACAATATGAATAAGACTCGTCTGAACTTCCGTTAGTTGAGTTTTCACCTGCTTAAATGGACGTCGGAAAGTTACAGTAAACATCCCGTCTGTATCATAGGCCGGTTCCGGAAGTCCAGCATCAAGCATATCCTTTCGCATTCGTGGTATTCCCGAACCTATATGTTCGACAAGGTGCATTCGGGTGAAAAGACCAAAAATGAGAGGATTGCGAGACAGACTCTTGCGACCGAAATTCTTGGCGACAACTGGCAAGAGAGAACCAGGGTTGGTAATCTCAACTCTGTCATCAAACATTTCTATCGTGATACCAGCTCCCTGTTCATCATAGTCACGATGAGCCAGGGCATTAATGATAGCTTCCTTAAAAACTTCCAAAGGTATTTCCCACACTTCTTTTCTCGGACCAATACCCTCAATTTCATATGCAACCTGCAATTTACCCTTCAACCATTCAATAGCCTTGTTGTATTGTTGCAGAAGAGGGCCACCGAAGGTTTTATCATCAAGAATATACACCTTGTCTGTTCCTTTAAATAATACACAACGGACTACCGCATAGAAGAACACTTGCTCCGGATTCTTCGCAAAAAATAGCACTCCACCACTCTTAACCGCATTATTGTCATCAAAAATCTTCAAACTGTCAAGAACCTGAAAATCATCAATGTTTGATACAATATGCGCATCCCGTTTAAACTCACAAAAATTTTCTTCATCCAACTGTTCCATAATATTAACTTTTGGCAAAGGTATGGCATCAAAGTAAATGCGTTCATAACGCTGGAACACATCTCGGATCTCCTCAACATTCGTCAATTTTTGACAATTAGCACCTTCTCGCAGATATGTGCAACCAGAAAAGAAATATGGTTTATTTCTGCCTGAAGGAACCTCTATAACCCACACTTTCTTTTCGTCAACGTTTACATCATACATACTATAATGACACATTGGAGAAATTTCGCCAATAGAACCTTGGATAGCGGAACGCTTGCCATTATCAATGTCGGCCCCCACAATCTCATTGTTGTCATTAACTCCAATAAGGAGGTAACCACCAGCCGCATTCAAAAAACCGCAGACTTCCTCCGTAAGTTCACGAACTTTCGAAGGGACACTACGCTTAAAATCCACATTGTAGCCCTCGCCTCCATTAACCAAATCCTTTATCTCTTCCGCATTTAACATATTGATTCTATTTGTATTATTTATATTATAACACAAATATAAGATTTATATCTGAAAGTTCACCGAAAGTTCACCGAAAGTTCACATTTTAGTGTGATCTTTAACTCTACATTTACAGATCACACCATTAAAAATGAACACTATTAAGATTTCTTTGTTCCCCCGCATATAGGGAATTTTGTCAATTAAGTCCCCAAATATAACATCAAAACTGGAAGTAGATGAACGACTGGAGGTCAGCGGTGATGAACTGGCAGATGATAAAGACGGCGAGGACGCAGGCGAGGACCATCAGCGGGAGGGGCATCGAGGCGAACCAGATGCGGTAGCGACGCTTGAAGTTCTCGGGGAGCCAATGGATGATCATTCCGATGACGAAGACGAGGATCACGCCGAGGTGCTGCTGGACCATCTGCGGGATGAGGGACAGATCCCAATCTCCACCGATGCGCTCGACCATATTCTTCGCTGTGCTCCACGCCTTCTCGTTCGCCTCCGCAGGATTCAGGTTAGAGCCGCTACGGAAGAAAAGGCGGGTGAAAGTGATGAATATGAATGTCATAGCGACAGCCCAGCCGGTCTCAAGCCACGAGAAAGCGGCCTTAAAACGGCACAAGTGATAGACCATCCGCACCACCGCACCGATGAATATGATCAGCGTCCAGACGAAAAACATATTGAACACAGATGCCGGGACGGCGGTTTTAAGAATATAAAAGGTCAGGCAGACGAGTCCTATCACGAGAGTCCTGACATAGACATTGCAACTTTTCCAGAACCTGTAAATCAGCATTCCGAGGCCGTTCAGACCGCCCCAGATCATAAAGTTCCAGCTGGCGCCGTGCCATAGGCCGCCCAGAAGCATCGTGTCCATCCTGTTGATGTCCGAAATGAGTTCCTTACGGTATTTCTGACAGAAAGTGATCAGGATCGCAAGAACTGCGGCGATGACGAGCACGACACCGAACACCCACCAGTTCTTGGCCAGAGCCGAGGCCAGAAAAGCGATTCCGAGGATGATGGCGTACGAGCCGAAGGTGCCGTTGCGATTGCCCCCAAGCGGGATGTAAAGATAGTCCTGGAGCCATTTGGAGAGGGAAATATGCCATCGCTTCCAGAACTCTCCGGCGTTGCGGGCCTTGTACGGGGAATTGAAATTCTTCGGCAGATAGAAGCCCATCAGCATCGCAACTCCGGTGGCGATGTCTGTGTACCCAGAGAAGTCGGCATAGACCTGAAGCGAGTAGCCGAACAGTGCCGTAAGGTTCTCAAAGCCAGTGTAAAGCAACGGGTTTTCGAAGACCCTGTCGCAAAAATTCACAGCCAGATAGTCACTCAGAATCAACTTCTTGGCCAGTCCGTTCAGAATCCAGAAAATCGCGATTCCGAACTGTCTGCGGCCAAGGAAGAACGGCTTGTGAAGCTGAGGGAAAAACTCCTTGGCACGAACGATCGGGCCTGCCACCAGCTGCGGGAAGAAACTCAGATAGAATCCGAAATCCCAGAAGTTCTTTATAGGGCCGATTGTCCTGCGCGAAACATCCACCACATAGCTTATCGCCTGGAAGATGAAGAACGAGATTCCGACCGGCAGGAAGATGGAGTCCACATTGAACGCCTGCGATCCCGTCAACTGGTTGCCCACAGCCGCAAACCAGTCTTTCACAATAAATTCCGTTCCGAAGAGGTTGTTTACGACATCTGTCAGGAAATAGGCGTACTTGTAGTAGCACAGAAGCGACAAGTCCACGACCGCACTCAGCACCACAATCGCCTTGCGCCAGAAGGACTTCCTCACTCCGCCCAAAACAAATCCCGCCAGATAGTTATAGACAATCACAAAGCCGAACAGAATCAGGAACAGTCCGCTCGTCTTGTAGTAAAAGAAAAGGCTGACGAAGAACAGGAAGGCGTTGCGCAGCAGCACCTTGTTCCTGAACACGCACAAAAAGGCCAGCACGATGGCGAAGAACGCCCAAAAGTAGAACTGGGTGAACAACAACGGGTGTGCCTGGTCAAAAGAGAACAGGTTCTTGAAAAAATCAGCGGCAACGTCCCAAAATCCCATTATCGGCTTGTCTTTAAGTGATTCATATATTTGTCCATCAAGGCGTTGAACAGCAGATCCCCCACCAGTTCATAGCCCTTTTCCGTGAAATGAATCTTGTCCCTCTTGGCAAGGCCGACAGTCTCCCATTTCCTCATCGAGCCGAGTCCTCCCATAATGTCAAACAGATCCCAGACCCCCGCGTCACAATCCTTTCCAAGTCGCAAAAAACCTTGTTCTGCCAGTTGGCCGTTGGGGTTCACCACATAGCCTTTCCGGCGTATCCTCTTGAAACTGTCGTTGTTGGAAATGAACAACAGAGCGCAGGACGGATTGACCGAACGGACCTGCGAGACAAGCACCTTATAGCGGGCGACAAAATCCTCAACTGAAAAATTAGAGGCAGTGGCGTCATTGATACCGATGCCGAATATCACCAAATCTGGATTAACTAATCTCAAATCATTCACCAGACCCGTGCATTTTGAATATGACCCCAGCGATGCCCCGTTCACCCCGATCCCGGTCACAGAAATGCCTGGAAAAGGGTTGTCCAGGAATATTCCTGTAAGCGTGAACTCGCCCTGCCCTTTGGTTGCTATCTTTACGGAATCCGTCAGTGCCGGGAGACCGAAAGACCAGCAGGAATCCTCCTGGGCCTTGCAGCCGACCAGAGTGTCGCCTTTCGCCAAAACCACCACAGGAACTCTCTCTCCCACAGATGAATATCCAAGGACTTTCACTTCGTTGAAACGGAAAGTCGGGTCCGACGGTTTGGGATCCCTGGCCACAGTGGTGACCATCACCGAAGCCTTGTCGTCTGACGCGCTCAGGGATATTCCCGTAAGCCCGAGCCGGCGGTCAGGCTCCCTCTGGACATTCTTCGTCACTTTCCACGAACCTTCGTAACTCGTAGTGAAACTGCTCGGATTGTTCGTGTGGGCCGCCGAGAACGGGAAAACCAGTCCCCTGCCCCCGTCCAAGGCCGGTCTCAAGGACAGAAAATCATTCCTCAGCTGCCTTGTCAGAGTCCCTGCCTGAACATGAGATCCTCCGATGTGCATGATCCGCAGATTGCCTTTCCCAAGAAAAAGCACGGAATCCATCTTGTCAAAAAGCCTTTCAAAGGCCGAGCTGTCAGCTTGAAACTCAATCCGGTTCTTATCGAAACGCACGAAATCATATTCAGGAACCGCCTTCCGCAGCGACTGCCCCCAAAGGGTCGCCGGAAGCAGCAAAATGAGCAATGAATATATCAGGACACGTCTCATAACTCAGTCTTTGTCAAGGTGTCAGGCACGGTGGGGCGAGGATTGAGGCTGTCCCGCAGGTCGCGCAGATATATTCCCACAGCCTCGTCCGAAAGTTCCTGACGGAGCTTGTAGAAGTCGTGGTAAAGGATGAAGGATTTGGCGAGCGCGTTGCCGATCTCAAGCGCTCCCTTATGGGTGAAATGAATATGATCGGGTCCTGCCAGAGGTGGGTTGTGACTCACCCATTTTCGCATCGAACCTACGCCTCCCATCACGTTGAACGTGTCCCAATAGGCCACACCGTTCTTCAAACAGTTGACTTTCAGGGAATCATTAAGCTGCGGCAGAAGCGGCCAGGTTATCAGGTTCCCGTCCTCGCTCTTGCACATGTCCGCCGGGCCGATGAACATCAGCCGGGCCTGCGGAGCGACCTCCTTGAAATAGTCGAACTGCATCACAATCTTCTTGACGTAAGACGAGATGGCTTTCTTCGAGGCTATCCCAGGCATTGCGTTGCCGCCGAACTGCATGATAATCAAACGGGTGTCCGTCTTGGCAAAACTTTCTCGCATCACCTGACGGTTGATGGACGAGAAGATGAACCCGGCGCATCCACGCAAGGCGACATTATCAACCGTCACTCCCCCATCCTTTCCGTCCAGCATTATTCCGTAGATTTCAGCGTTCCCGGCGAAACTGATTGTTCCCCTCTCCACATCGCAAGGCAGATTCCAACTAACCATCGAGACCCCGGTCTTGGCCGAGTCCAGAACAGTTTTTTGATTCGGGAGCGTGTCACATTTAAGCGTCATCTCGAACCCTGTAGAGTTTTGTCCTAAAAGCACGGAAACCTTTGAGATAGACTTGACCAGCTCCTGTGAGTAACGGTTCTTGGTTCTGGTGAACGTGAACGTTCCGTTGCCGGAAACGTCCGTGAACTGTGTCAAAGGCCCGTAACGCCTATGAGCAGCCTTTTTTGTCAGCGAGTCCCCGACCATAGCGTAACGTGTAAGGCTTCCCGAAGCGCTCTGCGAGAGCGACACGGTCGGAATCCTCTGGATCATCGGCACCATTCCCGGCCCGGAACCGCCGAAGCGTTCCTGAAGATCCTGCCTCAACACCGCCGAAATCCTGTCCATTTCCAATTGTGAATCGCCATAGTGCAGAATCCTGACTGTGCGGCCTGAATCAGCCGCGGTGGCCATGTCCACGAACAGCGAGTCAAAGAATGTGTAGTCATCATCCGGCAGACAGATGCGGTTGGGATTCGAGGTGATGTAGTCGTAGTAGTAGCGCAGGGTGTCCGTCGAGCCTTCGACCATCTCGTAGCTTTTCTGCACAGCCAGAAGCACGGAATCCACATCCACTTCCGCAGTGCTGTCCCGTAAATCTGCCAGATAGGCTTGGTATGACGGAAATCTCAACTTCATGTCTCCCACCTGAACACCTTTCGGCGGGAATACGAACCATACCGCGAAAAGGATCAGGAAAACGGAAAGCAAAAACAAAAGAACCTTATACTGCTTCATAATGACTACTTGTAAATGACCAGTTTGCGTCCCTCACGGATCATATCGCTCTTTAGATTGTTCCACCTCTTGAGGTCGGAAACCTTGACCCGGTGCCTCGCCGCGATGCCGCCCAGCGTGTCCCCTCGGCGGATTGTGTAAGTGATCCTGTCGGTGCTAGCGGCCTGCCTTTTCCGCAACGAGTCCAGCCGGGCCTTTCTAAGCGCGGCCTGCTCCCGCAGAAACGCCTGCCGCTCAGCCTTCCTCCTCTCCGCCAGCGACCCGATCCGCTCAAACGCAGCCGGAATGTTCTCTGAATATTCCTCTTCGGTCTTCCGTAAACTCTTAAGAATAGGAGCGTTGACGAATGCGATAGAATCCATCGCGGCAAGCGCAGTCGGACTTGTGGAGTAAGCCACTATCGACATATTCCAGTCGCCATATTCATTGAACAGTTCCTGCAACCGATTGAGAGCTATTTCCGTGGAGAGACGTTCGTCAAACCGCACGTCCGCCGAATCGGGATCAGCGGCGTTTCTATCCACCCAATCGCCCGCCGTATCTATCCCATGATCATGTTCTGTCCTTGCCACTTTTTCTCCTTTCATCCTCGCCTCTCCTTCATCAGCCTTCAGACATTTTGCCACCTCCTCTGTCCCTTTCCTTGGCCTGTATGCAACTTCCTGGCAAAGTGCCTTCCCCCTGATAGCGTCCAGCGCCGTGAGCGACCATATTCCTTCCCTCCCATCGTCAAACCGCTGGTCTGCAAGCGCCAACGGCAGGAAAATGATCCGCTCCGGCATATTCCTGAGCCTCAGTTCCGTCCGCAGCGAGTCGATGAACTCCGGCGTGACGCACCAAGCCCGCTGCCCGCCCAAAGCAAGCAGCGCCAGACCAATGAATATGCCCCTGAAGATTCCCCTCATCTCATTGTCTTTCTTAGCGCTGACAATCCGGCAATCTTTGATCATCCTTACCAGCTTGTTTCCAACGCAATCAACAAAAGTTCAAAGATACGAATTTTTCGTGCGCAAAGCCCCCTGTCTCACGCACGAAAGCATCAAAATAGCCATCTGGTGCGTGACAGAGCTGATCTTGCGCACAAAATCCATTGATTCACAACACATTAACAGACCATACTCCCAACTCAAACAATGAGGAGTAAGATTCATTAATGTATTTATTTACAAATAGTTGGCCTCCACGGGCATTCGACGTGCCGCCAGTCTGTCATGCATGCGCTGAAACCTACAGCTTCGCGATGGCGGTGACGAGCTGGTCGCCGAGACCGATGGTGTAGCCTTCGGTGGTGAAGAAGACTCGGTTGAAGGTGTCGGCGAGGAGGAAGTACGGCATTCGGTGGTCTTTAAGGTCGAGGCTGTCTGGGATGATGCCGAGATGGACGTTGGACGGGAGCGATGCTGAATATTCATTAAGCCATCCCAGGCCTTCAGCGGTGGTCAGAAGCAGGATAGGACGGTTCCAGACCTCCAGCTTCGCCTTTGCCGCGATGATGTCGTTGATCGCATGGACGGAAGGTTCCTGCCTTGGGGTCAGGAAACCAATCACATAAAATCCGCGGCCTGTGGTAGAAAGCACAGAAACAGGCTCTGAATCGGGTTCAATCCGGTACTTTGTCTCCGCGTCGAACGAACCGATCACGGACAGTCTGTCCTCCGGAATGGTGATTCGAAGATCAAGCGCCGTGGTCTCACCCTCCTTGACGGAGAACTGCTGCATCGTGACAGGCACGCTTCCGTCGGAAAGACGGTTGCCGCTGACGAGCATATATTCACCCACATCGAGCTTGGTTCCTTTTTTGAACACATTAGCCCAACTTACGCCTCCGCCCATATCCACCTGACCTTCATCGAAAGACAACAGCTTGGTGCGTCCGTTTTCTATCTTGCTGACAGTGAAATGGGAATAGTAGCCAGGATTGGCAAGTATCGCTGTCGGCTCATAATTCAGAACCAGAGTTCCTGTCGGAGCCACAACCTGCGAGGATGCTTCAAAATCCACATCTACCCACTGTCCGTCTTCCTTGTACTGAATCTTGCCGGTCACAGGATCCTTGCGTGCATCAATACCGAGAGTCCTTGCGAGAGCGACAAAGAATATATTCCTGGAGCGGACGTCAGCCATCCGCGTCTGATAAACGCCGGCAGGAGACATCGGAATGCTCCAGGCCTTAGGGTCACGCACCACCGTGACGCTGTCCTGAACCCATTTGATAAGATTCGTAGGAACAGACAACTCCTCCTTTGACAGTTCAGTGCCAAACCGCCCGGCAAAGAATGATTTGTACGGACTAAGGAACTCATTCTCGACCCTTGGGCACAAAATTGCGTCAAAAGCATTATAGCTTTCATCAAGAATAGGCCGTGTCACATCAATCATGTCCTTATTGCTCAACGACTTGAGCAAATCCAGAGCTCTTTCGTCCGGATGATCTTCCAAGAACTTGGAGACAACCTCATGATTGCCTGCCGAAAGAGCGAGAAACCGTCCTTTCTCTGAACTGTCTGTGGCGATGAAAGTGGCCATGTAGGCCTTTCGGATACTGTCTTCCTGAGCGAAACGCCTGTCGTTCTCCGCCCTCTGCTCTGGAGTGACTTCAGGAATATTGGCGGTCTCCGGCGGAGGGACAATCATCATCGACTGAGGAGCTAAGGAATGCTGGTCGGAAATCGTTATCTTAACCTCTGCGTCCTTACCGAAAGAGACCTTTGAATAGCCATACTTGCCGTTCTTCGAGGCCCACGCCATCATGTCTCCCATTCCGGCGGTCAAGAAGGTACGTCCCTGAGCGTCAGTGTACTTTGACAAAGCCGGATAGAACTCAGCGTAATTGTAGATCTTGAAATCAACCAAGGCGCTGTCAACCGGAGAACCGCTCTCGTCAACAACAGTGAAATCCACACGGGCAGTCTTAGCGTAGTTGTCAATCAGATTGATTTCCGTGAAATTAGGGCCGATCATCACTTTCTCCTCAGGCCCGTCATAGTTGCCGAAAACTCTTGTGTGCATCAGCAGCCCCCGGCTGGCCGGAGAGTTAAACCAACCCAGATTCAAGACCGGCTCAGGTTCGCATGCTCCAAGAAAGTACCACTCTCCATCGGCCCAGGCCTCGACCCATGCATGGTTGTCATCCGTGTGGGCCCAGCGAGGCGTATAGACCTGACGTGCCGGGATTCCGACCGCCCTCAAAGCCGCCACAGCGAACGTAGACTCCTCCCCGCAGCGTCCCAGTGAACTTCTCATTGAAGAAAGCGGAGACAATGTGCGAGCGTCTGAAGGCTTGTAGGTCAGCTTCTCATGACACCAATGATTGACTTCCAGAATGGCGTCTTTCATATTCATTCCTTCCACACGCGGCTTCAACTCACGGTAGAAAACGACCCTTGAGGTGTCCAGATTCTCGTTGTTGGCCCTGACCGGGAGAACAAAGTGCCTGAATTCCCTTTCCGGGACATTCCACCCCATCTCCTTGCGGGCCGTGAATGACGCGCGAATATTCTGGAGGTAATAATCAGTGCTGTAATCCGTCACGTCAGCGAGCGGCATGTAGGCATAGAGGAACTCCAGTGCCTCAAACTCTTCGGTTGTCAGATAGATGTCGCTGACAAAGCCATTGGACTCTGTCAGACACTTCCTGTCTTTATCAACGGCATAATAGGCCTTAAGGCGTTCCGGCGCCAGTCTGTTTTCCAGATCTGCCTCAACCTTAGCACGGTAGGAGGCATCCGTCATGAAATGATGAACCTCGCAGGATGAAAGCAGCAGCAAAGCCGCAATCAGGGAGAAGAATGTCTTTTTCATATACTAACTCAACTTTCGCAAGTAGGCAATCACTTGCTGTAAAATACAATTTCCAACGTTCGAAGGTGATTGTCCATCCTCAGAAATCAGAGGCGGTTTTCTTTCCAACAAATGAAAAATAAACAACCCTCCCCCGGAAGCGAAACCGGAGAGGAGGGTTGAATATTCTTTTATCATAGACCCATAAAGGTCGGGGATATTACTCCTCTTCCTTCTCCTGTGCGGCGTACTCGGCAAGAAGTTTGGTCTGAACATCACCTGGAACAGGCTGATAATCAGCGAATGTCATGGTGAATGTCGCGGCGCCGGAAGTGATGGAACTCAACGTTGTGGAGTAACGGTAAAGCTCTGCGAGCGGAACACGGGCTTTAAGGACTGAGAAGCCCTTGTCAGAGCTCATACCCTCGATGAGCGCCCTCTTGTTCTGAAGGTCGGACATACATGCTCCCATGTAGTCAGCCGGAGTCATGATCTCCACATTGTAGATAGGCTCCATGATCTTCGGCCCGGCGTTACGGAACGCTTCCTTGAAAGCGTTGCGGGCCGCAAGGATGAAGGAGATTTCATTGGAGTCAACCGGATGCATCTTGCCGTCATAGACAAAGACCCTGATGTCACGGGCGTATGAACCGGTGAGAGGGCCCTCAGTCATCTTGTCGTTGATGCCCTTGAGGATCGCAGGCATGAACCTGGCGTCGATGGCTCCACCTACCACACAGTTGTAGAACTCAAGCCTTCCGCCCCATTCGAGGTCGAACTCCTCCTTGGTCTTCACGTTGAGGACAACATCCTTGCCGTCGATCTTGAACTTGTTCGTGAACGGAACGCCTTCAACGATAGGACAGATGAGGATGGAAACCTCACCGAACTGTCCGGCTCCACCGGACTGCTTCTTGTGACGGTAGGTGGCCGTGGCGACCTTCGTGATGGTCTCACGGTAAGGAATCTTAGGAGCGAACAACACTACCTTGACACCGAACTCGTTCTCAAGACGCCACTTGCAGACATTGATGTGCTGCTCGCCCTGACCGCTGAGAATGGTCTGTTTGAGTTCCTTTGAATACTCAACGATGATTGTAGGGTCCTGCGCGGAGATCTTTGAAAGAGCCTCGCCGAGCTTGGTCTCGTCGTTCTGGGACTCGGCCTTGATGGCGCAGCGATACTTGGACGCAGGGAACACAATGTGCTCGTAAGCGATGCCTGAACCTATCTGCGAGAGGGTCACGTTTGTCTTTCCGGCGCGCAGCTTCACTGTACAACCGATCTCGCCTGCCATAAGACTTGCCACTTTCTCTTTCTTCGCTCCGGCCACAGCGTAGATGGCGGAAAGCCTTTCCTTGTCACCTGTCTCAGGATTCTCAAGATCCATTCCCTCAGTCAGGCGACCGGACATAACCTTGAAATAAGAGACCTCACCAAGATGCGGCTCGACATCTGTCTTATAAATGAATATGGAGGTAGGGTTCTCGGCCTTGCACTCGATCTCATTGCCGTCCTTGGTCATAGACTTAGTCTCCGCAGGAGAAATAGCGGTCTTGATGGTGAACTCCATAAGCCTCTTCACTCCGATGTCCTTCTTGCCGGAGAGGCAGAAGATAGGGAGCACACCACCCTGACGGATTCCTATTCCAAGGCCTTCGCGAATCTCGTCCTCTGTCAGAGATCCCTGATCGAAGAAACGCTCCATAAGCGTGTCGTCAAACTCGGCGGCCTTCTCGATGAGTTCCTGGCGAAGGGTCTCAGCCTCGTCCATAAGATTAGCCGGAATCTCGAGGTCCTCACGCGTTCCGTTATCGTCTTTGAAATGATAGTATTTCATCTTGAGGACATCAATGAAACCATCGAAAGAAGGACCTGGGTTAACCGGGAACTGCACGATGATCGGCTTGTGTCCGAAGGTCTCCTTCATCTCGGCGATGGTCTTCTCCCAGTCGGCCTTCTCTGAGTCAAGCTGGTTGACAGCCACAATGAGAGGCAACTTGTACTGCTCAGCATAACGCGCGAAGATGTCTGTGCCCACCTCGACTCCCTGTTGTGCGTTAATGACAAGAATACCGTTCTCGCAGACCTTGAAGGCTGACACAGCGCCTCCGATGAAGTCATCGGATCCCGGAGCGTCAATCACATTGAACTTGGTGTTCATGAACTCGGCGTAAAGCGGAGTCGCGAAGATTGACCTCTGGTTCAGTTTCTCGATTTCCTCATTGTCGGAAACAGTGTTCTTGTCCTCGACCGTGCCTCTTCTGGCGATCACCTTGCCCTCAAAGAGCATGGCTTCAGACAATGTGGTCTTACCTGACTTGGCGCTGCCAATCAGAACCACATTGCGGATGTCTTTAGTAGAATATTCTTTCATTACTATAAGTTATTAATTATGAAATCGTTATTGGCAAAATTACATTACGGGGGACAACATGATAAAAATCGATTTACCCTTGGAAGTGCCTCATAAGTTCGCCGAAAGGCAAATCTAATAAAAAAATGTCCCAATAACAACACTACTTCAATGAATATTCTCGCAGCGCCGGTAAAAATCCACAAGATCCTGCCCCCTGTATCCCAATTCCTCATAGATCACGGCGTCCAACGCGGCAGGTTCCGCACCTATACGCAGACATATCCCCACAAAATCAGAAATCTGTCTGTAGAGTCGCCTCTCATCCATCGCCTTTTCAAAAGCTGCATAGTCATTCTCTGTCCTGTCCATAGTGAAAGTGTTTTTCGCAAAGAACATAAGTTCCCCACTAAAAAACAAGCGAGGGTGGGGAACAAACGGGGGTAACCACTCAAATATTTATGTTTTTTATCTATTTAATATGTTTTTTATAACCATTGGATACACTTTGCAACCAACGGTTACAAAACGAAGAATCTTCTTTTGGATATTTTTGTGTCATAGTAACGCTTTTGAAGATTCACTCATAAATGGACGACGCAACTATAAAGAACAATCTTGAAAAGAAACGGAACGAACTCGGGTTCTCACAGACCGAGATGGCACGTCGTCTGGAAATCTCTCTGAACGCATACCGTAAACTTGAGAAAGGGAAGACAAGAATCCTGAACGAGCACGTTGAAAAATTCGCCGAAGCCGCCGGAGTCTCCGTCGCGGAATTAGTGAACGGTTTCGAGCCGATAAGTTCCGCCACCGCCGGGCTTAATGACGTAAAGGAAACCTACGACAGGAAAATCAGAGCCTTGGAGGATGGTTACATCAAAGAGATAGAAGTTCTTAGAAAGGAGGTCGATCTTCTTCATGAAAAAGTCAGGGACAAGGATGAGATCATCAGCATGAACCGCAAACTCATCCGCCGCTACGAGAAAGAACTCGGACTAAAGGCCGGAGAATAAAGTCGGCTCAAGTTCCTTCGGGTGAAACGATCTCCGGTGCCAAGGAGTCAGCCCGAACTTTCTGATGGCCTCGATGTGTTCCTTCGTCGGATAGCCCATATTCCTGTCCCAGCCGTATTCGGGATATTCCTTAGCCAGTTCCCACATCTTCTCATCCCTCCAAGTCTTTGCAAGCACCGAAGCCGCAGCTATTGATGAATATGTCGCATCGCCGTGGACCACAGTGCGGTAGGAGTCAAAGCCATAACTGTCAAAAGGTCTGAAACGGTTGCCGTCGATCAAAAGAAATTCCGGGCGGGGGTCCAACCTGCGCACGGCCCTTTGCATTCCAGTGACCGAAGCCCAAAGAATATTCAATTCATCAATCTCCTCCGGGCTCACGGCCTCAACAGCCCAAGCGACCGCCTCGCGCTCTATGATCGGCCTTAAAATGTCCCTTGACTTCTCGCTCATCTTTTTGGAATCATTCAGGAGCGGATGATGGAAATCCGATGGTAGGATCACAGCGGCGGCATAGACCGGCCCCGCGAGCGGTCCACGACCGGCCTCATCGCAGCCGGCCTCCAGCCGCCCCGCCTTCATGAATGGCAGTAAATGTATTTCCTTTGGCATATTCATTGAGAGCATTACCGCACCATCTGAAACGACAAATATAGTCAGAAATTTGAGTTTATGCGGGAAATGGCTAATTTTGTTGGCTGTTTCGATGGGAAATGGCTGCTACTATAATATTCAAAGACAAACTTAAAGGTATTTGATATGAGAAAATTGATTTGTTCCGTCGCGGCGGCCCTTATGGTAGGATTCAGCGCGATGGCGGACGAGGGGATGTGGATGCTTCCGCTCCTCCAGAAACTCAACGCGAATGCAATGAAGGACCTTGGCTGCAGGCTCACGCCTGACCAGATCTACAGCGTCAACCATTCATCATTAAAGGATGCGATCGTTATCTTCGGCGGCGGATGCACAGGCGAGATGATCTCCGACAAGGGACTCCTGGTGACCAACCACCACTGCGGCTACAGCAGCATCCAGCAGCTCTCAAGTGATGAGCACAACTACCTTGAGGATGGATTCTGGGCGATGAACAGCAGCGAGGAGATTCCGGCTCCGGGACTAACGGTCACGTTCCTTGTGAACATGAGCGATGTCACCGAGGCAATCGAGGGAGCCAAGTCAGAAGAGGAAAGAAAGGCAGTGAAAGAGGCTCTGGTCAAGGCTGCCGAGGAGCAGAATCCGAACTGCGAGGCCGAGGTCACCTCTTTCTACAACAACAACGTGCACTACGTCATTGTCTATAAGGTGTTCAAAGACATCCGTTTCGTGGGCGCTCCGCCGGCATCCATCGGAAAGTTCGGCGGCGAGACCGACAACTGGATGTGGCCACGTCACACTGGCGACTTCTCGATGTTCAGGGTCTATGCGGGCAAGGACAACGAGCCGGCTGAATATTCAGAGGACAACGTCCCTTACGTGCCGAAGCAGTCGCTGAAGATTTCCCTCAAAGGCATCAATGAGGGTGACTACACGATGATCATGGGCTACCCTGGCCGCACCCAGAGGTACCAGACAGAGGCGCAGCTGAACCACATGCTTGCCCTGAACGACATCGCGATTGAGGCCAGGACACTCCGTCAGGACATTATGTGGAAGTGGATGGAGAAGGATCCTTCCATCAGGCTGAAATATGCCAATAAATATGCAAGCTCAGCCAACGGTTGGAAGAAATGGATCGGAGAGAAGAAGGCTTTCAAGGACTTGAATATCATCGGGAAGGAACACGACAAGGAGGCTCGGTTCCAGAAATGGGTTGACAAGAACAAGAAACGCTCCGAACTTTACGGGACGGCGATCGCTGACATCGCCGCCGGGATCAAGGCCAACGAGCAAGTGGATCTCGATGTGAAACTGTTGAGCGAGACCATCTTCAGAACTGAATTGGTCAACCTCTCAAGCGCTTACTTAGGAGGCAGGAACAGAAGTCTGAAATCAGGAGCGGACAGTCTGACGGCTGCAGAGGCTGGCTTCGAAGCTCTTAAGGCCGTGTTCGAGGACTACTACGCGCCGCTTGACAAGGAAGTGACGGCGGCTCTGCTTAAATTGTACAGGGAGAAGGCCAGACCCGAGAACTATCCGGACCTTGGAGAGGATTTCGCGACAATGGACATCGACAAGTACGTGGATGAGCTGTTCAGAACGACAATATTCTCGTCTTATGACAAGGCTAAGGAAGCCATTGAAAAAGACGGCAAGAAAGCAACTCTCAATGATCCGGCCAACAAGTTCGCGACAGCGCTCGTGAATGTGTTCGCCAAACTGCGCGGAGAGCAGAATCAGGAGGCCAAGGCCAAGATCAAGGCCGCGTCCAAGGCCTACACGGCCGGCTTGATGGAATGGAACAAAGGCAAGGCCATGTACCCGGACGCCAACTTCACGATGAGGCTCACCTACGGGACTGTGAAGTCATATTCCCCGAAGGACGCCGTCAACTACAGGTACTACTCAACCATCTACGGTGTGATGGAGAAAGAGGATCCCGACAACTACGAGTTCAACGTTCCGGAAAAACTTAAGCAGCTCTATGTCAAGAGGGACTACGGCCGGTACGCCATGGCTGACGGCAATCTCCCTTGCTGCTTCCTCACGACCAACGACATCACGGGCGGCAACTCCGGCAGCCCTGTCCTCAACGCCGACGGTGAACTGATAGGTCTGGCCTTCGACGGCAACTGGGAGTCGATGTCCAGCGACGTGATGTTCGAGCCCGATCTCCAGAGGTGCATCTGCGTGGACATCCGCTACGTCCTCTTCCTCGTGGACAAGTTCGGCGGCGCCGGCTACCTCACCAAGGAAATGAACATCGTAAGATAACAATGACAGGAAGGAAAATACAACACTCGGAGCGAAGCGACCGAAGGGGTTTCGGGGAATCCTTTCCCCGTGCCCCTCTGGGGCTGTCACGAAGTGACTGGGGGTTGTAGGTTAAATAGTAATATTCGAAGAATATGACTGAACAAGACATATTAAATATGCTCGCCGAGGTGGTTCACCCCGCCAAAGGCAGCAAAAGCATAGTCGAATTGGGGATGGTTGACTCCATCTCCATAGACGGCAACAAGGTGACAGTCACCCTCGCATTCCCTAAAAGGCGCGATCCTCTCACTGAATATCTTGTCGGGAGCACCCGCGCCACAATCATCCGCAATGCTCCGCAAGGCACTGAGGTTGAGGTAAAGACCGTGGTCAAGGAAGAAGCTCCGAAAAAGAAAGCCGGACTTGATCTCGGCCTTGAGGAAATCAACAATGTCCGCCACATCATCGGAATCGCCTCCGGCAAGGGAGGGGTCGGAAAGTCCACCGTGGCGGTCAATCTGGCCGTGGCCCTCGCCCGTCTCGGCTACAAGGTCGGACTCGCCGACGCTGATGTCTACGGGCCTTCAGTTCCGCTGATGACCGGCACGGAAGGCGCTGTCCCTGAGGCGGAAGAGATTGCGGAAGGCAAGGAAGTGATCTACCCGATCGAGAAATACGGTGTGAAATGGATGTCCATCGGCTATTTCGCCGAGCCAGGCCAAGCCCTCATCTGGAGAGGTCCTATGGCCTGCAACGCCCTCAAGCAAATGATTCTGCAAGTCCGCTGGGGCGTGCTGGACTTCCTTCTGATCGACATGCCACCAGGAACCGGCGACATCCACATCTCCCTCGTGAACGACATCCCGATGGAGGGCGCGCTGATCGTCACTACACCTCAGCCTGTGGCTCTTTCGGATGTAGAGAAAGGCGTGAATATGTTCCGCAACAAGAATATTGACCGCAAGATCTTCGGTCTTGTGGAGAACATGGCCTGGTTCACTCCTGAGGAACTTCCCCAGAACAAGTACTATATATTCGGAAAGAACGGTGGCAAGGAGATGGCCGACAAGTACGGCATTCGGCTCCTCGGGCAGATACCGATTGTCCAGAGCATCCGTGAAGGCGGAGACTCCGGCGAGCCTGCTGCCCTCTCCACCCGTCCCGATGGCCAGGCCTTCATCGACCTCGCCGGCCGCCTCGCCAAAGCCGTGGAGTCCTAGATTATCGCTCCGAGTTTGCGGACTGTGCCGACAAGGGTTTCCACATCAATGTCCTGCACGCTCCGGGACTCGGAGATGCTTTGTGCCGCGGCGGCGCCTGCAGCCTGGCCTGTGCCCATGCAGCTCGCCATCACGCGGAGAGACGCAAGTGCCTGACGACCAGTGGAGATGCAGCGTCCCGCCACAAGCAGGTTGGGATATTCGGGAGCAATCAACGCCCTGTAAGGCACATACGCCGGCTGCTTGAGGTCGATGCGCATCTGCTTGGTTCCCTTGCTGGCGTGCATATCGATCGGATGAATGCCACGCGAGATGCTGTCCTCATAGTGGAAACCGCTCACATATTCATCGGCCGTGACGGTGTGGACACCCTTGATGCGGCGAGACTCCCTGACTCCGGCCTGAGGAGCGGTAGAAGAGATGTAACTGTCTTTGAATTCAGGGAAATTCTCTTTAAGCAGCGATGCGAAAAGGAATATGTCCTCCCGCAGCTGGCACTCCGCCGCCGTGAAATTCCTGTTGTCCGTGGATATGGCCGCGCGACGGGTGATGTTGACAGCGACACTGCCTTTATGGAGCACGTTGTTGAACCAAGGTCCTCCGAAGTCAGGAATCTCTGGATGTGTCTCCTTCATTGCAAGAAGCTTCTCCCTGACAGGACGGCACTGGCTCGGACCGTTTATGCCGTTGTGGTACATACATTTGTTGAGCAATTCGCTGTCGGTGTCGACTCCGGAAAGGATGAAGCAGAATGATGACGGCTGAAACTCACTGTCAGGATTCTCCTGCATAGGCACACCGGCCATGTTCGCAAGGTCGGCATCGCCGGTGCAGTCAATGAATCTTTCAGCCTCAAGGCTTTCAAGTCCGTTCTTGTTTTCGATGATCACTGAGGTGATCCGTTTCCCCTCCATCTCGCAGCCTATCATCGCAGAGTGCATATAGAGATCCACACCAGCCTCCAGCACCATCCTCTGGCAGCAAAGTTTGTAAAGTTCAATGTCGAAGTCGATGTTCGCTTTCGGCCACTCGATGAAAGCGCCGCCCATGGATTCGAGCCTCTGCACGAACTCCCAAGGGATTCCTCCGATCACGAGATTGTTGTCCTTAGCAAAGACACTGATCGGGGTAACGTAGCCGGTGGTAGCCATTCCGCCGAGGAAGCCGTAGCGCTCGATGAGAGCCGTCTTGGCACCCTGACGAGCCGCCGTCACCGCCGCGATGAAACCGGCAGGACCACCTCCTGCGACCACAACGTCATACTTGCCGGCCAATGGAGCCAACTGCCTGACTTTGGCGGCCTTGCCATCCTGTCCAGCGCATGAGATGAGTCCAGGGGCAACAGCGACCGCGGCCAATCCGGCCACACCTTTTTTGAGAAAAAGTCTTCTTGATATATCTGACATGATTCTGATTTTCTGTTATATGCTGACAAAAGAAGTAAATATATGCCGATATTGAAAGTTATTTTCCATGACGGACAGCGGGGGCAGAGACCATGGTCTTGCACCCGGAATGGCCCCTATACGCCGCTATTGCCTGGATGGAGTCTTGATGCCAGCGATACCGGCAAGTGAGAGGGCCAGAAGGATGAATAGGGTCAGTGAGGAGGCTCTGGAGGCTTTTACACTGACGGTATATACCTTTGGTTCGAAACGCATCACGATGTCGCGCTCTCCAGCTGGAAGATTGGCGGCGCGGAAGATCCAGTCGGCGCGGAACAAATCCAGAGGAACACCATCAACCGTGGCGGTCCAACCGTCCGGATAATAGATCTCACTGAATATGACCGTGCGCGCTGTTGAAGCGCTGTAATGATAACGAAGCTCGTTCGGAGCGTATGAGGTCATCCGGATGAAGTCTGAGGCATCGGCAGTTTCCTCAGCAGCGCCCCCAATAGAGTTCTCAGTTAAGTCCTCAACAGATTCCGTTACGGAACCGCCTACAGCATCGCCTGCGGAACTGTTCGCGAAACCGGCGCGGGCCTCTGAGAAATCGGCTCCGATCACGGCAGTGTGTCTGAGATCCACAGAATCGATCAGAGCGATCTCATCGTCCGGGGTCTCGGCAGAAACGAACGAATCCACGAACCAAGCCTGTCCGAAAGCCTCCGGATTCTCAACAGGCGGCATATCCGCGCCAAGGATGAAATACTTGGTGTTCAGCGCTGAAAGCACCTGGATATTCCTGATTCCACTTTGAAATTCATCGATGGTCTTTGCACTGCCGGTGTTCGCCGCCACGCTCTGCAGCTCCTTGACAATGTGGCGGTCGATCAAATCCTGATAGCGTTGGAGCTTCGCCGGACTGTACCCTCCGACGCACTTATGCCAATAAGGATTGAACGAGTCATTGAATATGTCGGCGCTCAGATCGACAACCCTGTAAGACGGAGAGTTGTCCTCAAGGATCAACTTGTCCACCTGTCTGGCCGTGAACTGATTGTTGAACCGGCGAGGGGTTGTGAAACTGTCAGAATTGAGGTAACGCTTGCCGACCGCGAACATATTCACAAACACAAGGAGGCATATTCCCACCATCGCCTGCATCCTGCGGGCATTGCCGATGTGAGGGTCGCTTTCGTAGGATTTCGGGGCGCTCTTAGGGACGCTGTAGGCCCAGAGGATCAAGCCGAACGTAATGACTATCAAGACCATCGACCAAAGAGCGTCGACCGAGAGGATATGCTTTCTGTCAGTCTTCAAAGCATCCACGATAATGTCCTGCATCTGAGCGTCGGAGCCTCCTGAGAACGATCCTGCGACACTTGGAACGAGTGCGCAGAGGAGACAGAATCCCGCCGTCAGCGCAAGCGCGATCCAGCCGGCCTTCAGAAACTCTTTCTTTGAATATTCCCGCTTAAGGATTCTGTCGAGGGTGATGAATCCGAGCATCGGCAATGTGAACTGCAACACAATCAAGGCCATGGAGACAGTCCTGAACTTGCTGTACATCGGAGCGTAGTCGAAGAACAGTTTCGTGAACCACATCATGTGGTTGCCCAGGCCAAGGAAGACTGCCACAAGCGTCACGGCCAGAAGCCACCACTTCTCCTTGCCTTTGTAGAGGAACAATCCGAGGATGAAGAGGAAAACTGTTATGGCGCCCATGTACATCGGGCCGGCGGTGAAAGGCTGAGGTCCCCAGTAAAGAGGCAGGGACTTGGCGATTTCGTTGGCGTTGCCCTGTCCGGCCTGTCTGAACAGCTTGACGACCTCGGACTTGTCCGGGTTGATTGAACCCGCTGAAGATCCGCCGTTGAAGTTCGGAATCATCAGGTTAGGCAGTTCCTCCCAGCCATAGGACCAAGCCGTGGCGTAGTCCAGCTGGAGGCCTGTGCTGTTGATCTCCCCTCCCTCTGGATGAGAGAGTTCCGAGCCGCCGCGCATCGTGTGTTTGGTATATTCATAAAGCGGGGCGAGTTTGATGGTGTTGGTGCCGATGCCGGCGAGGCCGATGACCAGTAGCAACGCGCTGGCAGCGAAATAGCGGCCCAAGCCAGACCGCAAAGCCTTGTCGCAGATGAGCCTGATGAAAACATACAGCGCATAAATCACAATCATTATAGCCAGATAGTAGGTGATCTGCTGGTGGTTTGCCTTGATCTGGAAACTCAGGGCGAAGCCGAACAGGACGGCTCCCAGCAAGGTTTTCGGAAGCCAGGATTTCCAGCCTTTGATCGCTTCGAAGGTTGGTGAGCC
The DNA here is from genome assembly GCA_002314195.1 of Bacteroidales bacterium UBA1077. Taxonomy (GTDB): domain Bacteria; phylum Bacteroidota; class Bacteroidia; order Bacteroidales; family UBA932; genus Cryptobacteroides. Next base: position 18,558 of record DCCQ01000044.1, on the reverse strand, counting down.
TTGCCGGACCACAGGCGCTGCCGCCGATTGGTTCGGTCCCTGAGCCTGCCGAAGGGCAGAACGGTAAGTGAATATCACAGCGGCCAACACCCAAGGCAGGAACGCTATCGCCTGCATCTTGGTGTTGTGTCCCACCTGAATGATCTGGAAATTGTACGAGCAATATGTGATCGCGACCGCGCCTCCGATGGCCAGAACCGTGTCCACACCCAGCGAAAGCATTAGGAGAAAGGCTCCCAGCAAGGAGATGAACAACCAGTTGGCCGGTCTCTTTCCCTTCATGAGAAGATTGTACAACGGCTGAGTCCAGTCTCCGTCACTTGAAGGAGCGAACGAGGTCGTCGGCATTCCTCCGAACATGGAGTCCGTCCAGTAAGTAGGATCGTCCGGATGTGCCTTGTTCCATGTCGCAGCCTCCTGCGACATGCTTCTGTAGCCGGTGATGTCGCTCTGGTTGACCACCTTGCCGGTCAGGACCTCCGGCACAAAACCATAGGCCAGAACCAGAAAGAGAAACATAATCCCGACATAAACCGCTATCTTATTTATCAAAGTTTTGTCCATGATTCCTGAATATTCAAGTAAATTATTGTTTTTCAGTAATTTGATTCAGCAGACCTACTAACTTGGCAGTAAGATTGCAGCGTGTGAACTGTGAAATATCTGATGTGTTATCATGAAGATCATCATTCTTGAACTCATCCCAACAGAAGTCAATCCATGCCTTGATCTTCTCCTCATCATCCCAGTCATAAACCACTCCGGCGCCGGTCTCAGTGACAATTCTGGCCATTGCTCCGTCTGTCTGACCGATCCCAAGAATCGGACGGCGCGAGGCAAGGTACTCGAATAGCTTTCCGGGAAGAACAGCCCTATACTCCGGTTCCTTCCTGAGAGGAAGAATCAGAATAGAAGCATTCAGTTGTTCCCTGACAGCTGTCTCATGGTTTTGGTAGCCGAAGTCCTTTAGATTCGCCTCAAGCCCGGCAGCCTCTATCGAGTCCGTGATCTGTTTGTCTGTCTTGCCCACCAATCTGATTCTCAATGACCTTCTGAACTCATCATCCTCCCGGCACTTTTGGGCCAAAACTTTCCAAAGAGTCTCCGGATTGCCGTCCGAGGCAAAAAGACCAGTGTGGGTGATGTTGAAATTCTCATCCAGTTCAAAATCCTTCTTGAAATCTTCTTCATCATAGCCGTTGGTAATCAATTCTACCGGTGTGTCGGTCATAGACTTGAACTCATCCTGGACCAATGGAGAGACAGCAATAATAGCCGTGGCTCCATCCAAAACAGCTTTCTCAAGTTTGTGATGCTTCTTCGCTGCCCAGATAGTCAACTCCAAATGTTTGAAATAAAACATCTTCGTCCAAGGATCACGAAAATCCGCGAGCCAAGGAATCCCGGTGGCGCGAGACAATCTCAAGCCAATGAGATGCATGGATTGAGGCGGACCGGTTGTGATGATCGCATCAACAGGATGCTCCACAAGATATTTCTTCAGGAAACGGACAGACGGGCGGACCCACAAGACACGAGGGTCCGGAATAAAGAAGTTGCCACGGATGAACAGAGACAGTTTCTGTTTCCATGATTTCTTCTGGCCATTGATCGGATTGACTTCATCCTTTCCAGCATTAGCCTCTGTCAATGCCTTCAGATCAGTCGTGCTGCCCTCACCCATCAGCCTCCTGTAAATTCCGTAAGGCTCAAAGATTGGCCTTTTGACAACCTCGACTTCAGGTGGGATCTCCGCAGCCAAGGTTTTGTCAATGGTCGTCAACTCAGGGTTCTCCGGAGTATAGACGACAGGCTGCCAACCCATCGCAGGCAAGTATTTTGCAAATTTGACCCATCTCTGCACTCCTGACCCCCCGGACGGTGGCCAGTAATATGTCACTATCAGCACCCTTTTCATGTCGCTTCTGATTTTGAATCATCTTAATTTGCGTGTATGAAGGAACTTCGGCACACAATTAATAACCTCATACTACATAAGTTTACAAAGATAGTCGTTTTTTGTTATATTTGTCGGTACAAGACATCAATGCTCTTCGCACCTCAAAAAAAGTGACACTGAAATATTCATCCATCATGAAAAAGATAAAATACAAAACAAGCATTTCCATATTGATTGTGATAGCGTCGATTCTGCTGGTGTTGCTGTGCCTGCTGATCGTGCACACGTTCCGGACGGGAGAGGAGGCGACCGTTGGGATTTTCTCGCTCGCCGCGACTCTGATCGGCACCATATTCATCGCCATCGAGCTGAAGAACGGGTCGGAGGTCACCTGCAGCGAGATGCTGATCAACCTCAACAACTACTTCCATGACAGCGACCGCCTTATGAAGGTCTACGAGGTGCTTGAAAACGGAGAGATCGAAGGAGACTACAGCTACGAGCGCTGGAAGGATGTCTCCAGCGTGGAGGTCGCACAGTACTGCACTTTCTTCGAGAACCTCTACCTTCTCTACCGCCACCACATCGCCAGCATCGACGATCTGGACGACCTGTTCGGCTACCGGTTCTTCCTCTTCATGAATAACCCGTACATCCAGGAGAACTACATCCTGCCGACTTCTTCCTCCTATGTGCAGGTCTTCGAGTTGTACAAGATCTGGATCCAGCACCGCGAGAAGGAAAACAGCGGCGCCAACGGCTGGCAGAGGCACGTCCCGAGCCATCGGTTCATGTTCCCGGAGAAGTACCTGAAGAACAGGCTTTACCTCTTCGACTACGGGACTTCTGAATATAACAAAGTCCTTTCCACCCTCCCGGACGGTTTAACGATGAAAAGGCTCGGATTCGACAGCCTCAGCGCGGTTGAGAATCTCCAGCGAAAAGTGGTTGACGGCATGGAGAACAAAAATCTCTTCTACCCTCTCAGCCGAGAGGAACTGATTGAGTCCATGCAGCTTGACTATGTCTTGGGAATATTCTCTCCCGAAGGCGGGATGGCGGCTTTCAGCGTCATCGTCAGCAACCGTGACGGCGAGCGCAACCTTGCCTCGGACCTTCACCTCAATCCTTCCGAGGTGTTCACATTCGACGCCGTGGCTGTGGACAATGAATATCGTGGCAGAGGTTTCCAGCGCACGTTCATCGGCTGGTCCATCGAACTGGCCAAAAGCACGGGAGTCAAACACATAGTCGCCACCGTGGATCCGCAGAACGTCCCGAGCGAGCGCAACTTCCTCGCCCAAGGTTTCCATGTCGCCGAGACCAAGACCAAGTACACCGGCCTCACCCGTGACATACTCCGGCTGGATGTATAGCAGCCGTAGATAGCAAACGGAAATCTCTTTCCGTATATTCATTGGTTTTTTGTAAATTTGTAATCTTGCCTCTTCGGTGGAGGAGGCATCTGAGTTTATATTGTTAGGCAAACATAAAACATTGATATGGCGAAAGGTAAGGCACCGGAGGACACTCCGCTGATCAAACAGTTTTTCTCTGTGAAGGCACAGCATCCGGAGGCGGTGCTGCTTTACAGGGTCGGAGACTTTTACGAGTCTTATTCCGATGACGCGGTGCTGGTCAGCAAGGTTCTGGGCATCGTCCAGACCAAGAAATCCAACGGGGACAAGGGCTACATCGAGATGGCCGGATTCCCGCACCACGCCATCGACGTCTACCTTCCGAAACTCGTCCGGGCAGGCTACAAGGTGGCCGTCTGCGACCAGCTGGAAGACCCGAAATTCGCCAAGAAACTGGTCAAGCGCGGAGTCACAGAGCTGGTCACCCCGGGCGTGGCGTTCAACGACCAGCTACTGAATCAGAAGGAGAACAACTTTCTGGCCGGACTGACGTTTGACAAGGGCCAATGTGGAGCGGCTTTCCTGGACGTTTCCACCGGAGCGTTTCAGGTCGCCCAAGGATCGCTGGACTACATCGGAACCCTGATCGCCTCACTGAACCCTAAGGAGATTGTGGTCCAGAGGGGCTACGAGAAAGGTGTCAAGGAAAAGTACGGGGACAATCTCTACATCACCACGATCGAGGAGTGGGCGTTCGTCTACGACGCCGCGGTAGAAAGGCTGAAGAAGCAGTTCGGAGTCGAGTCACTCAAAGGATTCGCCGTGGACGGATTTCCCTTGGGAATATGCTCTGCCGGAGCGCTGATGGTCTATCTGGAGCAGACCCAGCACACGGGACTTAAGAACATCTGCTCGATTTCCAGAATCGATGAGGACAAATTCGTGTGGATGGACAAGTTCACGATGAGGAACTTGGAGATATTCAATTCCTCCGTCGGCGGCGAGGGGGTCTCATTGGTCAGCGTCATCGACAAATGCTCCTCCCCGATGGGAGCGAGGCTTCTGCGCGGCTGGCTGGCGATGCCGATAATGGACATCAAGGAACTGAACAGCCGCTACGATGTCGTGCAGCACTTCCTTGAGGCCGGCGACGACCTTGACAAGGTCCAGGAACACATCGGCGACATCGGAGACCTTGAAAGGATCATCTCCAGGGCGGCCACAGGCAGGATAGCACCTCGTGAGGTGATGCAGTTGGGGCGTGGACTGGCTCAGACGGAGCCGATAGCCGCACTCTGCAAAGATCACGGAATCAAGGCGTTGGACTCGCTCATCGGCAAGATGAAAAACTGCTCGAAACTGCTTGGCAGGATCACCGCTACAATGACCGCTGAGCCAGCCGCCGCGGTGGGCAAAGGCGAGGTCATCGCATCCGGAGTCAACGCCGAGCTTGACGAATTGAGGAGCATCTCCTCAGGAGGGAAGGACTACCTTCTGAAGCTCCAGCAGTCAGAGGCCGAAAGGACGGGAATATCCTCGCTCAAAATCAGTTACAACAACGTTTTCGGGTACTACATCGAGGTCCGTAACACTTTCAAGGATCTCGTTCCGCCGGAGTGGATCCGCAAGCAGACGCTTGTCAACGCCGAACGCTACATCACCCAGGAGCTCAAGGAATATGAAGAGAAGATTCTGAGCGCGGAAGACCGCATCTACGCCCTTGAGACAAAGATTTACGGGGATCTGGTGGCAGAGATCCAGAGAAACATCCCCGCCATCCAGACCAACTGCCGGATCATCGCCCGCCTGGACGTTCTGACAGGATTCGCCCAGCTTGCCAAGGACAACCACTACAACAGGCCAGAGATGACCAAGGATCTGACCCTTGACATCAAGGCCGGCCGCCACCCGGTCATCGAGACCTTGATGCCGGCTGGTGAGGAATATGTTCCCAACGACATATTCCTTGACAACAAGAAGCAGCAGATCATCATCCTGACCGGTCCGAACATGGCCGGTAAGTCGGCCTTGCTGAGGCAGACGGCCTTGATTGTCCTGCTGGCGCAGATCGGATCATTCGTGCCGGCGGACAGCGCCAGGATAGGGTATTTCGACAAGATATTCACAAGAGTCGGGGCCACCGACAACATATCCCGTGGCGAGTCAACCTTCATGGTCGAGATGCTGGAGACCTCGATGATCCTGCACAACCTGTCGGAGCGCTCACTGGTGCTTCTGGACGAGATCGGCCGAGGCACCTCAACCTACGACGGAATGTCGATAGCCCGGGCGATAGTCGAATACATTCATGAATATGGCCACGGGGCAAAGACGCTCTTCGCCACTCACTATCACGAGCTTAACGACCTTGAAGAGATATATTCAAGGGTCAGGAACTTCCACATAGCCGTGAAGGAGGTCGGCACTCAGGTGATCTTCCTGCGCAAGCTCAAGGAGGGCGGAACCGCACACAGCTTCGGTATCCACGTCGCAAGAATGGCCGGGATGCCGAAAGAGGTGATCCAAAGCGCCGAGAACACTCTCAAGGCATTGGAGATGAACGATTCGCAGCATCTTGTAAGCGCAAAGAAGGGCGAGATCAAGAAGCCGGTGCAGACAAAGGCCGGCACCCTTGAGAGCGACGGCAGCCTTCAGTTGTCGTTCTTCCAGCTGGACGACCCGACGCTCGAATCCCTGCGAGACAAACTCTCGGGAGTCGACCTCAACAACATCACCCCGCTTCAGGCCTTCGATCTTCTCCGCTCGATGAAGGACGAACTCGGGCTTTAAGCCTTGACGGCCTTGCGGGACTCGATGCCGTGGACGATGTTGATCAGGACACTGCCCAGGATGCCGGCGCAGAGGGAGCCTATCAGCACGGCCACCTTGCCCATGTCACGAAGACGGGCAGTGATCTCCGGAGCCTGATCTCCAAATGACAGGGTGTCCACAAAGATTGACATCGTGAATCCGATACCACCAAGGCAGGCCACAGCGATCAGCATGACCCAAGAGGCCTTGGCCGGCATCTCTCCCACATGAAGCTTGACAGCGATGAAGCTGGCGAGGGAGATTCCAAGAGGCTTGCCAAGGACAAGGCCAAGGAATATTCCCATGCTCACGCTGCCAAGAGCCTGATCGAACTGGAACACGTTGAAGTAGGACACATCCGGAATCTCGACACCAGCGTTGGCGAGGGCGAAAATCGGCATGATCAGGAAGTTGACCCAAGGGCCGAGGGCGTGTTCAAGACGGTAGCTCATTCCGATGGAATCCCTGGAGATGGCGGACAGGCGCCTCAGGCAATGTCTCTGCGGACCGTTAGGGAATTCGGTGGAGGTTGAGGCTATCCCATTATATTCATTGAGCCTGCGGATGTACTGGAGACGCTTGCGGTGGAAGTAGGCCTCGTTGAATCGAGGGGTCATCGGCACAAGGAATGCCATCACCACGCCTGACATCGTGGAGTGGATGCCGGCATAGTAGAAGAGCGACCAGATCGCGATGGCCGGAACCAAGTAGAACCATCCTCGCTTCTCACCCAACTTGTTCATCAGCAGCACCAAAGCAATCAGAACGAACGCAATGCTCAACAGTCCGAAATTGATTGTGCCACCGTAGAACAATGCCACGACAAGGATCGCGATGAGGTCATCAGCGATGGCCAAAGCGGTCAGGAAAACTTTCAGTGAGACAGGCACCCGGTCACCCAGAATCGAGAGAATACCAACAGCGAACGCGATGTCCGTTGCGGTAGGAATACCCCATCCGGAAGCGGCGGCTGAACCATGATTGACAGCAGTGAATATAAAAGCCGGAGCCACAACTCCTCCGAACGCGGCGATCACCGGCATCATCGCCTTCTTCACGCTGGATAACTCTCCGTTCTTCATCTCACGCCGGATCTCCAGACCGACGGTAAAGAAGAAGACCGTCATCAGGATGTCGTTGATGAAGCTCTCGACTGTCATCCCGTCCGGGAAAAGGAATCCTTCATGTCCTGGAATATGGAACCTCAATGAAATCTCGGTTTCCAGGACATTGTGGTAGAACTCTTTGGTAAACGGGAGGTTGGCCAAAAGCATAGCCACCACCACGCAGCAAAGAAGCAGGACACCCTGCGCCCAAGGTTGCTGGGAGAACTGTTTTCTCCTATGATCAAAGTTTCTTATGCCTTTGGTCCAAGTGTAAATAGGAATCAGGCTCATAGCGTTATTATTTTATGTTAAATATAATGAATAGGTCAGCGGAACTGCCAACCTATTCTTTAAAAATTATTTATGCGATTATTCTCCGTAAAGGTACTTATGTTGTGCAGGAGTCAGCGTGTCGATCGTGATTCCCCAGTCCTTCAGCTTTCTGAAAGCCACCTCACGGTCAATGGACTCAGGCACGCAGTGAAGCATCTCTCCAAGATCCCTTGCCAGAACCATCCTGTTGTCAGCCAAGTACTTGGCACTCAAGGCCTGAATGGCGAACGACATGTCCATGATCTCGGCCGGATGTCCGTCCCCGGCGGCGAGATTGACAAGCCTGCCTTCCGCTATGACGTAAACCTTACGGCCGCTAGGGAGATCATATTCCTGAATATTCTGCCTCGCAGGCTTCTCGCTCACAGCAAGTTCCTTGAGCTGGGCGACATTCACCTCGCAGTCGAAATGCCCGGCGTTGCAGCAGATCGCCCCGTCTTTCATTTTGAGGAAATGCTCCTTTGTGATGACGTCGTCGCAACCAGTAACTGTCACGAATATGTCGCCTTCCGCCGCGGCCTGAGCCATGCTCATCACCTGGAATCCATCCATCACGGCCTCCATGGCCTTGATCGGATCCACCTCGGTGACAATCACTTTCGCTCCGAGTCCCTTGGCCCTCATCGCCACGCCCTTGCCGCACCAGCCGTAGCCTGCGACAACGACATATTTCCCTGCCACAATCAGGTTGGTGGTCCTGTTGATGCCGTCCCACACGGACTGGCCTGTGCCGTAACGGTTGTCGAAGAAGTGCTTGCAGGCGGCGTTGTTCACAAGCATCATCGGGAACCTCAGCCTCCTCTCACGGTTCATCGTCTCAAGACGGAGGATTCCGGTCGTGGTCTCCTCGCAGCCTCCGATAACATTCGGGATAAGCTCAGGATAGTTCTCATGGATCATCGTGACGAGATCCCCGCCGTCATCTATGATGATGTTCGGGCCGCACTCGATGACGCGTCTGATGCCGTGTTCATATTCCTCAGGTGTCGCCCCATGGACAGCGAAGACGTTCAGCCCCTCATGCACAAGAGCCGCGGCCACATCGTCTTGAGTCGAGAGAGGATTGCTCCCGGTGACATACATCTCCGCCCCACCTTCGGCAAGCACCTCGCAAAGATGCGCCGTCTTGGCCTCCAGATGCACGGAAAGGGCGACTTTCAGCCCTTTGAACGGCTTTGTCTCCTTAAACTCCTTCTCCAAACCTTCAAGCAGCGGCATGTGATGCCTCACCCATTCTATCTTCAGCTCTCCGCTTTCCCAGAGCTGAGGGTCACGTATTTCACTCATTTCTGAAAACTGATTCCGCAATTTCGGCGCACCGGCGATTCATGAATATCTCCACGGCCGTCTTCGCTGTGTTAACACGGCAAAGATAACCATTTTATCCGTGCCTTTCGCCACATCATCCATTCTTTCACCAAATAGCGACCTAAAGACTTGCTCATCGCGGCAAGATAGATTACTTTTGTAAAAAATAAACTGAATATTATGGGACTTTTAGACGGAAAGGTCGCCCTCATAACGGGCGCCGCAAGAGGAATCGGCAAGGCAATAGCCATGAAATTCGCTTCCGAGGGAGCGGATGTGGCTTTCACCGACCTTGTCATCAATGAAGTCGGAGAACAGACAGTCAAAGACATCGAGGCTTTCGGCCACAAGGTAAAGGCTTATGCCTCCAACGCCGCAAACTTCGAGGAGACTCACAATGTCGTGAATCAGATTCTGGCCGATTTCGGCAGGATTGACATCCTTGTGAACAACGCCGGCATCACCAAGGACGGACTCATGCTCAGGATGAGCGAGGCCCAGTGGGACGCCGTCATCAACGTGAACCTCAAGTCAGCGTTCAACTTCATCCACGCCCTGACCCCGATCATGGCCCGCCAGAGAGGCGGAAGCATCATCAACATGTCCTCTGTCGTGGGAGTTTCCGGAAACGCAGGCCAGTGCAACTACTCTGCCTCCAAGGCCGGCCTGATCGGCTTGGCCAAGTCCATCGCCAAGGAGATGGGTCCGCGCGGCGTCAGAGCCAACTGCATAGCTCCGGGATTCATCATCTCGGACATGACCAACGCCCTCTCGGAGGAAGTGCGCGACGCCTGGGTGAAGCAGATTCCGCTCCGTCGCGGAGGCACACCTGAGGATGTGGCCAATGTGGCTCTCTTCCTGGCCAGCGACCTCTCAGGCTACGTCTCCGGCCAGGTCATCCACTGCTGCGGCGCGATGAACTGCTAATCTCACAGGTTGCCTCCACCAGCAAGTGGTGCGCAACATATTCATAAACAATGATATGAGCCTTTGCCTTTAGTTGACATTCACTAAAGGCAAAGGTTCATATCATTGAATTACAATCAATTAACCTACACCACTATTTTTTCCTGTGCCTTTGCCTGAAACTTGGCGACATCGATAACAAAACGTTCATGGACCCCTTCACCGATGAGACCTTTCTCGTCATAGGCGGCGACTTTGAAGACGATCCTGCGACGGTCAACCTCCACAACCTCGCTCTCGCACCATACTTTCAGCCCGACTGGCGTTGAAGAGACATGCGACACATCAACTCTAGTGCCCACGGTCTCCTGCCCATCTTCAAGGTAAGGCTTGACACTGAGTCGGCTGGTGCGCTCCATAAGGGCGATCATCATCGGTGTAGCGAACACCCTGACAGTCCCGCTGCCGATGTGGCTGGCGGTCAATTCCTCCGTCACGATCTCCTCCTGACGGCCTTTGATTCCAAGTTCAAGCATAATTGTTGGTTTAATTCCTGTCACAAATTTACGAATAACAGGTCACTTAGACAAGTTCGGCGACCACCGGCAGTTCTACGAGTCCAACGGTCATGGCGCTTCGGCAAGCTCAGCGACCGCCAATCGCCGTGACCGGATAGTGTATAACAAAAAAAAATGAGCGTCGACGCATCGCGCGTGGACTCTCACTCTAACCACATAATTAATAACACTAAAACTAATAACCAATAGGTTGATCGGGGAGAGAACCTCCTTGCTCAACCCGAGTACAAAGGTACTGCTTTTTTTGAGACTTGCAAATATTTTTTAATATTTTTTGCGAAATAATTATGAATATCTCTACTTAACCGTTTTATTTCCAACCCTATAAACAATAAGGGAAATTTTAATAGGTTTTAATAGACATACGCTACAGAGCATGAAAGGCAGTTCGTTTAAGCGCATTCGTCATTTAAAACGTTTCTCCTTACGATTCGTAACCAAAACGTAACATATCTTACATTCCGACACACGCTAGAGTGGCGACACTGATGCGCACATCAGGAGGGAATACCGTCATTAACGCCCTATGGCAGGAATGAAGCGTCGCACCGGTCGTGAAAACATCGTCCACCAGAAGGATGTGTGAATATTCAGGTACAGATTTCAGCCGCCTCACCCGAAACGCCCTCTCCACATTATGCGTTTTTCCTTCAACAGAAAGTTTGGTCTGGGTACGTGTCCTTCTGGCACGATATAGAATGTCGGTGCGAAAATCAGCATCAAGGCTTTCTGCCAGAACCTCTGCGATGATCTCTGCCTGATTATGCCCTCGGGACCAAAGGCGGGTCCAATGCAGAGGCACAGGAATCACCGCGTCCACATCGTCGAAAACAGGAGATGCTGCCATCTCCCGGCCAAGCATCGAGGCGAAATAACGACCGACGGCATAGTCCGAATGATATTTCAGCCTCTGGGTGATCAGTCTGTAGCCGGTATGGGAGCGGTAAAAGAACAATGAGGTGGCGTAGGAATATTCCTCAAAAACACCAGTGGCATCCAGATCCCGCTGAATCAAGGCGTTGAATCTGTCGGCAAGTTGGTTGTGGGGCATATTCGAGAAATATGTCCGCGGCAGGTCGGCAAGGCATCCGATGCAGAGGTGATGTTCGCGCATAGCAAGAGGCCTCCCGCAAACGATGCACTCGCGCGGCATCACGAGATCGCCAAGCGCGGTGAGGACATCATTAAAAGTAACGTTTCCTATCATAGTCCAAGTCTTTGTCCGCAATAATACGCAACATAAACGTAAATTTTGATAAGAAACGTAAAAAGTTGGGTTTTACCCCCGTATTCTACTCAGGTCACTTCGACAAGCTCAGTGACCGGACTCATCAATCCTGACCAAGGGTCTTGACCGGGTTCTTAGTGGCGGCGGCGTAGGTCTGGCCTACGACGGAGAGGAAGGAAATCAGCATCGAGATCAAGGCCGCGAGGACAATGGCCCACCAAGGAAAAGCGATCTTGGTGTAGAATCCCCGAAGATAGTAGGTTATGCCCCAGACAGCTATCGGAGCGGCAAGCACGACAGCCACAACGCTCATGATCATGAATGACTTGGACAGAGTCCAGACAGCAGAGCTGACCTCGGCACCGAAAACTTTCCGGACAGCGATCTGGCGGCCCTGCTGTTCTGTGAAGTAGAGCGACATCGCGAAAAGTCCGAGAGCGGAGATCAAAATGGCCATGACCATGAAAGAAATCACGAGCAGCATCGTGTTCCTGGTACCCTTCAGATCATCGACCAATTGCTCATCCAGATAGTAAGTCCACATCTCCACAGGAACGCCAATGGTCTCCTTCGCAAACTCACGGCAGACATTCTTGACCGCCGCCATGGCCTCGGACCGGTCACCTGTTATCTTAAGAAGTTGAAGGAATGCATAATCATAATTCTCGTCTATGATCCTTATGGAGTTACGCTCATTCTCCATAGGCTCGAAGAGAGCGTTGTTTGCGCGGAAATCCGGGATGATGCCACAGATTTCATATTCCCCTTTCGTGTAGCTTCCGCCTACGTAAGGATGTTCTGCCGTCACACCGGTGCTTCTCTTGGATGTCTCTGTCAGAAGCACTTTCGGTGAAGAGAGTTCGCTATACTTCTCCAAGACTTTGATTCCCAGAATCCTAAGCGAAGTCGTGTCCAACTGAGCCATACGCATCCAACCAATCAGCTGATTGTCCTCATCGTGAATGCCATTCGCCCCGCAGGATATCGGAGATGTAATCCCAAGTCCCACATCAACCACCTGCGGCAAAGCCTTCAATCTGGCGCGAAGAGCCTCCTGAGGTCCTCTCCTATAGCCTACATCTTGTGAATTGACTTGAATGACGTCCTTTGTCTCGTAGCCTACAGGAAGGTTTACCAGACAGTTCACCTGCGCCGCCATCGTGATCGCCATAGCGATAAGGACGGTGCTGAACACGGTCTGAAGCACGATGAACACCTTACCAAAAATCATCTTGTTCTTGAAACGGAACTCCCCTTTCACCACATCAATAGGCTTAAAACGAGAGACAAGCAGCGCAGGAAGCAGCGCCGAAACCACAGAGATGAAGACCAACGCCAAAACTGCCCAAAGCATTGTGGTCAAATCAGGCATCAGCACAATGTCGGCGCTCAGAATCTTGTCAAAGAGCGGTTTAAATGAATATGCCAGCAGACAGCCTACGGCGAAACACCCGACCGTAAAAGCGAATGACTCAGTGATGTACCTCGTCACTATATTCCTTGAACTTTCGCCAAGCAACCTTCTGGTGGCCATCTCCTTGGCGCGCTTTCCCGTCTGAGCGACCGTAAGGTTGATGTAATTGAATATGGCGGAGATCAGCAGGACCAGAGCCACGATGAACAGAAGCTCAACTTGTTTTCTGTCCCCCGTTCTTAAACAAGTGTAGGAGTTCATACCCGAAAAATAGACCTTGTCAAGTCTCGTCACACTTGCTCCCCATAAAAAGGCGTTGTCCGAATTGTCAGCCTTGTAGAAATTCCAGTATCCGAGATACTTTTTAAGAAGATCCTCGCGCACCTTTTCCACATCAGTTCCTTCGTCAAGCCGGACAATCGGAACCGTGTTACCGAAATTGTCCATCCACGCAAATTGCTTTTGCGCACGTTTGATGCTTGTGAACACATCGCAATGCTCGAACACATCGACAGGCCCAAAATCCTCAACTACCCCGACAACTGTCCACTTACTCTTATCGACACTTAATATCCTGCCTATTGGATCCTCATTTCCAAACACTTTCTTGGCGAATGATTCGGACAAAATCACCTCGTCCTCGTTCTCCAGAACCTTGTCCTTCAGACAACCCGTAAGACGATAGTCAAAGAACTTGAAAAAATTTGTGTCAATCGAAACCTCAGCCGCCCGATAATAGTCATCTCCGACCATAATATCAGCAGTTCCGACAAAGCAGATTCTGGTCCAGCCCTTGATCTCCGGAATGGACGGGAAAAACTCCTCGGAAGTTCC
>DCCQ01000044.1:0-4725 GCA_002314195.1 Bacteroidales bacterium UBA1077 | reverse complement strand
CTGTTTGGAAAGCGGCTGCTTCGCCCCCACGCTGAACTCGGTCTTGGCATACGAAGCCAGCAGAATGACAAATCCCAACGCCACCGACAGTCCGAAAACCTCAATGAAAGTGTAAAGCTTGTTCCTCGACAGGAACTTCAGGTACGTGCTTGACATAAAAACTCCTTTAATCAGTCGTTAAATAACAGTTTGCCTCATTTTCCGACGGATCCGCGGCGACTGATCGCCACAGTTCACCAAAGCGACAATTTTGCCAAGCCACTTATGTGCCAAAAGTCACAAATAATTATTTATGAATATCTTAACAAAAATACTGTTTCCAAATAGTGTAAAGAAATTTAACACCCACTGTAAAGAAACTTTACACTTTCCCCCGGTCACTGAGCCTGTCAAAGTGACTTTTCGAAAACTGAAAAGTCCGACTAATAATACGTCGAATGCGGAAGGTTGAGGCTAAGCTGGGAGTCGGCGTCGGAACGGGCTTTTTCGTAGGCGATGGTGGTGTCAAGATCCGGGTTGACTAACACATCAAGATTCCAGATCAGGAGACGGTCGCCAGTCACGATCTCCTTGAGGCAATCAGAGATACCGACGATGGCCGGTACACCTATGCCTTTTGCCAACACACAGACCTGACCGTCAGCGTCTTCCTCACAGACGACTAGTCCGACAATATTCCTGAAATCAATCAATGTGGAGTCTGACAGCGACAACCGCTCGGCAACCAGAACGCTGCCGGGCGGTATGTCCTCGAACGGATTCCTTTGCCCGCAGTCTTTGACCACGAACGCACGGCCTTTGGCAAAGCCTCGGACACCCGTTCCACGCACTGTCATATTCCTGATTCATCCTTCGCCGGCCGGCGATCACCAATCAGACAATCACTACCAGCGAAGAGTATCTAATTCAATTCTTTAGTCAAATCCCAAGCGGCACCAGGAGCGAAGACAGACTCCACGAGCTGATCGTAGAACATTCCCCTCTTCGCAAGGTCGAGCACATTGAAGCGGAAACGCATCAGTTGAACCTTCGGGAACATATTCTTGAGCATCTGACGGGTCACGCCGATCATCGAAGGATCGTACGGCGCACCTGCCTTCTTCATCAGATCCTGCATCTTGGCGAATGAATATACCTGCCCTTGAAGCTCCTTCTTTAGCTCCGGCCAACCTTCCTTAACCTTCGTCAGTTGGACTCCTACGGTCTTTGCGTCGTCATATTTCTTGGTGATTTCGGTGTACCCAAGCTTCGGCGCCGGGAAATCCTTGAATATCTCAAGAGCCCTTTCCTGCTCCTGCTCAAGCGTAGGCCAAGCCTTCACGCAAGCGTCCACATCGATCTTCGTGAGATCCATCTTGAACAGCTCATCGAACACGGCGCACATCGTCAATGTGCCGATTGCCACCTGGAATCCATGAGACTGAAGCTTGCCGTTGAAACGATGATGTGTCATGTCAAGAATATGGCTGAACAGGTGGTCGCAGCATGAAGCCGGACGGCTGGACTGTGCGGCCTGCATAGCTATTCCACTGAGAGTCAAGCCCTCGAACAAGTCGGCGACGGCTTGCTTGTCACCCTTGGCGACACCCTCAGGGTCAGCCAGAAGGTCATCAAGGTAGTCTTGAAGAACGTGCCATGCGTCCGGCTTGATCGGCTCAGTGCCCATCAGGTCCGCGATCATCCACTCGGCTCCGGCAGGAACCTTCGCGGCCAGGTCAGCGTAACCGGCGGCGGTCATCACCTTAGGGGCGGCGGCAATCACATCGATGTCGGCGATAATCACCAGAGGGGCCGGACAGGAGAATGTCTGCTTGGAGTTATGATAGGAAATCGAGGCTCCGAACGATGAGAAACCGTCAACGGAAGCCGCTGTAGGCAATGTAAGGTAAGACTGGCCGTAGTGATGGGAGGCCAGCTTGCAGAGATCGTTTATGACTCCGGATCCGACTGAGACAGCCACATATTCAGCCTCTGAAGATGGTCTGAAAGCCTTCTCAGCGTCCGGTTCCACATATTCAGGATCATTCTCGATCGCTTTGGCAGCGGCGAATTTGCCCGCAATGATGTGGTCAACCATGTCTACATAACGCCAATCGGCGTGGAACTCGTCCTTTTCGATGATGTACTTCTCGGTCGGGACACCAGCGGCGACAAACTCTCCGTAAACTTTCTCCCCCAACGCTTTCCATGTGTTAAGGTCGGCGACAACCACCGCCTTGCGTCCTGGGAACCATTTCTTGAACTCCTCCGGAGCCTGTGAGCTGACCCCGCAGCCCATCTCAAACACCTTGGTGTCAGTCGCGACAGTCAAGGCCTTGGCAATTCTTTCTTTTGAATCCATTATCAATGATATTTAATAATACGCAGCATATTCGACAATCTGCAATGACAGAATGTCAATGCCTTTCAACCGGCAAAGGATAATCTCTTTTGTCGGCATAAAGTTACGAAAAATCTTTCGTAACTTAGCGACTATGAAAAAGTACATCTCAACCCTATTGGCCTTGCTGGCCGTCCCGATGATGATGGCGGCGCAGGAAAAAAGCCTCCACCAACTCCAACAGGAGTTTGTCGATCTGAGGCTCGGAATGTTCGTTCACTTCGGTCTCCCGACCTACCAGACAGCCGATTGGACCGATCCGGATCTCAGTCCGGAGGTGTTCAACCCAGTCAAGCTGGACACCGATCAATGGGTCAGGGCAGCCCAGAGCGCCGGGATGAAATTCATCTGCGTCTCTGTCAAGCACCACAGCGGATTCTGCATGTGGGACACCAAGACCACGGACTACAGCGTGATGAGCTCCCCTCTGCACAGGGATGTGCTTCGTGAACTTGTCAACTCCGTTCACAAGGCCGGAATGCAGATAATGTTCCACTTCTCGATCCTGGACACCCACCACCGCATCCGTCCAACTCTGCCGTTCACTCCGGAGAAGATCAACCTTCTCAAAAGCCAGGTACGAGAGCTTCTCACTGAATATGGCCCCGTCAACACCATAATGTTCGATGGATGGGATGCCCCGTGGGGCAGGATTTCATATTCAGATGTCTCATTCCCAGAGTTTTATCACCTTATCAAAAGCATCCAGCCTAACTGCCTTGTGATGGATCTGAACGGTGCCAAGTACCCGACCGAGGCTTTGTTCTACTCAGACATCCGCTGCTACGAGCAGAATGCCGGAGACAAGATCTCTCCGGAGACCAACCAGCTTCCTGCGATGGCTTGCTACCCTCTCCAGAAGACCTGGTTCTGGAAGACCGAGTTCCCGGGCTCTCCTCTCAAGGACGTTGACAAGATCGTGGCTGACAACATCATCCCTTACAACAACGCCTACTGCACATACATTCTGAACTCCGCTCCTAACCGCGACGGATTGATGGACCAGAACTGCATAGACGCCATGAAGCGCATAGGCAAGATCTGGAAGAACACCGGCCACATCGTGGATGTAGCCCAGACAATGAAGCCGATCACCGACATCAACATCGCCATCGGCAAACCATGCGACTCCTCCTGGTCCGACGACATGGACATCATGGATTTCGCCAACGATGACAACTTCCGCACCTGCTGGGTCTCCAGCCCCGAAGTCAAAGAGCCGTTCTGGAAAGTCGATCTCGACCCTGGCTCCATCATCAATATGGTCGTGATGACCGAACCAAAGGCCGGCGTGATGCAGGAATATGTCATTGAATATCTCCACAAAGGTTCCTGGCATCCAGTCTTCAGCGGCGTCACCCCGACCAAGAGTCGCGTGAAGATCCACCGTTTCGACAAGTTTTACGCTGACGCTGTCCGTGTCCGCTTCACCAAATGGACCGGCCTCCTCTCCCTCGCCGAGTTCGGAGTTTACACCCCGTACGAGAAATAAGCCCTCCGGACATCGGAATTTCCGTGGAGTTTTCTACTTCCACTAAGATTGCCAATCTTTGAGTCCACGACTGGTCTCCGAGCTCATGGCCAGTCGTTGAACCTGCAACACGGTCGTTGAGCCTACAGCCGTCGGTCGCTGAGCCTGTCAAAGCGCCAGTAGTCCTACAAACTCACCAACCATTGAATTGCCGTAAAGGATACCTGCTACACTCTCTCTTTCAAAAAGCGCTTCAGAAAAAATGTCAAGAAATATGGGAAGGTGCAATACTTTCCGTTCCATCCGATGTTTTTATAGCCGAGTTTGATGCCGTAATAGACATCAGGGTATGACTTCCAGTCGATCAGATTGTTCAGAGAGGCTGTCGATCCATCATTTGCCTTGACTTCAATGGGAATGAGAGAATCCTTGTCTCTGACAAAGAAATCCATTTCGAGCGACGGATTGTCACGCTTATAGAAGTATAACTGCTCATAGCCGGATTTTATCAGCATCTCACCGACTATATTCTCGTAAATCGCACCTTTGTAAGTACCGAAGTTCTTGTTCGCCCTCAGGTCCTCTTGTGCTTCCTCATCAAGGGACGCGATAAGCAGACCCGTATCGTGATAATATATCTTGTAATTTGACGGATCATAATTCCCTTTCAAAGGAAGTTCCACATTTCCAAGGCAATATGCGATGTTGACCACACCGGCCTCGCTAAGCCATTCGACACTTCCCACATATTCACGGCTTCTGGCATTTTTAGCAACTTTCGTAATTTGGAATTTCTTGTTTTCCTTTGCCAAAAACGTGGTTATGTGATTATATACCGCAAGAATCTTTGTCTTGTCCGTCTCTTTCGCATATT
>DCCQ01000026.1:437-30168 GCA_002314195.1 Bacteroidales bacterium UBA1077 | reverse complement strand
AAATGTCATGGATGTTTCATATTTCTAAAACATTAAAAACCTTGATTATCGAACGTTCTGGCCCTCGCCATCATACAAGCACCTACCACACCGGCATTCTGTTTCAATGACGATCCCAAGAAATCAACCTTCTGGCTTACAAGTTTGAGCGAGTGTTTTCTTGTGGAAAGCTCAATAGCCTTTATGAACGCAGGATCCACATCGGAGAATAATCCACCGATAACAATAGCCTCCGGATTCAGCACATTTATAAGCATTGCCATCGCCTTTCCTAGATTATAGGCCACCTTGTCCATTTCTTCCCACGCCAAAGGGTCTTCTTTTTCAACAGCCTGAAGGATATCCTCCATCGTAAGTTCCCCCTTCTCTTCAAGAGTCTTGGAAAGAATGGATTCCTCCCCTGCCCTCAGGCGCTCCATTATCTTTCTGTGCAATGCCCTTCCGGACACTTCAGTCTCAAGGCACCCCTTCTTTCCACAATGGCACAGTATATTATTGTTATAAGTAGGAATATGACCAAGTTCTCCAGAATAGCCGTCCATCCCATAATAAATTTTACCATAAATTATGATGCCAACGCCTAATCCCCAACCGAGGTTAACATATAATACATTCTGATACTTCTGGTTAATACCGGAAGAATATTCACCGAAGGCCATTGATTTCGAGTCATTCTCCAGATAGACTTTTCTGCCGAAGCGCTCAGTAAGCAGATCCGAGAGTGACATGCCCTGCATCTCCTCGAAATTAAAGACAGACGCGCTTGTGCCAGCCATAGCATTCACACGGCCGGACAGATTGAAACATATCCCCAATATCTTACTTTTGTCAATCTCTGCTTGTGCATCAATGAAACATTCAACCTTCTGGCAGACATGCTCCAGGCATTCATGGGTGTTTGAGAATTTAAAAGTATTGTCAGTTTCCGACGAGATCATATTGCCGCAAAGATTGATAAGTCCCAAAGTCAAATCAAAAGTCTTTACATCCACACCCAGGAAATAACCGGACTCCGGATTAACGCCGTATCTTACAGCCTGACGACCTTTGGAGTGCTTCTGGACTTTCCCCAAAACAGTGACACGACCTTCTTCCTGCATCACAGAGATATATTTACTAATGGTAGTGACACTATACCCCGTCAACCGTGAAAGATCTGACAACAAAAAGCTGCCATGACTTAATGCGTAGTTGAACATCTGCCTGACGATGTTCTTGAGGATTGTATTGGAACTTGATTCTTCCTTTGACTTGTCATACATGGCGCAACAGATATTATCGCAATTAACACAATTAAAAATTTCCAATGGCAAATATACAAAATAAATAAACACTATTTTACGAAGAATTTACAAAATCCTTTACTTAATATAAAATGTTTTCATTGATTGATTAATTCACATAAATAACTATAGAACAATAATATACACATACTACTCAAGGAATAAACCCTACATAATTAAAAAAGTTAAAATTTTAATTGAAATTAATTAACAAATATTTGTATCAATTAATTCGAGTTTTTATCTTTGGCAAAGATAGATAGTTGGTCATTCCTGGATGCCAGGGATTAATAACATTAACATTTTAGACATGATTGATTTCAAAAAACTAGCGGAACAGTATCGGACAGAACTTCTGGATTCGGTTCTTCCCTTTTGGTTGGACAAGTCCCAGGACATGGATTACGGTGGCTATTTTACATGCCTTGACAGAAAAGGAAATGTGTTTGACACCGACAAATTCATCTGGCTGCAAGCCCGCGAGGTATGGCTTTTCTCCATGCTTTATAATAAGGTAGAGAAAAAGCAGGAATGGCTTGACTGCGCCATCCACGGTGCCGAATTCCTAAAGAAGTACGGACACGATGGGAATCTTGATTGGTACTTCTCTCTCACAAGGGATGGTAGACCTATTGTTGAGCCCTATAACATATTCTCATACACTTTCGCCACAATGGCCTTTGGCCAACTTGCTCTCGCCACGGGGAACAAAGAGTACGCAGACATCGCTTGGAAGACTTATCAGATAGTTCTTGACAAGCAGTCAAATCCTAAAGGGCGGTGGAACAAGATTTATCCGGGCACTCGCGACATGAAAAATTTCGCGTTGCCAATGATCCTATGCAATCTTGCGCTGGAAATAGAGCACCTGTTACCGGATGGGTTTCTGGAGGAGAAGATTGAAAACTGCATCCACGAAGTGATGGATGTCTTCCTAAGGCCTGAACTCGGGGGCATAATCGTAGAAAACGTAGGAGCGGACGGAAGTCTGATTGACTGCTTTGAGGGTCGTCAAGTAACTCCAGGACATGACATCGAAGCTATGTGGTTCATCATGGATCTTGGGAAAAGGCTTGGACGTCCGGAACTTATCCAGAAAGCGAAAGACACAACCCTCAAAATGATCGAATACGGGTGGGATAAGGAATACAGCGGTATATTTTACTTCTTGGACCGCAAAGGTTACCCTCCACAACAACTTGAGTGGGACCAGAAACTCTGGTGGGTCCACATAGAGACTCTTATTTCACTCCTGAAAGGCTATCAACTCACAGGTGACGAGAGATGCCTTGATTGGTTCGAAAAAGTTCACAATTACACTTGGACACACTTCAAGGACACGGAATATCCTGAATGGTACGGTTATCTGAACCGCCGAGGAGAAGTGCTGTTACCTCTTAAAGGCGGCAAATGGAAAGGTTGCTTCCACGTTCCAAGAGGATTGTACCAATGCTGGACAATACTTGAAGATTTAGCTAACAGATAATCAACAATCATGGATAGAAGAAGTTTCTTGCGAGTATTTGGCTTAGGAGCAGCCTCGTTCGGGCTCACCTCAGCATTTCCGGGACCATCATTCGCAGCCTCGCTAAAAGATGAGGCCGCGAAGAATGCCTCGATCAAACCAATCTCAGGTTCATGGTTCGAATTCAACCACCCTGGCGGAAAAGAAGGTGTGAACTGGGACGGAGACCTTACAAATTTCACTGCGCAGATGTGGCGGGATAAAATTTTTGAAATCCGCGAAACAGGGATGGAATACCTTGTCCTCATGAATATGGCCACTTGCGGCAAGGCCTATTTCGACACGGCACTTGCACCAAAGATCCAGATGGGATGCGATGACCCACTTGAGGAAGTACTGTCAGCGGCTGACGAATGCGGAATCAAGTTCTTTGTCAGCAACGGCTTCTGGGGTGACGATCTGGATGCTGTCAAAATGATGACAGACAAGGATATCGCAAAGAAAAGAGAATCCGCCATGGAAGAAATATGGGGTCGTTACGGTCACCATAAGAGTTTCTACGGATGGTACTTCTCGAACGAATGCTGGCTGGATCCTTACTACGGTGAATTTGTTCAGCCGTACGTGAATGAAAGTTCACGTATAGCACATTCGCTCTGCTCCTCCACCAGAACCTTGATCGCACCTTACAACATAAAGAAGGTGAAATTCGACGACACATTCGTCCGTCAGCTTGAGGATCTGGATGTGGACATTGTAGCATACCAAGACGGTGTGGGAGTGAATTCGACGAAACTGGAGGATTCCGCAAAGTATTTTGAGAAGCTCTATCTGGCACATCAGAAAGCCGCGCGCTCTAGGATCTGGGCAGACATGGAGCTGTTCAGTTTCGAACAGACAACCCACGGCAGCCTCATACCCGCAGACTTCAACGGGCGAATCCTAAAACAGATGGAGGCAATCTCCCCTTATGTTGACAAGATCCTTGTGTATCAGTATCTCGGAATCATGAACAAGCCATTCTCAAAGGCTCCGGCCGGACTTACTGACTGCAGCGAAAAGCTGTACACGGATTACATGAACTGGTATAAATCACAGAAATTCTGATTGACATGAAAAAAATCATCTTCATATTGGCCTGCCTGATAAGCAGCCTTGTCCTCAACGCACAGGATTCCGCTGACTTCGTGCTGCCGTCAATCATCAGCGATCATGCCGTGATGAAACGCGATTCTCCAGTTAAGCTCTGGGGATGGTGCCCCGCCGAGTGGGACTTGAAGATTGTCTGCTCTTGGGCCGAAAAAGACACCTTGCACGTCCGCGCAGACAAAAACAACTATTGGGAGACTCTTATCCAGACCCCCAAGGAAGAAGGTCCGTTCAGCATCAAATTCTTCGGATGGAAGAACGAACTCCGCGCTGAGGTCAAGGACATCCTCATGGGAGAGCCATGGCTCTGCTCAGGTCAGAGCAACATGGAATACCCTTTCATGTACCGCATTGATGACGAGCAGGACAAGTCCAACCTTTTCAACAACAGCAAGATCAGGGTCTTCAAAGTAGACAAAGCCTCATCACGTTATCCGGTGGAACGCATTCAGGGGAAATGGGAGCTCTGCACAAAGGAAAGGATGGATGATTTCAGTGCTGTCGCCTACTATTTCGGAAAGTACATTAACGCAGGTCTTGGAGACGTTCCCGTCGGGCTCATAGGATCATACTGGGGTGGCACAGCCATTGAGCCTTGGATGGATGATTTCATCATCGGACATGAGAAACTTGAACCTCTTACAAAGAAGCTCAAGCCTTCGTGGGCGCCTACGGCAAACTCATGTCTTTACAATGCGATGATCCATCCTATTCAGAAGTACCGAATTTCCGGTGTAATTTGGTATCAGGGAGAAGCGAACTGCGGAAGGCATGAAGATTACGGGAAGATGCTAAGCGCGATGATCAGAGGATGGCGCAAGTGTTTCCACACATTCCTTCCATTCTACATGGTGCAGATCGCCCCATACGATGGTTATAACGAAAATGACGCGGCATATCTCAGAGAACAACAGGAGAATGTCGCGGCGGTTCTCATGAACACAGGAATAGTGCACATAGGGGATTTGGTTAATGACGTACACGACATACACCCGACTCTCAAACGCCAGGTCGGAGAGCGTCTTGCGAACCTTGCGCTTTACAAGACTTACGGCAAACACGAACTCCAGCCATTTTCCCCAGAATATGAATCATTCGAAGTGAAGGGAGACGCCGTTGTCTTGAAAACCAGCGCCGCTGTGTCAGCCAGAGAAAAAGTAATCACCGGCTTTGAGATCATTGACGCCAATGGAGGTCTCCATCCGGCAAAAGCAAGCATACTCAAAGACGGAAGCATACGCCTGACTGCCAAAGGTGTGAAACAGCCATCAGGAGCACGTTACTGTTTCGACAATGCCTCAATGCCCAACCTCTTCGGCAACAACGGACTTCCTCTCGCCCCATTCCGAACTGACAAATAAGACAACACATGAAAAGGATACTCAATATAATAATACCTTTTATCCTCCTGACCGCCACCACGTCAGCACAGAAGCCGCAACTCAGGTTTCATGACGGTGACTTCAAGATCATGCAGCTGACAGACCTTCATCTGATCAACAGGGGTGACTATAAAGCATTAAGAGACAGCACCTACAATCTCATCCGAGTACTGATTGACACAGAAAAGCCTGACATGGTGGTTCTGACGGGTGACTGTGTGATCTGGTGCGATGCCGAAGGTAGTTGGAAAGAACTTTCCGATGTGTTCGTCGAAAAGGAAACGCCTTTCTCCGTCACATTTGGAAATCACGACGAAGAAACGGACTGGGACAATGCCAGGATCTTGGATTATCTGAAAAACGTTCCCTACTTCCTCACTTATGATGAGGCACCGGTAAGCGGTTCTGGCAATTGTTCCATACCTATTCTCTCTTCCGAAGGCGACCAAGTGAAATGGGTCCTTTACATGCTTGATTCGCACAACAATCTCAAAGACCGTACAATGGGGTATTATGACTGGATCCACTATGATCAGATTGAGTGGTATCGCGAAAGAAGCGACCATTATACAGCCGCAAACGAAGGGACACCACTTCCGTCTCTGGCTTTCTTCCACATACCCTTCCAAGAGTTCGATTCAATGAAATGGGGCTTCGGAAAATACGGATACGACAAAGAAGGGGTCTGCGCTCCAAGAGTCAACTCCGGACTGTTCTCCTCTTTCCTCGACAAAAAAGATGTAGTAGGAGTATTTGTCGGTCATGACCACAATGACGACTATCTGATTGATGTTGGTGGCAAAATCTGCCTTGCCTACGGCCGGAAGACCGGTTACACTCCAGCATATACCGAAGTACTCGACAGAGGATGCCGCATCATCAATCTCTACGAGAACGAACATCGCTTCGACACCTACATTGAGGATTTGAACGGGAAACATTTCAACTACACATTCGAGCAAAAGAATGATGGCAAGCCCATCGCACGTATTGACGGAACTTTCTTCCAGCCTTATGAAGCTTACAGCTGGGATGACGCCCGTTGGGACAGCGAGATGCAGGTGTTCAAGAATGCAGGAATGCATTACCTAATATTCGCGCCGACTATGGAGACAGACCAGAAAGGCAAGACATACTGCCATTATAACGTGCTTGAAAAATGCCTCAGAAGTGCACAAAAGTTCGGAATGAGAGTTTTCGTAGGTCTCAATTCCAATGAAAGATGGTGGAAAAATGATTTCTCGGAAGAGTGGCTCTACTCTCAGATGGAAACAGGGAACAAATTGGCGGATGAACTTGTAGCACGCTATAAGGAGAAATACCCGAAGGCAATGTACGGATGGTACTGGGTGTGGGAGGTTGACAACCTCAACACAGACACACCGCAGAAAGAGCAGATCCTAGCAAACGCCATGAACATCAACCTTGATCATCTTGACCGCATCACACCGTCAATGCCGTTCCTTTTCTCTCCGTTTGTGAACTATAGGGTCGGAAAGGACAAGGATGAGACTGCCTCCATGTGGAAGAGGATCCTTCCTAAAGTCCACTTCCGCGGAGGTGACATATTCTGTCCTCAAGACTGTGTCGGGGCAGGAGGGTTGGAACTCAACATGCAGGAAGAATGGATGAGAGCACTCTCCGAGGCTGCCAGAACAGTCGAAGGACTCAAGTTTTGGGTAAATGTCGAGACTTTCGATCAGAAGCATTGGTCCAGCGCTCCGCTTACAAGGGTCGTAGAACAGCTCCGCACAGCCAATTGGGTGTCTAGCAACATCATATGTTTCTCCTACAGCGCATACAATAGTCCCAATGCTGTCAATGACAACTATGACAAGGTCTATCGGGAGTACCTGAAGACAGGAGCTCTTCCTGACGCGACTGTTCCTGCCGCGCCGTCGGGCCTTAAGATCAAGAAAGTCAAAGATGGAATAAGGCTTACCTGGAAGTGTTCGGGTGAAGAGAACACCGCCGGCTACAACGTGTATCGAGATGGCGGATTGGTAAAGAAGATACTCAAAAGAAAAGGCAAGGATTGTGAGACGCTGCTTGTGAAGGATGCTGGTATCAATTCGGAATTCAAAGTAAGCGCATATAATGTCTTGGACAAAGAATCCTCACAGACATCATTACAGTAACAAAAAGAAACCAACTATCTATCAATATGACAATGTCGTCCTCGACCGCATCCGAATCACGGATTTGCCCGCCATGTTTGATGCAGAGGGCAGTCAGCATTTATCTTACATAAGGAGTATGACCACAACAGAACACTAAGGGCAGCAAAATTCAGCACAACAATTGTCCAGTAGAGGGAAAACACCACACAATTATTCATTTATTAATCAATTAACGAAAAATTTCATGAAAAAAACATATAAGTTCTGGTATCTGTTCATGATGTTTCTTGCGCTTTTCTTAATACAGTTATCATTTGAAAAAACAATGTATGCGCAAGGAAATGACCAGTATCAGAGCGTGACAGGAAGGATAACTGACACGGAAGGAGAACCTATTATCGGTGCCGGGGTACTGATTAAAGAGAAAGTGAAATCAGGGACAGTAACTGACGTGGATGGAAAATATACCATCTCCGTCGTCAAAGGACAGACCTTGGTGTTCTCATGCATCGGATACGAGACACAAACAGTAGTATTCAAGGGGAAAAGCGTCGTTAACGTACAACTTCAGGATGACTTCGAGAAACTTACAGAAACCGTAGTCATAGGTTACGGAAGCGTAAAGAAACGTGACCTGACCGGGTCAGTGTCATCCCTTAAGAGCAGTGACCTTCTCAGCACAAATCCCGCCAGCGTGAATCAGGGACTTCAAGGCAAGCTTGCCGGTGTGAATGTAGCCCAGTCCGACGGTGCACCAGGAGCCGGTGTCAGCATCCAGATCCGCGGAGCCAACTCTTTCACAACTTCCACCGAGCCTCTTTACATCGTAGACGGCATTCCATTCATTACCGGAGAAGCCCCATCGACCGACTATGGCACAAAGCAGACAAACAACCCTCTAAGTTCAATCGCCCCTCAAGACATCGAGAGCATCGAAGTCCTGAAGGATGCTTCGGCCACAGCGATCTACGGATCAAGAGCCGCAAACGGCGTCATACTCATCACCACAAAGAGTGGACGAACAGGAAAAGCCAAAGTTGACTTCTCCGCTAATTTCAGCGTATCGAAACCTGTCAAGACCATAGATGTTCTTGACGCCGCGACATATGCAGAGTACCGCAACGAGGTGACCAGAAACGGCTACAAGTACGATGGCAAGGATTATGTCGATGATACTAATCTTCCTTACCCTATCCCGGGGAGATGGGTACAAAACACGATCAAAAATCCTGAGACAGGCGAGATCGAAGTCATCAACCGTTCCTATAGCCCTTCACCTGACGATTTCAGGAACGGCTATTACCGTAAGGAAGGAGACCAGGAGAAATTCTATGGAGTGAATTGGCAGGATCAGATATTCCATACAGCCCTCTCACAGGAGTACAATCTTACTGTTTCAGGCGGAAGCGACAAGGGTTCTTACATGTATTCAGGAGGCATGCTCGACCAACAGGGTGTCATCCAGAATTCTTACTATAAGCGTTATACCGCACGCGCCAACAACAGCAGAAAGGTGAATGAATATCTAGAACTCGGAACAAACATATCATTCACTCGCTCAGAGAACAGACTGGCGCGAACCAATTCCGAAAACTACGGTGTCATCGAATCAGCTATCGGGTTCAACCCAACACGTCCGGTGTTCGACCCGGAGGCCGACTCTGGTTACTCCGAGGATTTCTCTTCTGGACTGGCCAATCCATACCTGACCGCACGCAAGGAAAAAAACATTCTTTCCTCACTGAGTGTTTACGCAAACGGCTATGCACAAGTGAACTTCACGGATTATCTGTTTTTCCGCCAGAATCTCGGTTATGGGTACAGTTACAACGAAAGGAACCAGTACTATAACAGATACACAGGTTCCGGCCAGTCCCCTACCAATGGGTATGCGGTAAAGTCTGACAACGCATATGAGAGTATCACAGAGGAATCACTCCTTACCTTCGATAAGACTTTCGGTGTCCATCACGTGAATACCGTCGCGGGTATGACTTACGAAAAGGTGATGTGGAGGAGCAAGAATATGAATGCCAAGAACTTTCCTACTGATGCGACGGAAGACAATGACATCAGCGCCGCCATCGGAGATAAGGAAATCAGTTCATCAAGAGGTCAATCTCAGCTCATGTCATTCCTCCTACGTACAAATTATAACCTAAAGGACAAGTATCTGTTTACATTCTCATACCGCAGGGACGGTTCCTCACGCCTTGCCCTGAACCGTTGGGGCAATTTCTTTTCCGGGGCTTTCGCCTGGAGGATCTCTGACGAAAAATGGATCAAGAAACTAAATTTCTTTGATGATCTGAAACTAAGAATAAGCGCTGGACAAACCGGCAATCAAGGCGTGAACGCATACGCCACCCGCTCAAGATTCGTCGCAACCAACTACGCTTATGACGGTAAAGTAGCTTCCGGCATGGCGGAAGACCGCTGGGGTGGTCCTGCGGCCGCGAATCTCAAATGGGAAACGACTAATCAATATGACCTTGGTCTGGACATCGCGTTCTGCAAGAACAGAGTGAGATTCACAATCGATGGGTATTACAAGAACACAATGGATCTTCTACAGTACAAGCTTATTCCTATGAGTTCAGGTTTCAAGGAAATAGCTTGCAACTATGGAAATGTCGAGAATAGCGGTCTGGAGATTTCCGGTTCGTTCATTCCTGTTCACAAAGACAAATTCTCATGGAAGATAGATGCCAACATTTACTTCAACAGAAACAATGTCTATGGCCTCAATGCCGACCAATTCTCGGATGTCGTTTGGGGAATGGAATCAATGTTCCTCAGAAGAAACGGTCATCCTATCGGAACTCTATATGGCTATGTAGAAGACGGATTCTATGACAACGAAGCTGAAGTAAGGGCAGATCCGAACTATACCAATGCGACAGATTCCAAGGTCAAAAGCATGGTAGGCCAGATCAAGTACAAAAATCTGGATGAAGATCCCGCGCTCGACGACCGTGACAAGACTATCATCGGTGACACAAACCCTGAATTCCAGTATGGTATCACAAACACCTTCACCTTGGGTCACTGGAACCTCAGTATCTTCCTTCAGGGTACCCACGGCAATGACATCCTAAATGCCAATCTCCTTCCTTTCAACCTTGTAGGTGGCAACAATATGCCAAGGTTCGTATACGACAACCGTTGGAGCGAGACAAACAAGGAAGGGGCTAAATGGCCTCGTCCGGATGGAACATACACTCGTTCGATGAAAGCATCAGACCGTTACGTTGAGGACGGATCATATCTCCGTTGCAAGAATATCTCAATCAGTTATTCATTCTATAATCCAGTGAAATACATAACATCAATAAACATTGTGTTAAGTGCCAGCAATCTCTTCACGATCTCAAAATACGACTGGTACGATCCAGATGTAAACTCATTCGGAAGTGACGCATCCAGACGCGGCGTTGACGTGTCTTCGTATCCAAGTGCCCGCACTTTCAACTTTGGTGTTCAGGTTTCATTCTAAAATATCATAAAAATGAAAAGCTTAAAAATAATGGTCATCACAGTGGCCTGCACCCTGCTGATTTCCGCCTGCGACAGTCTTGACGAAAAAACCTTCACATTTGTAGCCGGAGAGGATGTGGCTGCGGACAAGGGATATGACCAGTTGGTGAATGGCGCATACTGTACTTTGTTATTTCCATTCGAATGGGGTAACTACCATACCATAGCCAACTTTGACTGCGACTATCAGACTGGTCCGACATGGGCGTTCGGTGATATCGGAGCCGGTAATTTTTACGACTCCGGTTCCTGCAATAACTTTTTCCAGTACTACTTCCAAGCCATTCATCGCGCCAATTACCACTACTATCTGGTAGGCAAGATTGACGGAATCGACGAAAAAGTGAAAGACAATGCGAAAGGAGAACTCCAATTCCTTAAGGCATGGTCATATTTCCAGCTTGTACAACATTACGGACCGGTACCTCTCTTCAAGACTTCAATCTCTGAAGGAAACGTTCCTGAGCAACCGAGAGCGTCTGTAAAGGACATTTATGAAGAGATCATCCGCTGTGCGAAGGAAGCGGAAAGCACGTTGTTCTCTCGCAATGATCCTCAATGGCAGAAAGGACATCCATGCCATGCTTCCGCCACGGCACTCCTTGCGAAAGTGTATGCGACCATCGGTTCAGCGTCAATGAAGGGGGGCAGAATCACAGTAAAGGGTGGCCCTGGATCAAAAACCAATGCCGATGGCACGACTACCCGACTCATGCCGGTTCCTATCACCCACACAAAGAATCTTGTGGCTGGATATGAAGAGTTTGATTCTCAAGAATATTATAGGCTAGCATTCCAGAAAGCCGAGGAATGCATCAAAAGCGGTGAGTTCGAACTCGCTCCAAGTCAGGAAGCGCTATGGGCAAACTCAAACAAGAATGGGCCGGAGTTCGAATTCACTCTCCAGACAGTTCTCGGACAAGGCACTCTCTACTCCAACTACGTACCAAAAGAGTATCTTGGATGGCCAGACCCTGTCGATCACGGAACATGGTCAAGCGGCTACTACGTTCAGCGCGACCATTGGCTCCAACTCTTCGATGACTATGAGGACGAACGTATCACTTGGGGTGTCCTCCACCGTATTCCCAACTGGTATAACGAGAATACGGGAAAAATCACTTATGTGTTCTATCCCGAAAGGGACAGCATTTATGTCAGAAAGGGAGAAAGAGGGTATGACAAGACTGATCAAGTCTCTTATGCCGCCCACCTTTATGGTTCGAAACTCATGAAGTTCTCACAGGTTTCGGTGTACCCGCTCGATGGTAACCGCAGCGACTACAACTGGCCTTTTATGCGTTATGCCGAGACAATACTCTTTTATGCCGAGGCAGACAACGAAGTCAACGGACCAACCGAGAGAGCCATGGCCATGATTGACGAGCTCAACAAGCGCAACAACAGCACCCTATGCTCTAAAAGAAACGAAGAGACTCCGTTCACCAAGGAATCGTTCCGTTCATACATCCTGGAAGAAAGGGTCAAGGAACTTGCAGGTGAAGGCGTGCGCCGTACAGACCTTATCCGCTGGGGCATCTATCTACAGGTAATGAATGCAATTGGTACCACCGACGAGAATGGTGTGATCAAGAGACGTGAGGAAAAACATCTGCTTCTGCCTCTTCCGCCAAATGAAGTCAACGCGAACCCGTTCATAGAAAAAAACAATCCAGGATGGTAGTCTGAAGTGTTTAATCTCTAATCAGTGATATGCATGAAAAATAGAATATTATATGGAGCAGCCGCAGTCGCTGCGCTCATGCTGACAATCTCGGCATGTACAGAAAAAGGTCAAATATTCGTGCCCATCACCATCGATGGTGTCACTACTATTGCCGACCCAAGCACACAGATTTCCCAAGCCGCCATGGGAGACTTCATTGCGATCCACGGCGAAGGAATCGACAAGGCCAACATCACCTTCATCAAAGTGAATGACATAAATGTTCCGCTTGATGAGGTGTACACTGAAAACAACACCCTTTTCATGAAGATACCGGTCGCTCTTCCAAACGAGAAAACAGACAAGATCTACATCGCAAATGAAAAAGGTACTACGGAGATTCCTTTCCTCACAGTCGCCCCGAATCTGATATTGGAGCGAATGTTCAACGAATATACCGCCCCTGGCGACACTCTGGTCATGTACGGACAGTTCTTCAACCTTTACGACATCAACGCTGAAGATGCCACTGTCTATTTCGGAGATAAACCGTCAAAGGTGATCACCTCTTCAGACACACATCTCACGACCGAAGTACCGAAAGATGTAGAGAAGAATGTAAAGGTCAAGCTGGTAGCGAACAAGCATGGCGTTGAGGCCTTTTGCCCAGGCTACTACTATGACAGACAGTGCATGATCATGGATTTTGACGAATTGGTTCCGTCAAACCCTCAATATGTTGTGACTGACCCTAAAGACAAATATCGTCTGAGCGGTAATTTCCTTCGTGTGGATCCAAACGCCGAATGGTCTGGATGGTGGTATATTGCGGAAATCAGCAACACAGCCGTGACCGATGACATGCTGGACAACTGTCAAGACTATGTTGTCAAGATGGAATTTTGTTCCGGCAACCAACTGATTGACGGCAAAATAAAATTCTGCACTTATCTATTCTGGGACGCCTCTCCTATGATCTGGAGTCCGGCTGACATCAAGCTCCAGAACTTCAATCGATGGGAAACTATCTCCGTGCCGTTTGTAGTAAACCGCTCTTCATCATATCCGGAAAACCATCGCTACCACTCCTTCAACATACGTCTTGAATCCGCCCAGGAATACACACGAAATTTTTGTATAGATAATATACGTATCTGTAAGAAGGGTGAATAATTAATATTGTTCTCAATTCCGTTCCGGGAGATGAACTGTTCTCTGACAGACGTTTTCTCCCGGAACATTTACCAAAAAGCATCATGACAAAATTCTTTTTATCGATGGCCCTATGCGTAATGGGTCTGAGCCTTCAAGCTCAATCTTTCGAAGAACTCGCACAGACTCCTCCGATGGGCTGGAACTCATGGAATTGTTTCGGGACCAAAATCAATGAAGTCCAGATCAAGAAAATCGCAGACCTGATGGTCTCCACCGGCATGAGGGATGCCGGATACATCTATCTTAACCTTGATGACGGCTGGCAGGTCAGCAGGGACGAGAATGGTTGTATAATCGCGGATGAAAAAGCCTTTCCTAATGGTATCAAGGCTTTAGCCGACTATGTACACTCGAAGGGATTGAAATTCGGGTTGTATTCATGCGCAGGCTCACAGACGTGCGCATGCCGTCCTGGCAGCCGCGGCTATCAGTTCCAAGATGCGCTCACTTACGCCAGATGGGGTGTGGATTACCTCAAATTTGACTGGTGTTTCGATGAGGGACAATCTCCTATGGCCGCATACAAGACAATGAGCGATGCTCTCAAATCATGCGGACGTCCCATTGTCTTCTCGATTTGCGAGTGGGGAAACAGCCATCCTTGGGAATGGGCGAAAGGCATTGGCCACCTTTGGCGCACTACCGGTGACATCTGCAACAATTTTGACGGAGTCAACCATTGGGGCGGTACAGGGGTCTGCGGAATCATAGACAAAAACGCTGATCTGGCCAAATATGCAGGGCCAGGCCACTGGAACGACCCGGACATGCTCCAAATAGGCAACGGAGTCCTCACGATGGAGGAAAATCGCTCGCATTTCACTATGTGGTGTATGATGGCTGCACCACTCCTTGCCGGAAACGACCTCCGGACCATGGACAAAGAGACCCTTGAAATTCTGCTCAATAAAGAAGTCATCGCTGTAGACCAAGACAAACTCGGTCGTCAAGGCGTGAGGTACATGAAGGTAGGAGATCATGAGACCTGGGTCAAGGAACTAAGCGATGGAGACGGTGCTGTCTGCTTCTTCAACCGTTCCGAAGATCCTTGGGAATTTGAACTCAACTGGGCAAAAGAAATATATTATGGCCATCTGCTACCTTGGCAGCAGCCTTATAGAGTCCGCGATCTGTGGGCCCATAAGGACATAGGTTCAACCAAAGATAAAATGAAATTCAAAGTGCCGGCTCACGGTGTGGTCATACTCCGCTTGACTCCTGAAAACAAATAATCATGATATTCACATTTCTCGCTTCTGCCATAGTGGCTTTGGCTGGGCCAACAACTGCCGATCTTGATTCTTTTGACGGAAATCTTCATTTGAGTTTCTCGGTCTCCGGAAAGGGAGAGCCCACTTACGAATTGATTTACAAGGACATCTCCGTCATCAAGCCATCCCGCTTAGGTCTTTCGCTCAAAGATTCTGACGACCTGACGGACGGTTTCAGAATAGACAAGATAGAAACTTCCGAATTTGATGAGACATGGACCCCCGTGTGGGGAGAAAACAAAAAAATCCGTAATCACTACAAAGAGCTATGCGCTTACCTTAAACAGGATAGTCTTCAGCGAGAAATGATTATCCGATTCCGTCTCTATGATGACGGAATCGGATTCAGGTACGAATTCCCGTTACAAAGTTCGCTCCGCTTTATGACCGTAAAACAGGAGAACACAGAATTCGCACTTGGCGAGGATCACATAGCATTCTGGATTCCAGGAGACTACGACACTCAAGAATATGACTACACTGAATCCAGGCTCTCACAGATAAGAGGGCTGATGCCTTCAGCAATCACGTTCAACGCTTCTCAGGAGCAATTCTCACCGACAGGCGTTCAGACAGCCCTGCAACTTAAAACAGATGCGGGGTTGTACATAAATATTCACGAGGCGGCGTTGGTTGACTACTCCTGCATGCATTTGGACTTGGATGACAAGACTTTCACCTTTCGGTCTCACCTTACGCCTGATGCTGTTGGAAACATGGCATACATGCAGTCACCATGCCACACTCCTTGGCGTACAGTCATGGTGTCTGACGATGCGCGAAAGATTCTCGCCTCAAACCTCATCCTCAATCTGAATGATCCATGTTCGTACAATGACACATCCTGGATACATCCGGTCAAGTATGTAGGGGTATGGTGGGAAATGATTACCGGACGAAGCAGTTGGAACTATACTTGGGACTTTCCGAGCATCCGGATAGGAGAGACGGACTATACCAAGGCCCACAGCAACGGAATGCATGGTGCCAATAACGCTAACGTCCGCAGGTACATTGACTTCGCTTCCGAACACGGCTTCGGGCAGGTTCTTGTCGAAGGATGGAACATAGGGTGGGAAGACTGGACTTGGGCAAAAGAGGAGACTTTCGACTTTGTGACTCCGTATCCTGATTTCGATGTGAAAGCATTGAACGAATATGCACATGACAGAGGAGTCAGACTTATGATGCACCACGAGACTTCTTCAGGAGTGCGGTCATATGAAAGACAGATGGAAAAGGCGTACAGATTTATGAATGAAATGGGGTACGACGCTGTAAAGAGCGGATATGTCGGAAATATCCGGCCACGAGGCGAACATCACTCAGGACAATATATGATCAACCACTATCTCTATGCCGTAAAGGAAGCCGCGAAGCATCATATCATGGTCAATGCGCACGAGGCCGTCCGCCCGACAGGACTTTGCCGCACATATCCCAACCTGATATGCAACGAATCAGCAAGAGGCACAGAATTCGAGCCTTACGAAGGAAACAAGCCGTTCCACCAGACCGTCCTTCCTTTCACAAGGTTGATGGGCGGTCCTATGGACTACACACCAGGCATCTTTGACATAAAGATCTCATTTCTTGACAAGCCACACGGTCAGATCCACACAACGCTCTGCAAGCAGCTCGCTTTGTACCTCACAATGTACAGTCCGCTTCAGATGGCCTCGGACTTGCCCCAAAGTTATGAACGTTATATGGATGCTTTCCAATTCATCAAAGACGTTCCTATTGACTGGGATGAAAGTATCTATCTTGAAGCAGAGCCAGGTGACTACATCACCGTAGCGCGCAAGTCCAAGGGTAAAAATGAATGGTACGTAGGAGGCATAACGGACGAAAACGCCAGAATCGCCGTTGTGGATTTATCTTTCCTTAAGAAGGGAGAGAAATACGAGGCTACAATCTACAAGGATGCGAAGGACGCTGACTTCGAAGCCAATCCGGAAGCATATGTTATCCAAAAGAAAAAAGTGACCTCAAAAGACCGTCTATCAATTTCATTGGCCAGAAGCGGGGGATTCACAATCAGTCTAAAGCCCACGCAAAATAACGGATAACTGATTATTACAGACAGCAGCATGTTTGTGATGGAATTCGGCAATACTTGCGATATTTGAAGAGCATCGTCGCTATCTTTGCAATAACTATAATATTCATAACACATTATGACAGACAGAAGATCTTTTCTGAAGAGCGCCGGAATGGCAGTCGCGGCCGCTTCGGTGACGCCGTTTGCATCGTGCGCCGCGAATCATGAAAAGAACACGAAAAGGCTCCAGGCCGATGACAGAATAGAGAGTGAACTGATTGTGCCTAAAGGCAATGCTATCCCGATCACCGGGACATTCCTGGACGAGATCTCGCACGACATTCCGCACCAGAACTGGGGAGCGAAGGAGTGGGACCTGGACTTCCGGTACATGAAGGCCATGGGGATCGACACGGTGATCCTCATCCGCAGCGGCTACCGCAAGTTCCTCACCTACCCGAGCAAGTACCTTCTCGGCAAGGGATGCTACATGCCGTCCGTGGATCTGGTCGAGCTGTTCCTCAGCCTCGCCGACAAGTACGGGATGCAGTTCCGTTTCGGGCTGTACGACAGCGGAAGGTACTGGGACACAGGCGAGATGTCCTACGAACTGGAGACCAACAAGTTCGTCATTGATGAGGTCTGGAAAGCCTACGGGCACCACAAAAGTTTCGCCGGCTGGTACATCTCCACAGAGATCAGCCGCAAGACCAAGGACTGCATCCAGACTTTCCACGAGATGGGGAGGATGTGCAAGGAGATCTCCGGAGGGCTTCCGACATTCATTTCCCCTTGGATAGACGGCAAGAAGGCGGTCAGCGCCGCAAGGTCAAACCCTAAGGAGGGAGTCTCCATCGACAAGCACGAGGAGGAATGGAATGAAATCTTTGACGGAATCCATGAATATGTCGACGCGTGCGCCTTCCAGGATGGCCACATAGACTACGACGAACTGGGCGCCTTCTTCAGCGTCAACAAGAAGCTCGCGGACAAGTACGGGATGCAGTGCTGGACCAACGCCGAGAGCTTTGACCGGGACATGCCGATCGACTTTCTGCCGATCAAGTTCGACAAGTTGAGGATGAAACTGGAAGCCGCCAAGCGTTGCGGCTACGACAAGGCCATCACATTCGAGTTCTCACACTTCATGAGCCCGCAGTCCGCCTACCTTCAGGCAGGGCATCTTTACGACAGGTATATGGAATATTTTGACAAACAATAAAACATGGATAGAAGCATTAATATGGGTCGGGTGGTGTTCCTGGCCGTTGTGGCGGCGATCGGAGGAATCCTGTTCGGCTACGACACCGCCGTGATCTCGGGCACGACTGAAATCGTGAAGAACCAGTTTCAGCTGACAACCATCGCCGAGGGCTGGTACGTGGGGTGCGCCTTGATAGGCTCGATACTCGGTGTGATGATCGCCGGAATGATGAGCGACAACTATGGTAGAAAGAGGACAATGATCTTCTCCGCTTTGTTGTTCAGCATCTCAGCGATAGGCTGCGCTGTCTGCAAGGATTTCAACCAGTTGGTGTTCTTCCGGATCATCGGCGGATTCGGAATAGGAATAGTCTCCATCGTCTCTCCGATCTACATCTCCGAGATCGCTCCGGCGCAGAAAAGGGGTTCACTTGTGTCTCTCTACCAGCTGGCCATCACGATAGGCTTCCTTATGGCCTACCTGATCAACTACTTCGTGCTCAAGGATGCGGACGTAAACTCTACATCCACAAACCTTTGGACAAGAATATTCAACTCTGAGTACTGGAGGGGGATGCTGGGCTACGAGACGATTCCTGACCTGCTGTTCCTCATCGTGATATTCTTCATCCCTGAGAGTCCGCGCTGGCTCATCACAAAGCACAAGGACGGAAAGGCAAGGAAGATCCTGTCCGGAATATTCACATCCGAAGAGGAAGTGGCCAGGCAGATCGACCTGACCAAGGCCTCCATCGCCGGAGAGACAAAGTCCGAGTGGAAGACCCTTCTGGAGCCGGGAATATTCAAGGCTGTCCTGATCGGTTGCGCCATCGCCATCCTCGGACAGTTCATGGGCGTGAACGCTGTGCTTTACTACGGCCCTAAGATATTCAGTGACGCAGGGTTGTCCGGCGAGGGTTCGATGTTCTCGACGGTTCTGGTCGGGGTTGTGAACATGCTCACGACGGTCATCGCCCTGCTGATCATCGACAAGGTCGGCCGCAAGCAGCTGGTCTGGTGGGGCGTCGGCGGGATGATCCTCTGCCTGCTGATGATCGGCCTTTACTTCTGCTTCCCACAGAGCCTTCCGACCTGGTTCCTGCTGACCTTCTTCCTCCTGTACGTGTTCTGCACCGCGATCTCGATCAGCGCCGTTGTCTTCGTCCTGCTTTCCGAGATGTACCCGAACAGGGTCCGCGGACTTGCGATGAGCATCGCCGGTCTCGCCCTTTGGATCGGCACCTACCTGATCGGACAGCTTACCCCATGGATGCTTGAGACACTCTCCCCTGCCGGCACGTTCTTCCTGTTCGCCGCAATGTGCGTCCCGTACCTCCTCATCATGTGGAAGTGCGTCCCGGAAACCACCGGCAAGACCCTCGAGGAGATCGAGGCCTACTGGACCGACAAGAAATAGTCCATTGACCGGTGCATAGCAGATTTCCGTGCACGAAAAGCAAACAGAGAGGAGCATAAACAGGCGATATTACTCTTGTCAGGGGTAAAAAGTGTATGACGGCAGCATTATATTGAGAAAATGCTGCCGTCGTGATTAGTATAGAAGATTCTTGATCATATTCAATCAACGCAAGATGAATTTTCGAAAATTTTACGTAATATTGCATTACGTTATTTTACATAATGTAGTTTTACATAATTATGGCAAACATCGTTAAAAATCCTTTCATAATCACGCCTTTCGTCCCGGAGGAATACTTCTGTGACAGGATCAAGGAAACCGGGGAACTTTGCAAGCATATTCTTAACGGACGCAATGTGGCATTGTTCGCGAAAAGGAGGCTGGGCAAGACCGGGCTTATCAGACATTGCTTTGAGCAGAAAGCCATAAAGGAAAACTACAACACCTTTCTCATTGACATCTACTCAGCCGGATCACTGAAAGAGATGACCTTGCTTGTAGCTAAAGAAGTATTCTCAAAGAGCGGTGTGCTCGGAATAAGGGAAAAACTCTTGAATGGTCTGAAATCCATCAAGCCAACCATAGAATACAATGAGTTGACGGCTTCATTCTCACTCGGAACAGGACTGTCAGAAATCAAGTACCCCGACAAAACACTTGAGGAAATCATTTCCTTACTTGATTCACTGAAAAAGCCGACTGTGGTAGCCATTGACGAATTCCAGACGATAAGGAACTTCAAAGAGAAGAATGTCGAGGCCTATTTGAGAACATTTATGCAAAAATGCCGGAACATCTCATTCATCTACACCGGCAGCATCAGCCACTCCATGAACAACATGTTCAAATCCCCGGACGAACCATTCTACAACAGTGCTGTGATGATGACAATAGGCGTAATAGACAGAAGCATCTATAATGAATTCGCTGTCACGATGTTCAAAAAGTATGGAAAAGACATTGAACCAGAACTTGTTGACGAGTGCTACGACTACTTCAATGGTGTCACATGGTACATCCAACTAATGATGAATGAAGCATTCGCCCAAACAATGCCTGGAGAGGTACTGAAAAAGTCGGAGTTCGAATCAATTTATGACGCGGTCATAGCTCAGCAAAGTTTCTCATACGAAGAACAGTTCGCACACTTTTCCGAAAAACAGAAATCATTGCTCACTGCTATCGCGAATGAAGATCCCGATGGAGTCAGGATAACCTCAGAAGATTTCATCTCCAAATACGGGCTCGGTTCGACCAGTTCGGTTCAGACAGCAGGAAACGCGCTTAAGAAGAACAACGTGATTACCGATAATGGAACCAAGAGGCAGATCAATGATCTGATTTTCCGGGATTGGTTAAGAAAGAACTGTTAAAACTATGAATATTACGGCAATAATAATTTTGATCTCGGCGGTGGCGGTGGCCGCCGTGGTGGCGCTGCTTGTTGTTATTCAGAGGAATGCCGCTGAAAGGCAACGGATTGTCAAGGAATATGAGGACGCGGAGGACGAGCTCCAGAAGCGGCTG
Source organism: Bacteroidales bacterium UBA1077 (assembly GCA_002314195.1). Classification (GTDB taxonomy): domain Bacteria; phylum Bacteroidota; class Bacteroidia; order Bacteroidales; family UBA932; genus Cryptobacteroides. The sequence goes on along the minus strand of DCCQ01000026.1, from coordinate 8,886 downwards.
ACGGAACTGACGGGGAAGAACGCGGCACTGGAAAGCACGCTCAAGGCCAGGGAGGAATATGAAAGCCGTCTCAGGGAAGAGCAGGCTAAGGCGCTTGAGGAGCAGAGGTGCCTGCAGGAAAAAGCCCTTGCCGTGCAGCGGGATATTCAGGAAAAGGCGATGGCGGAGCAGAAGGAGGCGCAGGAGAAGGCCCTGAATATGCAGAGGGAGCAGCACGAGAGGGATCTGGAGAAGATGAAGGACGCGTTCAAGGCTCTGTCAGCGGACAACAGCACTGAGTTCAAAAGACAGAGCGCCGAGTCGATCTCGGAACTTCTGAAACCGATGCAGGAGAAGTTCGCCGAGTTCGGAAAGGCCGTGCAGGAGTCCCGGAAGGAGGCTGTGGAGCAGAGCGCGCAGCTGAAGGAGCATATTCATAATGTGATGGAACGGTCGCAGGCGGTCGGGGACGAGGCAAGGAATCTGGCGAACGCGCTGACGGGATATTCAAAGGTCCAGGGCGACTTCGGGGAGATGCTGCTCACTGACGTGCTGAAGAACGCCGGGCTGGTGGAAGGCGTGCACTTCTTCACCCAGAGCGTGATGACGGATGAAAGCGGCCACGAGATCAAGAGCGAGAGCGGCAGGACGATGATCCCGGACGTGATGGTGCTCTACCCGGACGACACGACCGTCATCATCGACTCCAAGGTCAGCCTGAAATCTTTCAATGAATATGTCAACGCGGAAAAAGCCGAGGATCGGGTAAGACTTGCCAAGGCACATGTCGAAAGCGTTCGCAAGCACGTGGACGAGCTAAAGACAAAGGACTATGCGTCCTACATTCCCGAGGGCAGGCGCAAGGTGAACTACAATCTGATGTTCATACCAATCGAGGGTGCGTTCAGGCTCATGCTGGAGGAAGATCCTATGCTCTGGCAGGCGGCCAAGGACAACAATGTACTGATCGTCAGCCAGATGACATTGGTGATAGTCCTGAACATGATCCAGATGGCATGGAAGCAGGCGGATCAGGAGAAGAACATCGCCGAGGTCTACAAGACCGCGGAGGAGCTGATGAGCCAGTTGAACGGATGGATGGAGAGTTATGTAACAATCGGGACAATGCTCGGCAAGGCTCAGTCCGCCTACGAGACCTCGACCAGAAAACTGACCGAATCCAACCAAAGTGTCGTCAAGAAAATCCAGAAACTGGAGAAACTCGGACTCTCCCCCAAAAAGTCCCAGGCCAAAATCAAGCCCGGAACCCGCAAAACCGGTCCCGAGTCCATAATCCCCCCCGAACTCAACGCAACTACAAGCGAAAACACAGAATAGCCCCGCCCATCGGTACGCCAGGACGCAACTTTCACGCACCAAGTACCCTCTCGCCTACACCTCGTGCGCAGGACTCCAGCCTTTACTCACGGAGGGTCTGGTCTTAAGACATCAGCGTTTCCCAACGTGAATCGTGCGCAAGATCCCAGCCGTTACTCACGGGATGGACTCAGTATATATCCAGGTGCGTCAGCAATTATTTTCCACGCACAGCGCAATCCGTCAGCTTCTCCGGTGCGCAGATAGAGGCTTTCCGCGCACGGGCTCACAAAATAAGCACTCCCGTAAGTGAAACCGCCACAATGACGCACCAACCGCAACAACAAGTCGCCACAAAGCCGGGACACCGGAGCACTAGGAGCGTAGCGACCGAAGGGGATTCGGGGGATCCCTTCCCCGTGCCCCTCTGGGGCTGTCACAAAGTGACCGGGGGTTGGATGGAAGAGCAGTCTATGAACATCTTTCTAAAGGATGTTCATAGACTGCTCGCGGATCTTCTCCAGCTCATCCTTCATGCGGACAACAAGTTTCTGGATGCCGGAGTGATTGGCCTTGGAGCCGGTTGTGTTGATCTCGCGGCCCATTTCCTGGATGATGAAGCCGAGTTTTCGGCCGGGATATTCCTCACCGTCGATCGTGTCCATGAAGTACTTGCAGTGCTGGCGGAGACGGACTTTCTCCTCGTTGATGTCCAGTTTCTCAAGGTAGAAGATCATCTCCTGCTCGAAGCGGGACGGATCCACCTTCTGCTGGAGGGTTTCCAAATTCTTCATCAGTTTCTCCCGCACGGCATCGATCCTTTCCTTCTCGAAGCCCTCGACCTGATTCTCAAGGTCAAGAATGTTCCTTACCCTGGATGTGACATCCTTATAAAGAGCCTCCCCCTCCTTCGCTCGGTAGTCATTCACAGCGGCAAGAGCCTCGTCAATGGCCTTCTCCACAACCGGCCAATTCTCCTCGGTGATCACATCCTGACGAGAGTTGTCAAGAACATCAGGAAATCTCAGAATGGAGGCAAGCATCGTGTTCGGATTGAAAGTCAAGGAATCGAAAACAGGAAGAGAGGAGCCGAAATCCATCAGCTGGTCATAATATTCCTTGAGCAGTTCCTTGTTGATCTGCTTGGCCACACACCCAGACTTAGGCTCCCAATTTATGTAGAAATCAATCGTGCCGCGCACCAGTGAATCAGTGATCTTCCTGCGAACATGCAGTTCCTTATCCTTCGGAAGGAGGAACGACTTTATGTTGGCATCGGAGTTCTTGCCGTTGAGCGTCTTGATCTCGATGGTGAGTTTACCTGTCTCCAGGACGGCCTCAGCCTTGCCGTAACCAGTCATTGACTTGATCATATTCAAAAGTAAAATTTCAATACAAAGTCTATAGTCTCTCGAATGGTCTGGAAAAGTCTCCTGTCCAGCGATAAAGACGGGTCCTTGAGTACTGCCTGCCGTTTGCAGGGTTCTTTCCCGGCTCTGCGAAATAGAACTGTCCTCCCCCGACCGGGCACATTCCTGTAGAGCCAAACTTAAAGAAGAACCCAGGCACAGGCTTCTCCCGCGAGCCAATCAAATCGTGTTTCGTTCTGTCATAAAGGACGCCCGCCAACTTTCCTTTTTCCGGCTTCACGGCAACATCGAACACAAACATGTCGTAATTCTTGAATATTCCCTTGCGGCCTTTGTACACAGCCATGAACATCTTCCCCGTCTCTGCGTCGTACGCCAGATTCTGCACACCCCACGTTGTGTTGCCTGTGTAAGCGAAGTACTTGGACTCAGGCTTTGCCGGACCCTCTCCATAGAAGTCCCCGAACTTGACTTCCCCGGCATATTCATTCAGCTTTTTGATGTCGTAGCGGAGCAGCACCTGATGGTTGTTGTCATTGCGGGCGTTGTCGCCATATATGCCATAAGCGACGTAAAGGTAATTCTTTCCACCTTTTTTGCCGAGTTTAGGCGCGATTGTCACGCCATCGATTCCCGAACAGCCGTAAAAGTGCTCATAGTCCTTGTCTGCAAATCCTGTCATGTGGTAGTCCCTCGTGGCGTCCTTGACGCAGACAATCCTGAACGCATCGTTATTCTCGGAATCCATGCCGACCTCCGTCACTTTGTCGACATCTATGATCGCGATGTAGAACATCGAACGGCCTTTGGCAAAAGAGGAAAGTCCGGCTCCAATGACATCATCCTTGCATTCAAGAGATGCGTAAACCTTTCTGTCTGAAGGGTTGAACGTCATCGCCCCGAGATGTCCCTGAATCCTGTCAATCGACCCCAGAACTTTTCCATTCATGTCAGTCTTGATGAAACTGGTCGTGAAAGAAAAGTACATGCCGCCCACCGCCTTGTCATAAGCGATTCCCTGGACATGATTCTTTCCTCCCTCGACGTAAATTTCTTCCGGCAGACGCTGTCCGGCCTGTGAATATGCAGCCACGGATCCGGCCACAATCATCAATGCGATCAATGCTATTCTTTTCATATTCAATTATTGTTTCAATTCCTCAATCATAGCTCCGGCGACAGCTGCGGAAGCCCCCTCGCCCCCAAGAGCGTCACGGATTTCCTGATAGCCCGCAAGCATGGCCGAACGATACTCTTCATCCTCGATCATTCTCCGCACCTCATACAGCACATTGTCAGGCGTGAAATAGTACTGAAGAAGCTCACGGAAACAAATCCTGTCGAGGATCAGGTTGCCGAGACTTATGTACTGGATCTTGATTATCATCTTGGCAATCAAAAAGTTGATCTCCGCCCCCTTGTAGGCCACCACCTGAGGTGTCCCGATCAGGGCACATTCCAGCGAGGCAGTCCCGGAATTGACAACGGCGGCCCTGGCGTGGCGCATCACCGCATAGCTCTGGCCGAAAACCACGCTGACATATTCACGTCCTCCGATGTACTTCGCATAGTCGGACTCGGAACGCGCGGGAGCGGCGGCGACCACGAAGCGGTAGTCTGAATATTCAGGCAAAGCGTGCAGCTTGTCGGCGAACGTCATGAAGGTCGGCATCATAGAGCCGATCTCCCCGTTTCTGGATCCGGCCAGGAGGGCGATCATCGGCCTGTCCGGAAGCCCTGTCTTGGCAAGGAACTCCTCCCTGGTCTCCTTGAAGGCTTCCGAGTTGTCTATGGCGTCGATCAGCGGGTTACCTTTATATATAAAGTCAACACCTTTCTTCGTGAAGTACGGAATCTCGAACGGGAATACGATAAAAAGCTTGTCCACAAAGGCTTTGAGCTTTTTCACGCGGCTTTCCCTTGAGGCCCAGACCTTCGGGGCGATGTAGTAAAAGACCTTGAATCCGGCCTTGTGGGCGAACTCGGCGACACGGAAGTTGAATCCCGGGTAGTCGATCAGAATCACAACGTCAGGTTTCCAGCGAAGAATGTCGGACGTGCAGTCCGTGAACCTTTTGGCAAAAGCTCTGGCATGGATCAGGATCTGGGTGAAGCCGATTACAGCCCCGTCCTTGTAGTCCTTCACAAGACCGGTTCCCTGCTGGTGATCATGGTACACGGCATCCATCAGTCCTCCGCCCCAAAAACGGATGTCGGCCTGTGGATCCTCGGCGTAGAGCCCTCGCATCAGATTGGATCCGTGCAGATCCCCGGATGCCTCTCCGGCTATGATGTAGTAGCGCATATTCCTTGATTATTCAGCCAGCACGGTGCCGGCATATTCGTTGGCATATTCATTAAAAGTCCTCGTTGAAGCCAAGGCTGTTCAGCCGAGCAATCTCCTCGTTATCCGAACTGTCGATGTTGTGGGCGACGATGGAGATGTAGCCGTCGGCAAGTATGTGGTGGTCAGCCAGAATGTCCTTCGCCGGAGAATCATCCTTAAATTCCCCCACCATCATGTAGAGCCTCTCCCCTTCCTCAGCCTTTGGGAATGATGTGTGTCCAAGATCCTCAGGGCGGACGCCTCTTTTTGCGAATATCTCAGCGTCCCACGGCTTGAATTCCTTCTCCCAATGCCCCAGTCCCTGATGCCCCACACGAATACCCTTTACAGCCAACGTGGGAATATTCGGGAAATTGACATTATAATATATTCCTGACTTCGGATTGTGATGTGCCCAAAGTTTTCTGAATATGCCGGGGAAATATTCACCTACAACGGAAAAGTCCGCTTCCATGCTCATCGTGTCGAGCGAGACTCCAATGCCTAATATTCCGTTCAACGCTGCCTCCTCCGCCGCTCCGAGGGTTCCGGAATAGTTCGCCGCCGTGGCAGCGTTGGAGCCATGATTGATTCCGCAGACCACGACATCCGGCTTATTCGGCCAGAAAATCTCGTCCAGACCGTACTTCACGCAACTTGCAGGGGTCGCGTCGAGGTAGGACCATCGCACTCCGTCTTTCGTAGGAAGTTCCTTGTAGGCTATCGCCCGGCCTCCCATAGAGACAGCCATTGACATCCCCGACTGGTGGAATTTCGGCGCGACTGCCGTGATTCTGCCAAATTGGCGCATCATGTCAGCCAGCTCATGGATGCCACCTGCCTTATAGCCATCGTCGTTTGTCAGCAGTATATTCAGTTCATCAGACATTCCATTAATATTTTAGCCCACAAATATATTAAATTCCGCAATTTTTTAATAATTTTGCATCGCTTTTGCAGTAAAGGGCTGCGGTTAGTTTAGTAGTTGAAAAGATTAACAACTTATTTAATATCTAATTAAAATGGTAAAACTTGGTATTAACGGATTTGGCCGTATCGGTCGTATGGTATTCCGTGCAGCAGTTGAGAATTTCTCAAACGACATCGAGGTTGTAGGTATCAATGACCTTCTCGATCCAGAGTATCTTGCTTACATGCTCAAGTATGACTCAGTTCACGGAGCGTTCAAGGGCGATGTTAAGGTTGAGGACGGACACCTCGTTGTTAACGGCAAGAAAATCCGTGTCACCGCTGAGATGGATCCTGCAAACCTCAAGTGGAACGAGGTTGAGGCTGACGTTGTTGTTGAGTCAACTGGTTTCTTCCTTACAGACGAGACAGCCCGCAAGCACATCCAGGCCGGCGCTAAGAAAGTCATCATGTCAGCTCCTTCAAAGGACAGCACCCCTATGTTCGTCTATGGTGTAAACCACAAGACCTACGCCGGACAGGACATCATCTCCAACGCTTCCTGCACCACCAACTGCCTTGCTCCTATCACCAAGGTTCTTAACGACAAGTTCGGTGTCAAGAGAGGCCTCATGACAACTGTTCACGCAGCAACCGCTACCCAGAAGACCGTTGACGGACCTTCCAAGAAGGACTGGAGAGGTGGTCGTGGAATCCTCGAGAACATCATCCCTTCATCAACCGGCGCCGCCAAGGCTGTAGGCAAGGTTCTTCCTGAACTCAACGGCAAGCTTACCGGTATGTCTCTCCGTGTTCCTACATCAGACGTTTCATTCGTGGATCTTACCTGCGAGCTCAACACTCCTGTTACCTACGATGAGATTTGCGCCGCCATGAAGGAGGCTTCCGAAGGCGAGCTCAAGGGCGTTCTTGGTTATACTGATGAGGCTGTTGTTTCAACCGACTTCCGCAACAACCCTCACACCTCAATCTTCGATGTCAAGGCCGGTATCCAGCTCGATCCTACCTTCGTGAAGGTTTGCGCTTGGTACGACAACGAGTGGGGTTATTCAAACAAGGTGCTAGAAATGGCACGTGTTATCGCGAAATAATTTCTATCTTTGCAGATAAGAAAGGCCGGGCCCTTTGGCCTGGCCTTTTTTGGTTCAATTCAACATCACAATATCAATATCATGAAGAAAGTAGTTTTGACACTTCTGTGCGCAGCCATGGTTTTCTCTGGCTGCGGAACTATGTCCAAGACTGGACAGGGTACACTTCTTGGCTCCGGAGCCGGAGCTATCATCGGAGCAGGAATCGGCGCGGCAATCGGTGACGGCAAAGGCGCGGCAATCGGTGCCGCGATCGGAACAGCCGTAGGTGCCGGAACAGGCGCCGTGATCGGCAAGAAAATGGACAAGAAGGCCGCCGAGCTTGAGGCTCTTGAGAACGCCCAGGTTGAGACCGTGCAGGATCAGAATGGTCTCCAGGCCATCAAGGTCACCTTCAACAGCGGCATTCTCTTCCCTACCAACGGCTCGACTCTGTCACAGACATCCAAGAACGAACTCTCCCAGTTCGCCTCCAAGATGAGCGACATGCAGGACACCGACATCACCATCTACGGCCACACCGACAACACCGGTTCCGATGCTGTCAACGAGCGTCTGTCCAACGAAAGAGCACAGTCCGTGGCCAACTACCTGAAGAACTGCGGAATCGCTTCTTCAAGAATGACCACTGAGGGCAAGTCATACTCAATGCCTGTGGCCGACAACGCCACCAAGGAAGGCCGCGCCCAGAACCGCCGCGTCGAAATCTACATCACCGCCAACAAGGCAATGATCGAGAAGGCCGAGAACGGCACGCTGTAGCCAGCCGTCAAAAAGCAATACTGAATGCCGCGGAACACTGAATCCGCAAAGCGAGTTAGGTTATATCGCACCTGACTCGCTATTTTGTTTTCCAGACACCACACATGGCATCCAGATCGTCGAATATGGCGATGCCGCAAGAGGTTTACCAGCCTATGCCCACCCTCTCCCCCCTGAGGCGGACGGTTCTTGAGTGCAAAAGTCAGCCAAATTGCAGTTCACGGCACGTACGGCAAATGGACACCAGAAGTACAAAGCACCATCATAGCCACAATTGGTAAGGCGAAAGGCCTACTGGAGTACTAACAGTGACAGATGTGACGTTTGGTACAGGGAAAAGGACTCCGTGGTACCAACGGGGACCATGAGCGAAGCAGGCACACGAGGAAGGCTTTTCAGGTAAGAATTCAGGTAAAGATGCGGTCGGGGAAGAAGCGATAGCATACATGACTATATTCACAAACAGATTCAATAACAACCATGAAAAATTTCAATGGAAAGGAAAGACGTTGCGAGGCAACGTTCCTTGGCGCAGGGGCTTATTGGCACGTTTACACTTCCGTGAAAGAGGTGCCGATTCTCTTTGCTGACATCGATGACTTTAAATTCGCGATGAACGTCATCGCGCAGACGGCTCGGAAGTATCCAGAATCAGAAGCTGTTTTGATTTGTTT
>DCCQ01000026.1:0-235 GCA_002314195.1 Bacteroidales bacterium UBA1077 | reverse complement strand
ACAAATCAAAACAGCTTCTTAATGATCATCGCGTTTGAAGTGATGAGCGACCACTTCCTTTTCGTGATTTCCGGCGATGAATCCGTCATCATGGCTTTCTTTGAGTTCATTCGGGAACAGGTTTCAAGATCAATACCAGAAACCTAGAATGCCAAACTTACACTCAAGCGGATCAGTGATCTTCAGTCGCTGAGAAACAACATTGTTTACACCGTAAGCATTCGATAAAGTACGA
>DCCQ01000109.1:28024-28292 GCA_002314195.1 Bacteroidales bacterium UBA1077 | reverse complement strand
CAGAAATGAAAAAGATATTTTTAGGAATATGTCTGCTCGCGGCGTTGTCCTGCATCGATGCCGCGGCCCAGAGACGGTTGACCATCCTTCATGTCAACGACACCCACAGCCACCTTGAGCCAGAGCGTGCCGGTGAGCGGAAAGGCCTTGGCGGTGTGATCGAACGTGCGGCTTACCGGGACAGCGTCGTGAAAGCTGACGGAAAGAGGAACGTGCTCCTTCTTCATGCCGGAGATTTCAGTCAGGGAACATCTTACTTTTCCGTGCT
>DCCQ01000109.1:0-27903 GCA_002314195.1 Bacteroidales bacterium UBA1077 | reverse complement strand
ATCAAATGCCCGGTTGTCTGCGCCAACTACGATTTCTCGAATGTGGCTCTGGCAAAGTACGTTAAGCCTTACACCATTGTGAGGAAAGCCGGAATGAAAATCGGTATCATCGGTCTAATGCCCGACATCACCACCCTTGTCTCCAAGGAGGTCTCCGACAAGATTCCCGCCTTTGAGAACGCGGAGGTTGTCAACAAATGGGCCGGGTACCTCAAGACCGAGAAGAAGTGCGACATGGTCATCGCCCTGACCCATATAGGTTTCGAGGGAGAGCCTTATGTTGATCCGACCCTAGTGAAAAGATCCCGCAACGTCGATCTGGTAGTAGGCGGCCACTCCCACACCTTCCTCAAAGCCCCTCACTACGAGAACAACCTCGACGGCGTCCCCGTCCCCATCGTCCAGGACGGCGAATGGGGACTCAACGTCGGCAACCTCAAGATTTGCAAATAGTTCGGAATCGTAGAACCGTTGATGGTGGCTAAGAGGTGACTTTTTGCCACCATTATTTTGAAAAAATATTTTAGTTATAAAACATTTTTTATATTCTTCCCGTTTGGAATTGTCTATTTCTTATCATATATTTATCGCGGTTTTAAGAGACAGTTTGGTTTATGCAATCGGGAAATATGACTTTACGTTAGTATTTCAATCGTTCTCTGGTCTGTGCCTGGCATGGGAGGGAGCGGTAAATGTCATAGCATAATATTCTTTTGACAAAAGCTTCGGACCTAATTCATCACCTATCGGGACCATACGGCCATAGAGAGGTGATGAGGATCTTTGCTTTTTTCTGACGGATAGATTGTTTTCCCGATCCGTATATGCTTTTAACACATTTTAACAAATAGTCAAAACATGAAGAAAGAATTTGTTTTTTATCTTTCCGCGTTTGTTATTTTGTTATCGCTCATGTTTTTCCCCACGCCGAAGGCGTATGCTGACGATAATAGGATAACCGTTTCGGGAAGAGTGGTGGATGCCAAAGCCAACCCGCTACAGGGAGTCGCTGTCATCGTGAAGGGCACCAGCGTTGGTGTCGAGACAGATGCGTCCGGTAAGTTTAGCCTTACTTTCGAACCATCATCCTCAGGTGATGTCGTCCTGGAGTTCTCCAGTGTCGGGTTCAAGACTTTGACCAAGACCTGCAAGGCCGGTCAGGTCCTTGATGTCACGATGGAGGATGACATCACTTTTATCTCGACCGTTGTGATCACTGGCATCACAAACATCAAACAGGAATCATTTACGGGTAACTCTGTCACCATCAGCAATGATGAATTGCTCAAGGCCTCCAAGACCAATGTTCTCAAGGCCATTCAGAACTTTGACCCTTCGTTTAGAATAGTTGACAATAACCTCATGGGCTCGAACCCTAACTCTGTTCCGGAAATGTACATCCGAGGGCAATCCGGGATGGGTAATTATGACAAACTTGAGACCGGTGATTTGTCAGAATCCAATTTGCGTGACAATCCGAATCTCCCTACATTCATTATGGACGGATTCGAGATTAATGTCACCACTTTATATGATTTCGACCCGAACCGTATCGAGTCCATCACCATCCTTAAGGATGCCGCTGCGACCGCCCTTTACGGTTCAAGGGCCGCAAATGGTGTGGTTGTCATCACAACTGTCAAACCGAAGCCCGGAAAACTGAATGTCTCATACAATTTCACAGGCTCGGTGACTGCTCCGGATCTGAGTGACTATCATTTGCTCAACGCCGCGGACAAGCTGGAACTTGAAAGGCAGGTCGGATTCTATGATATTGCGCAGAGTGATGGATATACGCCTGAATATACCTTGAAGAAGGAATATTATGAAAAGCTAGCCAATGTAAAAGAGGGTGTGGACACCTACTGGATGGCAAAGCCGCTAAGGACGGTGTTCAATAACAACCACAGTCTTTACATTGATGGAGGCAGCAATTCGCTTCGTTTTGGAATCGATGTCAAGTATTCCAACCAGGACGGTGTGATGAAGGGCTCCAAGAGAGACAACCTTGGCGCTGGGGCTTATATTCAGTACAACTACAAGAATGTGAATATCAGAAACTATTTCTCCTATACGCAGACTAATTCCGCTGATTCCCCATATGGCGACTTCTCCAAGTTCGTCTCACAGCTGCCGTATGACAAGTACATGGATGAGAATGGCAGAATCCTTGAGAAGCTGCGCTATTGGGGCAGTGGTACCGCGATCAACAAGGAGAACCCTATGTATGAGGCCACCTTGCATAATTTTGCGAAGCAGAAACGAGAGGAGATCATTAACAATCTGTCCGTGAACTGGCATATAATTCCTTCTTTGCTGTTCAAGGGACAACTGAGCTTGACGAAAGAGATGAACAGCTCTGACACGTTCTATGACCCGAAGTCCAAGCAAAGTGGCAACCTCTTCCCTCTTAGTGACAAGAACATCTCTTCCGGAACATACAATATGGGCGACAATGATGGCTATTCAATAGATTTGTCGGCCACTTTGTCTTACAACACGAGGATAGAGAAGCATGCGATAAACGCGCTTGCCGGATTTAACCTCAGGGAGGACAACGCCACTTCGAAATACATGACTTACATTGGATTCCCTTCTGGTTTGCTTTCTTCTCCGATGTATGCCAAGGAAGTGTACAAGAAAGGTACTTTCTATGAGGACACCAAGAGGATGTTGGGTGCTCTGGCATCAGTAAACTATGCCTACGATGACACCTACCTTCTCGACGCCTCTTTTCGTCTTGACGGTTCCTCCGCTTTCGGAGCTGATAAAAGATTCGCTCCGTTCTGGTCCGGTGGTCTTGGTATCAACATACACAAGTACGATTTCATGAAAGATCTCGGCTGGATCAACCGTTTGAAAGTCAGAGGCTCGTTCGGACAGACCGGTAAGGCTAATTTCCCGGCTTACGACGCAAGATCTTCCTACGTGATACTTTCCGATGAATGGTACAAGACAGGTTATGGCGCTGTCCTGAAGGCATTGGGCAATTCCAAGTTGAAATGGGAGACCACCAACACTTTGGACTTCGGTGCCGAACTGGGACTGTGGGACGATCTTGTCTACGCAAGAGCCTCTTACTATGACAAGAGAACTGTGGATCTGATCACATCCGTCACATTGCCGTCATCTGCCGGTTTCTCATCATATAAGGACAATGTGGGCGAGATTTCCAACAAGGGATTCGAGTTGGATTTGAGAGTGAATCCTATAAGGAATAAAGACTGGAATCTGATTCTGAACCTCAATATGGCTCACAATAAGAACAGAATCGAGAAGATCTCGAATTCCATGAAGGCGTACAATGAGAAGGTTATCGCCATGTATCGCCAGAACCTTGCTTATAACGATTCTGACAGGGAGAAGCAGACCATGCCGTTCCTGCAGTATGTTGAGGGTGGCTCACTGAACTCCATTTATGGTGTAAGGTCTTTGGGAATCAATCCGGTGGATGGAGAAGAGATTTTCCTGAGCCGTACGGGTGACATTGTGAACAAATGGGATGCCTCGGATCAGGTGGTACTCGGTACCACTGAGCCTAAGGCGCAGGGCTCATTCGGTTTCAACCTTACCTACAAGCAGTTCAGCCTATATGCCTCGTTCATGTACGAGTTCGGGGCACAGAGGTACAACCAGACTCTGGTGGACAAGGTTGAGAATGTCAATGTCTATGCCTCTAATGTGGACGAGAGGGTTATGGAGGATAGATGGATGAAGCCGGGTGATGTCGCAAAGTACAAGAAGATTTCCGTCGATAGGAATGTGACTAATTTCACCAAACCTACCTCACGTTTTGTGCAGGATTACAACTCTCTCTCATTGAGTTCTGTGGAACTCGCATACGAGATGCCGAGGGCTCTGATGAAGAAGATTCATTTCAGCACGATGAAATTCACTGTCGGTATGAATGACATATTCCATCTTCAGTCAATCGAGATGGAGAGAGGTACTTCCTATCCTTATGCAAGGACTGTGAATTTCTCTGTTAAATTTACCCTATAGCAAAATTGAATACGATGAAGAAATTAATTACCATACTTGCTGTGTTGACCTTGACGGCGACTTCTTGCTCGTGGTTGGACATCACTCCTGAAGATACTGTTATCGAGGAGGAACTTTTTGAGGAGGCGGATGGCTTTCATAACGCCATCAACGGCCTTTACAACACGATGAGCGGTTCCGATCTTTATGGAAGGGAATTGTCTTACGGCTTTGTGGAGGTTCTTGCACAGAACTATGTCGATGGAAGTAAAGCCTACATCAAAGGCTTGGCTTCATATTCCGATTATTATCCTTTGTTCAAGTTTGATTACACAAAGGAAGGTGTGCAGCAGATCGTTGAAGGCATCTGGAAGCAGGCTTATTTCACAATTGCGAACGCCAACAACATCATCAAGAACATCGAGTCCATGGCTCCGGGCGAGTTTCGGGACGGACAGGAGGAGAAGAATCTCATCAAGGGAGAGGCCTTGGCTGTCAGGGCCATGCTGCACCTGGATCTGCTGAGGCTTTTCGCTCCTGCTCCTATAGCGGATGACGGCAAGCCTTACATCCCGTATCTTGAGGATTTCCCTTATTACGGAGGTCATGCCAAGGAGAGCGTGGAGAGTGTCATGACAAAAATAGTCAGGGATTTGAAGGAGGCTAAGGAACTGATTGCGTCATACGATACCGAAGACGCTGACAGATTGTCGCAGCTCAGCAGTTACAACAGGTTCCAACTTCAAACCGGAGGCACCAACGCTGTTGCATTCTATGAGTACAGAGGCTATAGGATCAATGTGATTGCAGTCACAGGATTGTTGGCAAGGGCCTATGACTATTGGGGCAGGCATGCCGAGGCTTTCGAACAGGCAAAAGAGGCTGCTGATTTCGTCTATAACAAAGAAGACGGCTTGAAGGCGTTGATATATTCAAATGATTCCAAGACCCAGTTCGACAGAAAATTCTCGTCTGACCTGATGTTCTGCCTATCGGACATTAAGATGACCGAGAACTATCAACCTTTCAGTGTGTCTACATCTAATGATTACTTGAATATGGATGCCAAGGTCATCAAGTTCGAGGGTGTGCCTGAGGCGGACGCGGGTGACAATCGCCTCAGGTATCTGGTTGAGAGAAATGAGAAGTGGAAGCAGGTAGGATTCAAACCATTGAAGTACCTGAAATTGGAAAGTGGCAATGAAAGTTCAAACATGGTGGCTGACATGCTGCCGATCATCCGCCTCAGCGAGATGCACCTCATCATGGCCGAGGCGAAGGCGAGCGAAGGCAACTACAGTGCAACAGACGGAGCCAATTATTACCTCAATCTGATAAGAGAGGGCAGGAACTGCAAGAAAATGGACTTGGGAATCACGGACATGGACAGTTTCAAGAAGCAGCTTTTCATGGAAGTCCGCAAGGAATATTTCAATGAAGGTCATACTTTCTATTACTTCAAGAAGTACAATGAACCGATCACAGCCAAGATGCTGCCGGAAAGTTTTGTTATTCCGACTCCGCAGTCAGAAAACATCAATTAATCTCGCCATTATGAACAGAAATATATTATCGATAATATTTTTCCTTGCATTCGTCGCTTTGGCCGCTGTCCAGAGTTGCAACGTACAGGAAGTGGAGGTGTTCTCCGGAAATGACAATTATGTTTATTTCAAACGTTACATCAAAGACCATGAGGGAAATAATGTCAGAGTGGACACCGCGATGATGTCTTTCTCGCATCATTATGGAGTGACCGAGTTCACACAGAACTATTACTTGGGTTTTGTGGGACATCTGCCTGAAAAGGACATGGAGTACAAGGTGGAGGTGGTTGCTGACAAGACCACCGCCACACCCGATCAGTATTCCCTGCCGGAGAGACTTCTCTTCCGTAAAGGACAAACAGAAGACACACTGCATGTTACTGTCTATAAGGAAAAACTTGCAGACGGTGACGAGAGGGTGCTCAGGCTCCGCCTTGTCGAAAGCGATGACTTGAAGGTGGCCTTCGGCAGTCCGTCTGATTCTTATACTGACATCCAGTTGCGGTTCAACAACAAGATCTCGAAACCGCTTTGGTGGGACACCAACATAGCCGGTGTCTTTTTCGGAGAGTACTCTTACAAGAAGTATGTGACGATTATTGAGGCTAATCCTGGTTTTACCACTATTGAGGGAATGTCCAGTGCCGAGATCAGGCAGGTGGCCATCGCGACAAAGGAGTATATCAAGAAGAACGGTATCAAGGAGGATGATGGCTCAGAGATGGAGATTCCTATCTATTAATCATTAAAGATCATTGAAAGATATGAAAAAAATTAATATAGTCTGCTTTGTGATTTCCTCCGTTTTGGCCGCGGGTTGTTACAAGGATTACGGAAATTATGATTACGTGGACATCCAGAGAGTTGAGATTCAGTTTGAAAATGCGAGTCATTTCAACCTTACCCAAGGAGATGTTCTGGAAGTGAATCCAAAGTACCCTGACATCGTGGTGAACCACCCGGAGAATTATGAGTTTACCTGGATTCTTGATGGCGAGACAAGACCGGAATGGAATGCCATGAATTTCAAGTGGAGGATGGATGAACTTATGGATGGCGTCCGTCTTGTCATTGAGGTAAAAGACAAGCGTACTGATGTAGTGTACATGAATTATGTCACTGTCAATGTCATCGGAGTGTACAATAATGACTATTCCTGGATGATTTTGTCTGACGATGAAGGCAAGTCCAGACTTTCTTTCCTGTCCGTGACGGACTTGCTTGACACTGATTCCAAGGAGCAGCCGGAAGGCAGCGATCAATATTACTATGACGGAGAACGCTTCATAACGGATGCCTACATTGGTGATCTTGGAAGCGGACCGATTGCCCTGCAGGAGCATTGGAGAGAAGGAATCGATTGGGATGACAATGTCGTGGGAAATGTGTGTGTCTTCCAGAAGAGTGGGGCCGTAGATCTGGAGGGTAAAGGTTTCACCAAGGAAATTGACATGTCAGACGCGTTTGTCGGCAAGAAATATCCTGATGCCAATACCGTCCTTTACCCAGGCTCTTTTCTGGAGTATGTTGACGTGGTCCGCGACCAGGACGGAAAGTTGTACTCTCGTCTGAAATTGTCCTCATCGGTTTATAATTCAGAATATTTTCTTCCGACACCGCTTAAGGTCGAAGGAGAGGATGAGGTCTTGACGAACTGCACGGTATGTCGTGGATTTTATATGAGCAACCGCTTCGGCTATCAGGTGATCTATGACGGCAACAACAAGAGATTGCTTTATTTTCAGGATGGCAGTGGAGACTATGACACTCCTGCCGAGGGCGCGTCCGGAATCATTCCTATAGAGGTGGACGATAAGTTCTATAAGGAGGATGTTGTTCCTCTTGGCGATCTTAAAGGTTATGATTTGCTTCACATAAGCCAGTCCGCCGCGTCAGGAGAGGGGTGGAGTTCGTACTACGGCTTCTTTGAACTCCTGAAGGACGAGTCTACCGGCAAACTGTTCCTCCAGCGGTTTGTCCTGACCAAAAAGTGGGGGGCTGACATGCCTGAGATAACGTCGATGACAAAACACGAGATAAAAGGGCTTCCCGCTGTTCCGTCAGTGTGCGCTTTCCCGACTTACAATCTTCCTGAATATGCGTTCTTCGCGATAGGAAAGGATCTTTACATGGTGGACATTGTGAATATGTCCGATGCGGAGCTTTACTATCATTTCGACAGCGACATTACCGCAATGGATTATGGCTCTGTAAGAAACATCCATCTGGCCGTAGGACTTGAGGACGGAAGTTTCTTTGTCTTGGGTGCCAATGCCGCCAAGAACATCAAGGATGAACACAAGCTGGTCTATCAGGCTCCGGAGAAAGTGGGGAGGATTGTGGACATCAAATACAAGAACAATAGTATGTGGAACTACTAAGGTTCTGTTCTTCTGAGATAAGGGCGGTTTCATGGACCGCCCCCTTTTCTTGGGACAATATGTTTTTGGGTATAATTAATGTATGGAAAAATCAATAGTTTCCGTAAGAAACTTGTCGCATCGTTACAGCGTCCAATGGGCCGTGAGGAATGTTAGTTTTGAGATAAATGAGAAGGGAGTGACGGGTCTTCTCGGATCCAATGGCGCGGGAAAGTCCACCACCATGAACATTATCTGCGGAGTCCTGAATCAGACGGAAGGAGATGTGTTCATAAACGGGGTCAACCTGCGTGAGGATCCGGTAGAGGCCAAGAAGAACATTGGATTCCTGCCCCAGCAACCGCCTCTGTACATGGATTTGACTGTGGGAGAGTACCTCAGGCACGCCGCGTTTTTGAGATTGGTGGAGCCGGACAAAGTCGATGAGGCTGTTGCCCGGGCATTGGAAAAATGTTCCATTTCGCATTTTAAGGACAGATTGATCAAGAACCTTTCAGGTGGTTACCAGCAGAGGGTTGGCATAGCCCAGGCCATTGTCCACAATCCGAAGTTCGTCGTTCTGGATGAGCCTACCAACGGTCTTGATCCTAATCAGATAGTTGAGATCCGTAATCTCATACGCGACATCGCGAGGCATCATGCGGTTCTCCTGTCCACTCATATTCTTTCGGAGGTTCAGGCCATCTGTGACAACATCTACATGATCGAGAGCGGAAGACTCGTTTTCTCGGGCACTATGGAGGAATTCGACAACTATGTCGCTCCTGAGAGTTTCATCGTAGAGTTCGCAAATTCTCCTTCGATGGAGGTTCTGGCGAACCTGACTGAGAACAATGGTGTCGAGGCTCTGGAGGACGGCTGCTATAGGATATTCCTCAAGGATGACATTTCCATTACTGAGACGTATATTCAGGAAAGTGTCAGGCAGAATTGGAATCTGAAAAGCATTTATGTGGAAAGGGCGGCTCTTAATGAGATCTTTGCGCGGTTATCCGGTAATGCGAAAATAAATCAGTATGAGAAAGCACAATAATTTCAATCAGACATTAAGAATAGCGAAGATCGAATTGAACACGATGTTCTATTCTCCGGTCGCCTGGCTGTTACTTCTTGTCTTCGCTGTGCAGGTGGGCTATAGTTTCGTTGATGTCTTGGGAGGAATATTGGATTCCAAGGATCTGGGGCGTGGCGCATGGAGTGTGTCCCAGCAGGTTTTCGGCACGTCGATGTCAAGCATCATGCCTGGCATACAGAGGTACATCTATCTGTATATTCCTCTTTTGACAATGGGGCTTATGAGCAGGGAGTATGCGAGCGGCTCCATCAAGTTGCTGTACTCTTCCCCTGTCAAGAATTCTTCCATAATCCTTGGAAAATTCCTGTCAATGGTGGTCTATGGAGGAGTGCTGATAGGGATCATAGCTCTCTTCTCTGTGTTCACCCACATCTTCACCCCACATTTCGACTATAAGATAGTTGTTGTGGGACTGTTGGGTTTATATCTGCTGATCTTGGCATATTCAGCGATAGGAATATTCTTCTCTTCCCTAACAAAGTATCAGGTGGTGGCGGCTATCGGCACTTTGGCGGTACTTGCTTTCCTGAATAATGTGGGAGACATGGGGCGTGGAAGTGATTTGATGAGGGATATCACTTATTGGCTTGACCTTTCGGGTAAGTCAAGAAGTTTTCTGTCCGGAATATTCTCCAGCCAGGATTTCTTCTATTTCATCATCGTCATCACTCTGTTCCTGTCATTGTCCATTTTCAAACTCAACACTGAGAAGAGTGTCATGAGCATGAAGGTCAAGGTCCTGAAGTATTGTGCGATTGTCGCAGTCTGCCTCGCATGCGGCTACATCACGACTTTCCCTAAACTGAAATATTACTACGATGCCACTTATACCCAGAGCAACACCCTTTGCAAGGAAAGCCAGGATATAATGAGGAACATCAAGGATAAGCTGACTATTACGACGTACGTGAACCTTTTCGACGAACAATTCTTCTGGTTCCATCCGCATAACAAGAATTACGACAAGGAAAGATTGGAGAAGTACATCCGGTTCAAGCCTGACACCGAACTGAAATACGTCTATTACTATGCTCCGTGTGAGAATAAGACCTTGGAGGCTAACTATCCCGACATGACGTGGGATCAGAGGGCAAAGGAACTTTGCACGGTACATAATGTGAAACTGGAGGACTTCCTCAATAAGGAGGAGATAGACGCCATCGTCGATCTGGCACCTGAAAAATACAGGTGCCTGAGGATTGTCGAGGATCAGCACGGCCATAAGGAGGTGATGAGGATGTTCAATGACAATCAGAAACTTCCGACCGAGGAGGAGATGTCCATGGTGTTCAACAAGTTGGTGGCGAAGAGTCCTATGGTCGCCTTCGCGAAAGGGTATGGAGCCAGGGCTCTTGACAATTATGGAGCCCGTGGATACTATCTGGTCGGTTACGACAAGTGGTTCAGGCATTCGTTGTACAACATGGGATTCGATGTGAGGACACTCGATCTTGACAATGCGGCGGATTATGAGGGGACTGATGTCCTGGTCATCACAGACATTAACGAACCTTTGTCGGAGACCGCGTTGGCAAACATCTATTCCTACATTGACAGGGGTGGCGACCTGTACATCCTATCAAACTACAAGCGCGGAAAGTATCTTGCTCCGGTGGTCAACCGCCTCGGTGTGAAATACTATGACGGCTTGGTGGTGCAGGAGAACCAGTACATATCGCCTACTTTCGTGCCTGTTGATTTCACGCAGGCGGCCATCGAATCCAGCCCGATCTACAAGAGTGTGGCCGAGTGGGGCTACCGCG
Organism: Bacteroidales bacterium UBA1077; assembly: GCA_002314195.1. Taxonomy (GTDB): domain Bacteria; phylum Bacteroidota; class Bacteroidia; order Bacteroidales; family UBA932; genus Cryptobacteroides. The sequence continues at coordinate 17,156 of DCCQ01000109.1, read as the reverse complement.
TGCTGATGCCGACCGCTTTGGCGATCGACTGCTCCGGAGTCAAGAATTTCGAGGTCAAGTCTTTGCTTGAGACCTCGGATAAGGCTTGGATTGAGTACGAGACGATAGACTTTGTAGATGGCGAGTTTGTCTGCAACGAGAATGCGGGGGAGAAGGCAGGAGTCTATTCCACTTTCGTGACATTGGGCAGAAAGGTTGACGGCAAGGAGCAGAGGATCGCTATTTCCGGAGACGCTGACTTCATCGCCAACGAGGAACTCAGCACGGGCCACTCCGGCATAGACGCCTCCAACTATACTATGGTCAAGGGGCCGTTCAGATGGTTTTCCGGTGACAAGTTTCCTATAGTCGTCGACAGAGTGAACGCTGTGGATGGCGAGATTGACTTGCCGGTCGGCTTCTCCATGTGGCTGAAGATTATATTCCTGGGCATTTTCCCTCTGAGCCTGATGATTACAGGGATCGTACTTATTGCCAGAAGACAAGGAAAATAAGATTATGGAACATAAGATTGTAGAAGTCAAGAATCTCTCGCATCGCTACAGTGCCGATTGGGCAATCAAGGACATTAATTTCGAGATTGACCAAAACGGAGTCTTCGGACTTTTAGGCTCGAACGGTGCGGGCAAGTCCACGACGATGAACATCATTTGCAATGTTCTGACCCAGACCCGGGGTGATGTCTTCATCAATGGTGTGAATCTTAGGAAAAATCCGATCGAGGCAAAGAAATACATCGGTTTCCTGCCTCAGAAGGCTCCTTTGCATGTGGAGATGACCGTGGAGGAGTACCTTTACCATTGCGCGGATCTTAGGCTCATGCCTAAGGACCGGCTGCGGGAAGCTGTCGAGAAGGCTATGGAGAAATGCCAGATCACCCATTTCAGAAACCGTCAGATCTCTAATCTTTCCGGTGGTTACCAGCAGAGGGTGGGTATAGCGCAGGCGATTATCCACGAACCCCTTTTTGTCGTTCTGGACGAACCGACCAACGGGCTCGACCCGAACCAGATTGTGGAGATCAGAGGCCTGATCAGGGAAATTGCGGAGGACAGAGCCGTGCTCATCTCCACGCATATTCTTTCGGAGGTTCAGGCTGTCTGCGATTATATCATGATGATCGAGCATGGCAACATGGTCTTCAAGGGGACGCTTGATGAGTTCAACGCCTATATGGATCCGTCCGCCCTTACAACCATCATGCACAACCCACCTGCGGATGAGGAATTTATGAAGATTGAGGGAATAGAGAGGGTCGAGAGACTTACCCGTACCAGGATCCGTCTGCATTTCACAGGCGACGACAGTATCGTGAGCCGGGTGGTAAAGGCGTCTTGTGAGAACGGATGGCAGTTGAGGGAGATATTCCTTGAGAAGGAATCATTGGATAAGGTATTCGCAAAATTGTCAGGTAAATCATTTGAATAATACATGAGGTCTATATTAAGAATATTGAAGACGGAACTGAAGGTGTTCTTCTTCTCGCCTATAGCGTGGCTTATACTATTGGTTTTCGCGTTTCAGGTCGGGACCACCTTCTGTGGACTTTACACGGATGCCTTGAGGTATCAGGAAATGGGTTATCCTGTTTACGGGGCGACCGCCAATCTGATCAGTGGGTTGAGGGGGCTTTTTGTGCAGATGTTGAACAATCTTTACCTGTACATCCCGCTTCTGACAATGGGTCTCATGAGCCGTGAGTACAGCAGCGGTTCCATAAAACTGCTTTACTCATCCCCGGTTTCCAATTTCCAGATCATCATCGGGAAGTACCTTTCCACTATGGTCTATGGTCTGATACTAGTTTTCGTAATGTGCCTTCCCACTGTTTTTGTGGGAATGTATGTTCAGAGTCCGGACATGAAGATGATGATGGTGGCCGCACTGGGCGTGTACATCACAATCTGCGCATATTCAGCCATCGGCCTTTTCCTGTCCACAATCACGCGGTATCAGGTGGTCGCGGTCATCAGCACGCTGATTGTCCTGGCCGTCCTGAACTTTATCGGCAATGTCGGACAGGAATATGATTTCGTACGCGACATCACTTTCTGGCTGTCTATCTCAGGACGCTCGAAGGTGTTTCTGGATGGAATGATCTGCACCAGGGAACTGCTGTACTTCGTCCTTGTTATCTTCCTCTTTCTTTCAATGTCAGTCATCAAGCTGAGAGGGCAGAGGCTAAAACTTCCGGTTTGGAAAACAGTCCTCGACTATGCCGCTGTTTTTGTGGTGGTGTTCGGCTTGGGAATCCTCAGCTCGCGTCCTAAGTTTATCAAGTACTATGACGCAACGCAGGTGAAGAGCAATACTTTGACTGAATATAGCCAGGAGATCATGTCCAAGATCACAGATGGGCTTACAATAACCACCTATGCCAATGTGCTTGATGAGACATGGTTCTATGCCGAGCCCCGTAGCAAGAACACAGATCTGAAGCGGTTTGAGAAGTACCTCCGCTTCAAACCGGACATCAAGCAGAAATATGTCTATTACTATGGTGACTTCTACAGCAATTACAGGTACGAGAGGGATGAATATAAAGACAAGACACCTCATGACCTGGTCCAAGCGATCTATCGCTGGAGCCGTCAGGACACCACCACCTATCTGTCTCAGGAGCAGGTATGGGCAATGGACGACATCCGCGCGGAAGGCGGCAGGCTGGTGCGTGTGCTCAGCCGGGACAACGGCCGCAAGGCTATTTTAAGGATATATGACGACAGTCACATTCATCCTAGTGAAACGGAGATCACCGTCGCCATGAAAACCTTGGTGGACAGGTCTGCCGTCCCCGCTTTCGTCACCGGTCATGGTGAGAGAAGCATGTCTGACAATGGCGACAATGGATACGGTCTTCTGGCTACGCATAGAGTGGCGCGCCACGCACTGATCAATCAAGGATTCGCTCCGAGGGAGATAAGCCTTGAAAAGCCTATCCCTATTGATGTGGATTTCTTGGTGATCTCTGATGTCAAGTCTCCTTTCTCAGAGCGGGAACTGGAAAACTATAGGAAGTTTCTCGACAGGGGAGGCAACGCGCTCATTCTGGGCGAACCACGCCGTCAGAAGGACATGAATCCTCTCGTTGAGCCGTTCGGACTCAAATTTGCGGATGATATTTTGGTGTCACCGAACGAATTGTTCTCTGATGACTTGATTATTGCGAATGTTCGGACCAGTGAGACGATGAGTCCTTCTTTCGCTGCCATGTCAGAGCGTGGCATCAAGGCGACAATGACTTCAGCCTGCGCAATAGAAAGATTGCCGTCGGAAAACGGTTTCTATGTGGACGACATTATGCTTACTGATGACAAAGGCGTATGGATTGAGACAAAGACACGTGATTTCGCCAATGAGAAATCTGTGCTTAATCCATCAGACGGAGAGGTAGAAAAACAGTACACCGTCGCATCCGTAGCTTCGAGGAGAGTTAAGGGCAAAGATCAGATCATTATCGTGACCGGTGACTCCGACATGTTCTCGCCGAAGGAACTGAATGCCAACAGAGCTGGTGTCACAGCGGCTAATTTTGACTATTTCAATGAATTCATGTATAGCATGACTTTGGGCGAATACCCAATCAACATCGGAAGGGAACCTTCTCCTGACACTCGCTACACAGCCTCCCATGAGGTGTTGCCATGGATGGCGTTTATCTATAAATGGCTGATTCCCGGAATAATATTGATATCTTGCATGGTTGTTTTAATACGGAGAAAAAGAAGATGAGAAGAATTCTATTTTCTGTCTTGCTTGTGGCTTTGATGGTCTCCGGCTGCGGCAGAGACAACAAGAAAATTCCTGTTTCGGACAAGATTCTGACAGGCAAATTGTCCAACGGCCTGACATATTATGTGAGGCATAATGAGGAACCTAAGGACAGGGCAAGCTTTTACATCATTCAGAATGTCGGTGCGATTCTGGAGAACGATGACCAGAACGGACTTGCCCACTTTCTGGAACACATGGCTTTTCAGGGTACGGACAATTTTCCCGGGAAAGGAATAATCAAGACCTTGGAACGTCATGGCGTTTCCTTTGGCGGGAACCTGAATGCCTACACGGCAAAGAATGAGACTGTCTATAATATCAGTTCCGTGCCGACGACGGATGTCACCTTGGTGGACACCTGCCTCATGATACTGCACGACTGGTCACACTATCTGACGTTGGCTGAGGAAGAGATTGACAGCGAGAGGGGCGTGATCTCTGAAGAGTGGAGAACCCGCCGTAACCCAAGTTTCAGGATAGGTCTGCAGATCAACCCTGTCATCTACAAGGATTCCCAGTACGCGAAGCGTGATGTCATCGGTGACCTGAACATAATCAACACGTTTAAGCCGCAGTCCCTTCGTGACTTCTATCATGATTGGTATCGCACGGATCTGCAGGCTATAGCAGTGGTCGGTGATGTGGATGCGGAGAAGACCGTTGAGAAGATAAAGACCATGTTCGAGCCTATCCCCGCGGTGGAGAATCCAAAGGAAAGGATTGAATATGGCATCCCGGAGCACGATGAGATGTACTATGCCCTTGGCACGGACAAGGAGGCTACCGCATCAAATGTGCAGATCCTGACCATCATCCCTGACAAGAGAACCGATAAGGACAAATTCTCTTACCTAAGGGAAGGCCTGTTGTCAAGCTTCTTCAATTCAATGATTGCGAACCGCCTTTCTGAAATCATGCAGCAGAGCGATCCTCCATATCTTGGTGGCTCAATTAAGTATGGTGGCCTGGTAAGGAATTATGCCGCATATTCCTGCTCTGCGACCGCGAAGCCGAATGAGGAGACAGAGGCGTTGAAAACAATTCTGACCGAAAACGAAAGAGTCAAGAGGTACGGCTTCTCTGACAGTGAGTTGGAAAGAGTAAAGGCAACACTTCTCTCTGCGATGGAGTCTTCGTACAAGCAGCGTGACAAGTTCAGTAACGAGTCTTTCGTGAGTGACATAAAAGACCATTTCCTGTTGAGAGAACCGCTGCTGGAGTATGAGGATTATTATGACTATGCCACCAAGGTCATCCCGAAGATAACCGTCAAGGAAATAATGGAATATGCCAAGCCGTGGTTTGCCAAAAAGAATCAGGTGGCGGTCATCACCGGGCCGGATGATGTGACGCATCTGACGGAAGATGAGGTCAGGGGAATCATCAATGTCGTGGAAGGAGACAACTCCATCCTGCCTTTTGAGGATGAGTTCATCGGTCAGGAACTGGTGCCTGAGAATCTGAAAGGCTCAAAGGTAAAGGAAGTTATCCCTGTAGATCTTTTCGATGCGGAGGAGTGGATTCTGGAAAACGGAATCAAAGTTGTTTACAAGAAGGCGGATTATGAGAAGGATAATGTCTCATTGTACGCCCACAGTTACGGCGGTACTTCTCTATACGGAGCGAAGGATCTCCCGAACGCAGAGAACGCGGCGGTGTTTACCAACGCCTACGGTGCCGGAGAGTTCAACTCAATCGCATTGGGAAAGGCTTTGGCCGGCAAGATGGTTTCCTGCTCTACAACCATCGGGACGGATAATGAGGTCATCACGGCAAGCTCCACTCCTCAGGATTTGGAGACAATGTTTGAACTGTTGTATCTGCGATTCACTTCACCTCGAATGGATGAAGTGAAGTTCCAGTCTATCCTGAACCAGAATCTTGCAAATGTTGACAAGATATGCAAGAATCCTAACAAGATCATTCAGGACTCCATAGACTTCATAACATCCAATTACAATCCGCGTACACAGCCTTTGAGCCGTAAGTACCTGGAAAGCATAGATATGAAGAGGATGTACGAGATCTACAAAGAGAGGTTTGCCAATGCTGCCGACTTCACGTTCTTCATCGTGGGCAATGTCGATGCGGAAGAACTCAAACCTTTGGTGGAGAAATACCTCGGCTCCCTGCCAACTTCCGAGGAAAGAGAGGATTGGGTGGACGACATGGTAAGGGCGCCGAAGGGCGTTGTGAAGAAGGTGATCCCTGTCAAGATGGAGACACCCAAGGCGTTTGTGGTGACAAGTTTCCGCAAGGAAATGCCGTACAATCTTCACGACATGTACTGCAACAATGTATTAAGAGGCATCTTGGATGTACGCTATACAGAGAGCATCCGGGAAAAGGAAGGTGGCACATACGGTGTCACCGTAAGCAGCGAGGCCTCGAAGAAACCTGTCGAGGTTTACACGATGACGATGACCTTCAACTGCGATCCAGACAAGGCGGAGTATCTTAAGTCTCTTGTCTATGCCGAGGTCGAGAAGATCAAGAATGAGGGAGTCTCCGAGGATGAGATAACCAACGTCACCAAGAAACTGCTTAAGGACTTTGAACAGTCCAAGCCTCACAATTCATACTGGCTGTCAGTAATCACCACGTATTATATCTACGACATAAACAACAATGACCCGGCTGACTTTGAGGAGATTCTCAGGAACATGACCCCGGAGGACATCAAGGACTTTGCGGACAGGATGTTTGACAATCCGGATGTTTTGGATGTGATTTTCCAACCGAAGAAGTGATGTTGCCGGGCAATCGGTTATATTCAATCCCCGGCCACCTCGTCACGACTCGGCCCGAGGGGCACATTCACTGGAGTTTTCGCTCCTGTCGATGACAAAATAAAGAACGACGGCGGCATTATCTTCAAGTAATTCCGCCGTCATGATTCTTGAAGGCTTCCGAGGACAATGTCTATCCTGCCGTTCGAGATGTGGTAATTCAAGGATAGCAGACATTATCCAAATCGCAAATCACAGATTGTCAACTGAGGCTGCTTGTGGGCGTAGGTGGCGCCTATTCGTGGTACTTACCTTTGCGGAACGGATTGTGAGTGGAAAAGGTTGTCGGGCGCACGGGCGGGGCATAAACACCAAGTCGGTGCGTGAAACTATACTTTCTGCGCACCGATCGTATGGACTGCCAGAGGTGATGTCTATTCCTTGGCCACGGGCTGAAGGTTGACGGTCTGGTAGAAAGCCTGGGTCTCCTTGACAAGAGAGTCGGCTGAATCCGCTTTCGGAGTCTCGGTGTTATGCCAAGGCTCGGTCGAAGCCACGTCGAACTGCTGGACTCTGCGGACAGGGGAGAGGACGGTCAGCACATCGTCGCTGTAGTAGCCAAGATCCTGATAGGTGGCCATGAAAGCTCTTTGGTTATATTCAGGAGCAAGTATGTTCTGGCCGTAGAACTTCGAATCGTAGGAGAAGTGCAGCAGGGAGAAGACGGTCGGCATCAGGTCGATCTGGGAGCAGAGTTTCTCCACTCTTTGAGGGCGGATGAAGCCAGGGGAATATACGATCGCCGGGATGTGGTACTTGTCTACCGGGATGCTGGTCTTGCCGGCGCTGGAGGCGCAGTGGTCGGCCACGATGACGAAGACGGTGCCCGCGAACCAAGGCTTGCGCGAGGCCTCGGCAAGGAACTGTCCGATGGCGAAATCGGTGTACTTCACGGCAGCGGAGCGCGACTTCATCTCACCATCGTAGGTGATCTTCCCTTCAGGGAATGTGTACGGGCGGTGATTGCTGATTGTGAATATGATGGCATGGAACGGAGTGCCGCTCTCGGCCTTCTTGTCGAACTCTTTCAGAGCCACCCTGTACGAATCCTCATCACATGTCCCCCAAATGTTGGCGAACGTGATGTCCTCTTTCGGGTAGCTGGACTTGTCGATGATTTCGAAGCCGTTGCCGGAGAAGTAAGTGCGCATGTTGTCGAAATAACTGTCGCCTCCGTAGATGAACGAGGTGGTGTAGCCGTTGGCTCTCAGCACTGTGCCTGTTGAGAACAGGCCGGCGTTGTCAGGCCGTTTGATAAGGCTTTCCCCGGCGCTCGGAGGAAGGCAGAGGGTGAGGGCCTCAAGGCCACGGACGGAACGGTTGCCGGCTGCGTAAAGGTTGTCGAACACGAGGCTCTTTTCGATAAGAGTGTCGAGGTTCGGGGTGATGCCGTCCTCGTTGCCGTAGGCGGAGAGGAAGTCAGCGCTGAGACTCTCCACGGCTATCACCACGATGTTCTTTTTGATGGCCGGTATTGAGTCCTTTATGGCCTGTACACCATCTCCGTCTTGATTGCAGAGCGCAAGTTTGAGATCCGATGCCTCATCGACGGGAAGCATCTGGTAGAATCTGTCATATTCAAGAGTGCTGCTGCTGTACGCCTCGAGAAAGTTCCAGCATCCGTTGCACTGAAGCTCCGTCGCATAGTTGTTGCCGCTTTGGAGGTTGCGGTAGCTGAAGCGCAGCCAGAAGAAGCTTCCGGTGAAAAGGACCGCATAGATCACGAATGTCGCCAGGAACTGGACGGCCCCTCCGTTGCCAGCCTCGCGGAAATCCAAACGACGGAACATCCTCCAGCTGACAAGCACCGCCATCAACAGCACCCCGAGGAACAGAGGCAGGACAGGGTAGGACTCCATGATGTTCCCGATTACTTCGTTGGTGTACACCAGATAGTCAACGGCGATGAAGTTGTAGCGGACTCCGAACTCATTCCAGAAGATGCACTCAGAGATGACGTTGAAAATCATCAGGAATATGTATAGCCCCATGGTGAACAGAAGCCCCGCCTTGCACCAGCCCTTTCTGATGTCCGGAATGAACAGCCGCAGACAGAATCCGCAAAGCAGAAGGACAGAGAGCGATCGCGCTATCGTAGGAACGACGGAACCATATTCAGTGAATATGTTGGATGACAGGAATGAATAAATCGCGAATGCGAGCAGTATGGTGCCAATGACGATGCTGAGCGGCTTTTTGTACTTGGCGTCATTCAACGTGGCCTGGATCAACATCGCCGGAGCTAGTGCCAGAATCGAGAAAGCCGCGTCGTTTACAAGGCCGAGCAGGAATATTTTCAGCCATTCCACGGCGCTGAATCCGATCACGGTCGGGGGAACGAAAAGCAGAATCATCCTGGTGATGAGGCCAAGAGTCACTGAGAAAGTGATGAACACCGGAGCGAAGTATCTGAACCAGTCGTGAACCTTCCTGGTCTTTTCATAGTCTCTTAAACTATTCCTGTCCATAAGGAGAAATGATTAACGTTTATAGGCTGCGAAGATAAGAAATTCCGATGATTATTGCTAACTTTGTCTAAATATGCGTAAATCATTCATCTTGATGAAAAGACATTTATTCTTAGCCGTCTTGGCGGCGTTTCTTTTTGCTGTCCTCCCGATGGAGGCACAGATCCGTGGATTCCGTCAGGAACAATTGAAAGAGTGGGAATTCAGCAAGGATGGCTCTGATTGGGAGACAGTTGAGGTTCCTCATTCTTACAATGCGGAGGATGGCCATTCACCTTACTATTACCGTGGCAAGGCGACCTACCGTTGCGATTTGAGGATCAGCGATGTGAAGAAGACTCACTATCTGTTCTTTGAAGGGGCGGCCCAGGCTGCCGTGGTAAAAGTCAACGGAGAGCAGGTCGCCGCTCACAAGGGTGGCTACACTCCTTTTTCGGTGAACATCACCGAAGCTTTGAACAAAGGGGCCAACAGGGTGGAAGTGATTTGCGACAATTCCGAGGATGTGGACATGATTCCTGTAACATCCGATTTCAACAAGAACGGCGGCCTGCACAATCCAGTCTGGCTTCTCGTGATGGAGGATGTTTATTTCTCGCCGGAGGAGTACGGTATGTACCGGCTTCGCTGCGAGACGCCGGAGGTCACCAAGAAAAAGGTCGTCACCAATGTGAGGGCGAAGATCGTCAACCCAAGCAACCGGGACGCCAATATCCTTGTGCGCGTGCAGCTGCTGGAGGCGAACGGCGCTCTTGGCTACCAGGCTGACAGAGAGGTTCCGGTCAGGGCGTTTTCTGAATATGACTTCGACCACGAGTTCATCCTTTCCGGCATGCACCTCTGGGACGGCATGAAGGATCCTTACCTCTATACTGTCAGAGTCGAAATGTTCAGGGGCAAGAGAATGATGGACATAGCCGAGACCAAGGTGGGCTACCGTTCCATCGAGATGGATCCTGACAGGGGATTCATCCTCAACGGCCGCCCTTACCCTCTTCGCGGAGTCGCCATGCATCAGGATGCTGACGGCAAGGCTTCAGCCTTGACACAGGCTGACTACCGCCGCGACTACCGCATTGTCAAGGAACTCGGCGCCAATTTCCTGCGTCTGGCACACTATCCTCACAATGACTTTGCCTTCCAACTATGTGACTCGTTGGGCATCATCGTGCAGACGGAGGTCCCTTGGGTCAACGTCTGCGGGACGGATGCCACGCAAGGCTATTTCAACAACATCCACCATCAGATGAAAGAGATGGTGAACAATCTTTACAACCACCCTTCCATCGCGTTCTGGGGAATGTGGAACGAATTGGACACATGGGGAAACAACAATAATCTTCAAGGGGCTTTTGACGCCGGGATTGTCGCAAGGGAGACCGAAAGGCTTTACAACTTCACCAAAAAACTTGATCCGGACCGTTTCGTGGGATTCACGGACTGCTCCAGCCTCGCACGTGACGGGTATCCGAGCCTCAAAGGAGACTTCTGCTCCCAAAATCTTTACTACGGGTGGTACAGAACCCCTAACGAGTTCACCGGATTCTCGACAGCGCTTAAAAAAGTCCGCGGGCTGAGACCAGACTCTCCGGTCAATGTCGCTGAATATGGTGTCGGCGTCAATCCTTACTGCCACGTGTGGAACCAGTCCGATGCGATCCGTGACCAAAAGGACGACTCCAAGCATTATGAGGAATATGGCAACCTTTTCCACGAGTCACACGCCCGCCAGATCAAGGCGATGCCTTGGCTGAACTTCACATCGGTGTGGGTGCTGTTTGATTTTCCGGTGGCCAATCGTCAGGAGGGTTTCATGGATTCCGAGGACGGCGTGAATTTCGTTCGTAACAACAATCGTAAGTACATGAACGACAAGGGTCTCGTCACCCGTGACCGTCAGACGAAGAAGGATGTGTTCTATCTTTACAAATCCCTCTGGAACAAGGACGAGACCACCGTTTACATCACTTCCCGCCGTCTCAAATATTTCCCTGCCGGACAGGATCTCCGCATCAAGGTGTACAGCAACGCCAAGTACCTGACCCTCTACCAGAACGGCCGTTTGGTCACCCGTATGACATCCTCCGAGGAATCCAGCGGAGTTGTCTGGACTTTCCCGGCTGTCCGCCTCAAGACCGATGAGGACACTTTCAAGGTTGTCGCCAACAATGGAGTTACCGATGAGATAATTCTCAAGAAAGCCAGATAATCAGGCTGGATTGGTATTTTCTCCGTGGTGTGAGAATTGAGATTCCTGCACCACGGTTTGATTTTCCATGGCTGCGTAGAAGCAGGTGTTTACACAATGGTAAGCTACCGGATGTTGCGACGGACGGGGAGGAGGGCGATGAGGTAACCGATGAGGGCGACGCCGGCGACGGTGGCGAGGACATCCTGCCACTGGAGGATGACGGGGTAGGCGTTCACTAGGAAGCTGCCGGGCATCTTGATGAAGCCGAAGTGCTGCTGGGCGAGGGAGAAGCCTATGCCGATGACGAGGCCGGCGGCGAGGCCGAGAAGCGAGATCAGCCAGCCTTCAAGAGTGAATGTGCGTCGGAGTATCTTGTCCGTGGCTCCGAGACTGCGGTAGGTCTCGATGTCGTCCTTCTTCTCGATGATGAGCATCGTGATGCTGCCGAAGATGTTCAGGGCGATGATGATGATGACGAAGATGAGGATGAGGTAGATGGCGGCCTTCTCGTAGCGCATCATCTTGTAGAGCGACGGATTCTGGCGGAAGCGGTCAAGTACCTTGAAATCAGGCCCCAGCTCTTTCTGAATATGCTTGATCGCTGTTCTGATGTCTTTCGCCGTGGCTCCTTCTGTCAGACGGATCTCAACCCCCGAGACCTCCTCCTCGTAGCCAAGCAGACGTCTCATCTCCTCTATCGGCACAATCATCAGATCTTCGTCTATCTGCTGGTTGACCGAGAATATTCCCGCCGGACGCATCCGCACTGATTCGATGGAGGCCGCCGGATTGGCGAGCGAGAAGTTCCTGTCCCTGATCGGGAAATATAATTCGGCGGATGCGAGGAACGCTGGATTCATGCCCATCTTGTAGGCCAGACCCGCGCCGACAACCATCTGGGGAAGCTGCCCTTTGTGCAGCGAGAACTCACCGTTGGTGATGTGCTCAGCAAGAGGGGAGTCGGCCTCGAAGGCGCTGTCCACACCCTTGGCCTTGGCTATTCCCTGATGGCCGTCATAGTCCACAAACACATTCTCCTGAAGGACGAGATTATATTCATCGACCATAGGATCCGCCTTGATCCGGTCGAACGCCTCGCCCTCGGGAATGAACACCTTCCCTTTGGCCGGGGTGATGAGAATGTCCGGCTCGACGTTGCTTAGGGTGGATTTCACCAGCTCGTCGAAGCCGTTGTAGATCGAGAGGATGATGATCAGGGCGGCTGTGCCTATAGCCATGCCGACGGCACTGATCGCGGAGATGATGTTGATCACATTGTGTGATTTCTTCGCGAACAAGTACCGTCGTGCTATGAAAAGAGGCAGATTCATACCTCCGCTATTCAGGCTTGTAGGAATCCTTCAGGGCAGTAGTCTTATTGAATATGACCTTGCCGGCTGTGCTGTCCGGATCCTTGTAGTAGTAACCGGTGCGCTCGAACTGCACGGCGATGCCGGAATTGTCATCCAGAAGAGCCGGTTCGGCGTAGCCCTTGGCGATCGTGAGTGACTCGGGATTGAGGAAATCCTTGTAGTCCTTGTCTTCCGGGATGTTGTTCATGTCCTCCTTGACGAAGAGACGGTCGTAGTTGCGGATCTCGATCTCCTTGGCATATTCAGTTGAAATCCAGTGGATAGTGCCTTTGACTGATCTCCACTCGCCGCCGCCAGGCTTTGTCGTCGGGTCGTAGGTGCACTTCAGCTCGACAACGTTGCCGTCTGCATCCTTGATTACCTCCTCGCACTTGATGATGTAGGTGTACTTGAGGCGCACCTCTCCGCCCGGTTTGAGGCGGAAGAACTTCTTCGGGGCATCTTCCATGAAGTCGTCACGATCGATGTAGAACTCACCGGTGAACGGAACCTTGCGGGTCGCTCCCTCCGGCTCAGCCGGGTTGAGAGGACAGTCGAACCACTCGACCTTGCCAGGCTCCCAGTTCGTCAGGGTGACTTTCAACGGCTTCTGTACGACCATGTACCTGTTGGACCTCGCGTTGAGGTCCTGACGCACGCACCATTCCAGCAGCTGTATGTCCATCATCTGGTCGCGTTTGGAGACACCGATCTTCTCGCAGAACATCCTGAGCGCCTCCGCCGTGTAGCCTCGGCGGCGCACTCCGCAGAGAGTAGGCATACGAGGGTCGTCCCAGCCTGAGACAAGACCTTTCTGGACGAGCTCAAGGAGCTTTCTCTTGCTCATCAGGGTATATGTCAGGTTCAGCCTGGCGAACTCGTACTGATGGCTCGGCCAGATCTCAAGGGCCTTGATGAACCAGTCGTAGAGCGGTCTGTGAACATCGAACTCAAGGGTGCAGATTGAATGTGTGATGTGCTCTATGGAGTCGCACTGTCCGTGGGTGAAGTCGTACATAGGGTAGATGCACCATTTGTCGCCCGTGCGGTGGTGCGAGGCGTGCTTGATCCTGTAAAGAATAGGGTCGCGGAACATCATGTTCGGGGAGGCCATGTCGATCTTCGCGCGGAGAACCTTCTCTCCGTCGGCGTACTTGCCGGCCTTCATCTCCCTGAACAGCCGGAGGTTCTCCTCTACTGTGCGGTTTCTGTAAGGACTCTCGGTTCCCGGCTTGTCCACCGTGCCGCGTCCCTTGCTGATCTCCTCCTGTGTCTGGTCATCCACGTAGGCCTGACCGCGCTCGATCATCTGCTCGGCCCATGCGTAGAGCTGGTCGAAATAGTCGGAAGCGTAAAGTTCCTTGTCCCAATGGAAGCCGAGCCACTGGATGTCTTCCTTGATCGAGTCGACATATTCAGTGTCCTCCTTGGTCGGGTTGGTGTCGTCGAATCGCAGGTTGGTCTTGCCGCCGTACTTCTGCGCGAGACCGAAGTTGATGCAGATGCTCTTCGCGTGTCCGAGATGGAGGTACCCGTTAGGCTCCGGAGGGAAACGCGTCATCACGCTCTTAACTCTTCCGGATTTAAGGTCGTCTTCAATTATCTCCTCAAGAAAGTTGAGTCTTTTCGGCTCCTCGGCCGTAGGATTTTTCGCTTCTTCCATTGTGTGTCAGTATTAAACTCACAAAAATACGAAAATATTCCGCTGATTGTCTCTTTTCGGCGGTGAAATCGCTCAATCTGTTCCTTGTTCAAAGATAATCAGGGCACTACCTCTTCATGACGCTGAGGTCAACCAAACCGGGAACCCCTTTTACGACAGCCTTGTCGGTGAACTGCCACCAAGTCCAGCCATCGAAAGACGGCCTGTCTTTTTCGTAGTGAGCTATCCAGATCGGATAATTCTCTGTAATGTCCTTGCTTAGGCAGTCCTTGGCGAAAGATGAGCCGGCGTAGATGACAGGCCTCTTGCCGTAATGAGCCTCTACCATCCTGAGCCATTTCAGAGCCTCCTCGTTCAACTTTTTCCTGGAGCCTCCGTGATGAATGGTCTCGATGTCCAGCACTGGAGGCAAATCCTTGAATCTCAATTCTCCCACTGTCTTTATGAACAGCCGTGCCTGTGCCTCTCCGTCCTTTGAACTTCTGAAGAAGTGGTACGCTCCACGGCGGAGTCCTGATCTGCCGGCATCGTTCCAGTTCCTTTTGAAGTCCTTGTCCACCATTGACACTCCTTCTGTGGCTTTGATGAACACGAAACTTACCGGGCGGATGTCCTTGGCCAGATGATGGTTCCTTATCGTCCTGCCATACTTGTCTGTCAGCACATAGAGAGAGTCCCAAACAATATTGCCCGCGTTGTGGTGGGAGATGTCTATTCCGTAGCGCCAGTCGCCCGGCGGGACTTTTGCCCCTGTCTCGCCATTGCCTGAACCGCCCCGATCATGGAACAACACCACCAGAGTCAGCACGACAGCACAGGCGACACCTACGGCTTTCCAAGCCCCGAGGTTGACTTTCCTGGGCTTTCTTTTCCTTCGTGGCTTCCGCTTTTCCTGCAAGGGCTTCCGACCTTTCGCATTTCCCTTGTTGGAAACACTCCTTTTCCTGGACGCTGGCATATTCATGGAACAAAATTAATGAATATTTCTCACTATCTTTACGGACATTTATTTTCGGGCTATGGACTGGTTCGTAGAGATATTCACAGAACATTCTTACATTCAGGCGATTCTCGTCCTGTCTTTGATTTGCGTCATAGGACTTCTTTGCAACAAAATCAAGTTCAAGGGTGTCAGCCTCGGGGTGACATTCGTGTTTTTCGCCGGAATCGTTGTCGGCCATTTCGGACTCAGCGTCGATCCGCGCATGCTGGCGCTGGCACAGAATTTCGGTCTGGTGCTGTTTGTTTTCACACTTGGCCTTCAGGTCGGCCCGAGTTTCTTCCCTTCGTTGAAGAAGGGCGGAATCAAACTGAACATCCTGGCTTTTGCGGTGCTTTTGACCGGAACACTGATGACGTTGGGAATAAGCCGGTTGACCGGCATCTCGTTACCTGTGGCAACGGGGCTTCTGACCGGCGCGGCGACAAACACTCCGATGCTCGGCGCGGCGCAACAGACTCTGCTTCAGATTGATCCTTCGGCTTCTGATGTTTCCAATGAGATGGCGACCGCTTGTGCCGTCGGTTATCCTTTTGGCGTGGTAGGTGTGATTCTCTGTGTTGTAATCCTTTCGCTGGCGTTCCGCAAGAACCGCATCCCGAAGGCTTTGCACGACAATCAGACGTTCATCAATGAGTTCAGGGTGAGCAATCCTGCCGTCTTCGGCAAGACCATCAGGGACATCATGAAGGACGCCCACATCCGTATTGTCGTGTCAAGGGTCTGGAAATATGCCGGCGAAGGCCGTGGCCAGGTGATCATCCCTGACGGCGACACCGTCCTTGAGGAAGGCGAGCACGTGCTTGTCCTGACGCGCGAGAAGGACGCCGGCGCGGCAGAGCAGTTGTTCGGAGAGAAAGTCGTGAAGGATTGGAACAAGAAGGACATCGACTGGAACCATCTGGACGGTATGCTGGTGTCCAGACATGTTTTCGTGACCAAGGCGAGTGTGAACGGCGCCAAACTCGGTGATCTTCATCTCCGCAACGCCTACAGGATCAACATCACGAGGGTGAACCGCGCGGGCATCGACCTGCTTCCATCCCGTGACTTGAGGCTTCAGATCGGGGATAAACTGACCATAGTGGGGGAGCAGAAAGCTATTGACCGTGTCGCGGAAGTGCTTGGCAATCAGGAAAAGGAACTCCGCAACCCTAATCTTCTGTTTATCTTCATCGGGCTGATGCTGGGCTTGATTCTCGGCAGTCTTCCTATTTCCATTCCGGGAATGAGCGTGCCCGTCAGGCTTGGTATAGCGGGAGGCCCGATAGTCATAGGAATATTAATGGGCGCGTTCGGTCCCAGAATACATCTTACCACTTACACTACACACAGCGCCAATCTTATGCTCAGGCAGTTCGGTTTGACGGTCTATCTCGCCGGGTTGGGACTCAGTGCCGGTCCGGATTTCTTCGCGACTGTTCTTAGGCCGGAAGGCTTGCTGTGGATTGCTGTCAGCGTTCTTTTGACGATTGTCCCGGTCCTGCTGGTCGGATTCATAGCCGCCAAATTCTGCAGGACAGACTATTCAGAGAATGTCGGAATGCTGTGCGCGGCCATGGCGAACCCGATAGCGCTCAACTATGCGCTCACGACAGTCGATGACGATGAGCCGTCCGTGGCCTACGCCACAGTCTATCCGATGGAGATGTTTCTCCGCGTCATATCCGGCCAGGTGATGATGCTTCTCTGAAAGGCCTTCTGGTAAATTTGCTGGTAAATTTTGTCGCCAGGTGGTAAATTTCGTGTCAGAACGAAATCTACCACCCTTGTTCCCTTGCATTTAGTCCGGGCATGATTACTTTTGCCCCCAGAAATTCTATCGAACAATATATATGTCGAACCTGATTATGAATATGACGATGATCGCTGAAGGACAGATCTATTTGATAGTACCTAGTCGTCCCTACTTTAGTCAA
>DCCQ01000117.1:219-19025 GCA_002314195.1 Bacteroidales bacterium UBA1077 | reverse complement strand
GTGCCTGTCCTCTTTTTTGTTTGTAATTAAACTATTCATATACTATGCTAACACTCAAGACGCTTCGTGACGATCCGCAGCACGTGATCGAGAAGCTGGCAGTAAAGAATTTCGATGCGAGGGCCATCGTTGAAAAAGTCCTCGAACTGGACACCAACAGAAGGGCTCTCCAGACAGAGAGCGACGCCATCGTGGCCAAGCAGAATCAGCTCACCAAGCAGATTGGCGGTCTGATGAAAGACGGCAAGAAGGCCGAGGCCGAAGAGGTGAAGAAAGAGGTCGCCGAACTCAAGGAGAAGTCATCAGAACTCCTCGCCAAGGCTGACGAGAACAACAAGGAACTCAACGCCCAGTTGGTTCTCCTTCCGAATATGCCTTGCGACCTCGTTATCCCTGGAAAGGGAGCCGAGGACAACCAGGTTGTGAAGATGGGCGGTCCAGAGGTCAACCTTCCTGAGCACGCTCTTCCTCACTGGGAACTCGCCAAGAAATACGACATCATCGACTTTGACCTTGGTGTGAAGCTTACCGGAGCCGGATTCCCTGTCTATAAGGGCAAGGGCGCGAAACTCCAGAGAGCACTCATCAACTTCTTCCTCGACATCAACACGGCCGCCGGCTACAAGGAGGTCGAGCCGCCGATCATGGTCAACGCCGCCTCAGGTTTCGGTACCGGTCAGCTGCCTGACAAAGAGGCCCAGATGTACTACGTGGGTCTGGATGACTTCTATCTCATCCCTACAGCCGAGGTGCCTGTCACCAACATATTCAGAGATGTCATTCTCGGCAATGATGACTTCCCGCAGAAGATGACCGCCTACACTCCGTGCTTCCGCCGCGAGGCTGGTTCCTACGGCAAGGACGTGAGAGGCCTGAATCGTCTGCATCAGTTCGACAAGGTCGAGATCGTGCGCATCGAGAAGCCTGAGAATTCCTATGCGGCTCTGGACGAGATGGTTGCCCACGTTGAGGGCATCGTCAACAAGCTCGGTCTGAAGTACAGGATCCTTCGTCTTTGCGGTGGCGACCTGAGCTTCACCTCAGCCATCACCTACGATTTCGAGTTGTGGTCAGCAGCCCAGGGACGTTGGCTTGAGATCTCATCTGTTTCCAACTTCGAGACCTATCAGGCGAACCGTCTGCACCTGCGCTACCGTGACGCGGAGGGCAAGATGCAGCTCTGCCACACCCTGAATGGAAGCTCGCTCGCTCTCCCACGTGTGGTCGCCGCCCTGCTTGAGGACAACCAGAAGGACGACAAGATTGTTATCCCTGAGGTTCTCCGTCCTTACACCGGATTCGACTGCATTGACTAAAACTCACCGCTTGCGGAGGTAAGTCCCTCCCCCGAGGAGAGGGATTTAGGAAAAGGCTAACGTGAATTAAGTTGTCTTTGCAATTCATTTGGAACGAGAAAGAATATTGTAAGAATTTGAAGCGAGTGCAATTATGCCAAAGACAACCATCATAGGAATAGACCCCGGAACCAATCTCCTTGGTTTCGGGGTCATTGATGTCATCAGCGGCAAACCCGTGTTCGTGGATATGGGCGTTCTGGACCTTCGGAAAGAGGCGGACGCATATTCAAAACTTCGGCAGATTTATGACACCGTCACCGAAGTCTGCAAGACCTACCACGGCACCGAGATGGCGCTGGAGTCGCCGTTCTACGGCAAAAACGCGCAAGTCATTCTGAAGCTGGGGCGTGCGCAAGGGGCCGCGATGCTCGCTGCTCTTGAATATGGCATCACGGATATCTCTGAATATGCTCCCCGGGAGGCCAAGCAGGCGGTCACTGGCAACGGAGCCGCTTCCAAGGAGCAGGTGAGCGTGATGTTACGCAAGACGTTGGGCGTGGATTTCCAGCCGGAGCATCTGGATGCGTCGGATGCGCTTGCGATTGCCCTTTGTCATTACTATAATATTTCCAACCCTTTGGCGAAGGTCAAAGGCTCCGGAGGTTGGGAGAAATTCATCAAAGAGCATCCGGATAGGGTGAAGTGATTGCCGTGCAATACTGCAACTTCGCTTCGCTCTGATATATTCATGTGTAATATTCTTTTTTTATTCTGCATTTTTTGCCGTGTGGATTAAACCAGAACCGCATTTTTCTGTCAAAAGAAGCGTTAGGTTGATTAGTTGAGTATTCCTTATGAACTTAAAGAAATTCATCACTTTTGTAGCCGGCATCATGTCGGCTTTTTCTTTGGCCTTTGCCCAGGGTGGCGGCACGGTCACATTGTCGCTTACGGATTCTTCCACCGGAGAGGCGGTCGGATTCGCCACCGTTTCCATCACGAAACCGGGGGACACCAAACCCTACAAGTATGCCCTCAGTGACGACAAGGGCAAGACCACATTTGAGAAAGTAGCCGCAGGGAAATATGTCCTTAAGGCTGAACTTCTTGGCTATAAGACTCTCACCAAGGATGTGGAGGTCAAAGGAAAACTGGATCTCGGTGTCCTGAAAATGGATCCTGACAAGCAGGTTCTGGATGCCGCAAGTGTCTCCGCCACAGGCAACCCGATCGTGATCAAGAAGGACACTATTGAATATAACGCATCGTCATTCAAGACAACCGAAAATGATGTCTTGGAAGACCTGTTGAAAAAGCTCCCAGGCGTGGAGGTTTCCGAGGACGGGACTGTCACTGCGAACGGACAGACAATCAGCAAGATAACAATCGACGGCAAGACATTCTTCCTTGACGACCCGCAACTCGCGTCCAAGAATATTCCCGCAAAGATCATTGACAAGGTTAAGGTGGTCGAGAAGAAGTCCGAGCAGGCTGAGTTTACCGGCATCGATGACGGCAACGATGAGACTGTCATCGATCTCTCTATTCAAAAGGGCATGATGAATGGTCTTTTCGGAAACATTATGGCGGGAGCCGGCCACGATGTCCGCAAGCAAGTCTCTGGCTCTGAGTTGTCATCCGGTAACGGTGACTGGCGCTATCAAGGAGCCGGGTTCCTTGGTCGTTTTACAGATAAGAATCAACTCAGCGTCATCATCAACGGCAACAACACCAACAACCGAGGCTTTAACGACCTGGCCGGAAGCATGATGCAGGGAATGCGCGGCGGTGGTGGCGGAATGGGCCGCGGAAGCCGTGGTTGGGGTCCTGGCAACGGAATCACAACGTCCTGGATGGGCGGTCTGAACGGCAACACCAGCCTGTTTGACGGCAAGATGGATCTCGGCGGCAACTACCTCTACAACAACAATGAGACTTATGTCGAGGAGGAGAGCAAGAAGATCACCTACCTTGACGACCACAACCTTATCTATAACAACAAGGGATCCAACACGACCAATTCTGACGGTCACCGTTTCGGAGTCCGCCTGGAGCATAAGTTCTCGGAGAACACCTCGATCTTGTTCCAGCCGCAGGTCAGTTTCGGTAACGGAGACTTCAATGAGATTTCTGAGTTCTCGACCTTGACTGAGAGAAACGGGGCGACTTCCAGAACGAATGACGGTTTCACCAGCAACACCGGTTCCAACAACAACTGGAAGACAAATGGTTTCTTCCTCTTCCGCCAGAAACTCGGCAAGGCCGGCAGAACGCTCTCGTTCAACGCCCGTTACAATTTCAGCGGCAACGAGACCAACGGCTTCAACCAGTCTTTGACAAGAACTTATGAGGATATTGAGAATCCTTCGGACTCCATCATCAACCAACGCTACAATCAGAATCAGGACACGAAGTCTTTGAGCGGACGCCTAACTTACACAGAGCCGTTGGGCAAAGGTTTCTTTGTCGAGGCCAACTACGAGGCATCGTGGAACAGGACATCTTCAAAGAAGAACACTTATGACAGCGGTGTTGTTGAGGATTTCAGTGCGTCAAATCTGATTTACAACCCGCTTGGCGAGGTCGCTAACAGCGTCTATTCCAGTGAGATTGTCAATCGTTATGTTAATCAAACAATCGGAGCAAACTTTGTTTACCAGAAAGATAAACTCCGTGCTCAGGCCGGAGTGAGCGCCAACCCGACCGACACCCACAACGAGACAAGCGGCTATGATACCTACGACAGCCACGTCCTTAATTGGGCTCCGCAGGCTATGCTTTGGTACGACATCGATGACAACACTAATGTACGCGGTTTCTATTTCGGCCGCTCGCAGCAGCCTTCTGTGAGTCAGTTGATGAGAGTGCCTGACAACACCAACCCTCTCAACGTCTCATTCGGTAACATGTACCTTGAGCCATATTTCAACCACGATTTCAGAAGCGATTTCCGCCACACCAACAAGAAGACCTTCCTCTCGGTCAACGCAGGAATCGACGGAGGCATCGTAAAGAATCCGATTGTGAACGCACAATGGTACGGCACCAACGGTGTGCAGTATTCAATCCCTGTCAATGGTAAGGATTCCTACAACGGTAGTTTCAGAGTGATGCTGAACACTCCGATCGCGAAGTCAAACTTCAGCATATTCAATATGACAAGGGCAAGTTATTCCAGGTCATCGTCTTATGTTGGTTCTTCAAATTTCGACATGAGCCGCTATTACGAAGGGGACAATTTCAATGCCGAGAACTTCCTCGCTGACAAGTTCCTTGAGGATTTCCATAGCCTTGACTTTACTCTGAACAAACTTCAGACAGTGGGTCTTACCGAGCGTCTCCGCATTACTTACCGCAATGACATCGTGGAACTCACAGCCGGCGGTCGAACCAGAATGTCAAAGTCCTGGTACACAATCGCCAACCAATCAACGAATATGACGTGGAGCAATCAGGTGACCGCCTCGATGAACTGGACTGTTCCGGGCGGATTCGGAATCGTTGCCGATGGCAACTACAACTGGTACAACGGCTACACGACCGATCAGGGAACCCAGTTGATTCTGAACGCCAAGATCACCAAACTCCTGTTCAAGGACAAGTTCACCCTTGCCCTGAACGCCTACGACATCCTCGATCAGGCCAAGAATCTCTCAATCTCCGATTCCTCGAACTACCACACCGAGACCCTGAACAACACTCTCGGCCGTTACATAGTCGTCTCCCTGACGTACCGCTTCGGCAACTTCGGCGGCAGAGACGGACGTAGAGGCGGTCCTGGCATGGGCCGCGGCCCGATGGGCCCACCGCCTCCAAGGATGTAGTTTTTACGAATATAATTGCACAGTCAAAAAAGACTATGGCGAATTTTGGTCTATCGTACAAAATTCGCCATAGTCTTTTTATTAACTGCATCACAATAACACTTCAGGAAGTGTCCATGCAGGAATATTCCTAACCCCATCCTTTGATGGAAGAGAGATTTCATCGAGTGTTACAACATATTTCTCATAGCTGTCAGCGATTTTTAGCAATGGAGAATATTCCCTGTTGATTGTATTGTCGTCCAGCAACAGATATGAGGCTTGAATATATATTTTTCGATCACCACGCTCTGCAACGAAATCTATCTCACTTTCTCTCATGGTTCCGATATAAACTTTGTATGAGGCACGTAGAAGGTCAAGGTAGACAATATTTTCAAGCATATACCCGATCCCATAGTTGTAGCCGCCAAAAAGATAATTGTGGAATGCTGTATCGTTGGCGTAATACTTGGCGTTTCCGCCTAGTGACTCTTTACCTTTTATATCATAACGTTCGGCCTTATGGATGACAAATGTCTCCAACAGATATTCCACATATTGAGAGACAGTTTCATATGAGGTCTTTCTTCTATTGCTGCTTAAGTAATTGACTAGATTCTGGATTGATGTCAATTTTGAGGAATTGTTCACCAAGTAAACAAACAAGTCCTCAAGGAGGGCTGTGTCACGCACCTTATGTCTTTGAATTATATCTTTCAACAAAATGGTATTCTTCAGTCCCTCTACATATTGACGCCGGGCGTCCTCATCAGACAGTTTCATCAACTCGGGTAAACCTCCACGTTTCAGATATTCAATATAATTCGGCTGCGTCTTTTGCAATTCGCGGATTGAGGAATATTCATCAAATGAGAAGGGATAGATCTTGAACTCAACGTAACGTCCACTCAGTAAAGTTCCTAATTCAGAAGATAACATTTTGGAGTTGGATCCGCTTATGAACAATTCATACTCAGCCGTACAGTCTTGTGAATATGAATTCACAAAGCGCTCCCACTCTTCGATTTCCTGGACTTCATCTAGGAATATGTATATTTTCCCCTCTGGAGCAAGTTTTTTTTCTATATTCTTGGAACAGACTTTCCAAGTCGTGATAAGTCCTTACAGAATCGAAGGCAAGATATTCCTTATTTACGAAGAAAGTGTTCTTTCTGTTCACCCCTTTGGAAATCAGGCCTTTCGCAACCTGTCTCAATATGTAGCTTTTGCCCACGCGTCTCTGGCCAGTCAAGACTTTTACGACTCTGTCCGAAGAATACCCTGCGATTCTGCTCGTATAGTCTATACGGAGAAAGCCAACCTCTGGTTCGTCATCTCCCCAGAAATTGTACTTTGCGATTGCATCAATATTTTCAAACATAATTGAAAATTTTCATAAATATAGTAATTTTTCAATCATAACTGAAAAAATCGTTAGCGTGACATCAAGTGAGGAATCAATCGTCATCTTCCACCTTGACGAAATTGACGTAATTCCTCCATTTGTCAATCATAGCGGTCATGTCCTCAGGAAGCTGAGAGTCGAATTGAATCCATTTGCCGGTGCCGGGATGGACGAAGCCAAGAGTCTTGGCGTGAAGAGCCTGACGTGGGCAAATCTCGAAACAGTTCTGGATGAACTGACGGTACTTGGCGTAGATTGTGCCCTTGCGGATTTCCGAGCCACCGTACCTTTCGTCATTGAACAACGGATGCCCGATGTAACTCATATGCACCCTGATCTGGTGTGTGCGCCCGGTCTCCAGCTTGCACTCGACAACGGTAACATAACCGAACCTCTCAAGCACCTTGTAATGTGTCACGGCATGCTTGCCGCGGTCATCGTCACCGGTATAAACCCTGAACCTGAGCCTGTCATTAGGATCACGCCCGATGTTTCCGTCAATAGTGCCTTCATCCTCCTTGATGTTTCCCCAGACAACGGCCACATACCGTCTCTCGATTGAATGCTCGAAGAACTGGCGTGCCAGATCCAGCTGAGTCTCATCGTTCTTTGCCACGACAAGAAGTCCTGAGGTGTCTTTGTCGATTCTGTGTACCAGAATGCCCATCCGTTCGTCAGCCGCTTCTGGACCCTGGGATATTCCCAAATGATAGGAAAGAGCGTTGATGAGTGTTCCCTCGAAGTGCCCGTGCCCGGGATGTACGACCATTCCGGCGGCTTTGTTGACAACGAGGAGGTCATTGTCCTCGTAGACTATATTTAATGGAATGTCCTGCGGCAGAATCTCCAGGCCACGGCGGCGGTAAGGCATCACGAACCGGATGACATCTCCAGGCCTGATGATAAGGTTTGCTTTCGCAACCTTGTCATTCACACGCACATAGCCTTCTTTAATCGCACACTGAACCCTGTGCCTTGAAGTGTCCTCCAGATGCGTGGCCATGTACTTGTCCACGCGCATCGGGGTCTGCCCGACATCGACATTGAGCCGGAAATGCTCGAACATCCCCTGCTCCTCATCCTCAACGTTTTCCTCCTGGTCGTTGTATTGTCTCTCTTCGTCCACGTTACTCGTCTTTCTTGTCCAATGATAGATAGATGGTCACATCCGAGCCCATCAGGATAGGATTCCCGGAGGCTTCCGGAGTCTGTCTGGTCACCGAGGCGTTGAGAGAATCCGTGTAGTTCCTCACACTCTTGTCGAACACAACCCTGCCGATGTTCAAAGAATTGTCATGCACGGCATCAACAGCCCTGAGGTACTTCAGTCCTTTGACATCCGGAATGTAAGTCAGATTGTCCTCCGGATTGAGTCCGACCTCCAGATTGATCTCCGAACCGGTCTCGATCTGCCTGCCAGGCCTGATCTCACGGTTACGGTAGATTTGCCTCAGAACGTTATTTGTGGCTATGTCGTTGACGTAGATTAACTTGCCCAGTGCCAAACCACGAGAGCTGAGCTCAGCCTTGGCCTGACGCATTGAGTAGCCGACAAGGTTCGGCATACTGACTTTCTTGGCGTTCTTGGCATTAATCGTGAGGAGAATCCTTCTGCCCTGCTTCACTCGGGAACCAGGTTTCGGATTTTGGCTGTAAATGGCTCCACGCTCCATCTTTCTGACAAAAATGGAGTCTATGACCTCCACCCTGAGCTTGGACCTGGCAGCCTCGTGCTTTGCCTCGTTCACGGTCATGCTTGTGAAATCCGGCACCTCTATAGTCTTACCATGATTGGTCAGAACGCTGAGCAGCATAGAACTGACGAAAATCAGAACCGCGAAGAACAAAACCGCGAGCAGGACGTTCCTTACTATCCAGTTGCTGAAGAAGCCACCTTTCTTATCTTGTTTCTCTTCCATATTCATAAATTACTTTCCGCCCGTGAAGAGCAGGTCAAACGCACCCTCTCCAATCAAGGCCAACCCTATTATTATGATTATTATCCCCGCTATCCTGTTCATCCACATAATCTTTTTCATATCAAAAGCCTTCCTCCAATTGCTGAAGAACCATGAGAAGAAGAACCAGTAGGCGATCGATCCGCCGGCTACAGCGAGGATGATCGGGTAGATCCTGAAACTCCTGTCGGACACATCCACCTGGAAGAAAGCGAACAGCGCGAACATCACAAGTATCGCCCCCGGGTTGGAGATAGTGGTGGCTACAGCCTGAAGGAAATCCTTAGGCGACGCGCCGCGTGCCTTTACATCGCCCGGCTCCATCTTCCTGAACGGATCCTTGAAGGCCATTGAATATCCCAGCAAGGCTATCACCGGACCTCCTATCAGGAATATGATAGATTCGTAGGTGTTGATGAAATTCTGGGCGAAAGCCCATGCGAAGATCGAGATGATGGCGTAGGCTGTGTCGACAAGCGATGCGCCGAGACCGGTCGTGAAACCGGCCTTATGCCCATAGCAGATGGATTTCTGAAGCACGATAATCGCCACCGGCCCGAGCGGAGCCGACGCGCAGATGCCGATTATGAACGCTTTCAGAATCTCCAACAGCATAGGCAGTCATTATTTTGCTCTCATGAATATCTGAACAGGACATCCCAGCAGATCGAAATGTTCCCTCAGCTTGTTCTCTAGGAATCTCTTGTACGGTTCCTTGACGTATTGCGGCAGGTTGCAGAAGAACGCGAAAGCCGGGAATCGGGTGGGCAGCTGGGTCACATACTTGATCTTCACGTACTTGCCCTTCCACGCCGGCGGCGGATAGTTCTCTATCTCCGGCAGCAGAGCCTCGTTCAGCCTAGCGGTCGAAAGCTTGCGGGAATAGTTCTCATAGACATGCTCGGCGGCGTCCAGCACATCCATAATCCTCTGTTTCTTTGTGACGGAGGTGAATATGATCGGCACGTCATCGAACGGAGCGATGCGGCGTCGAAGCGAGGCTTCATATTCCTTCATCGTGTTGCTGTCCTTGAGGAAGAGGTCCCATTTGTTGACTACCAGCACGCAGGCCTTGCGGTTGCGGACGATGAGATTGAATATGCTCATGTCCTGGGCCTCCATTCCGCTATTGGCATCGATCATCAGGATGCAGACATCGGAATGTTCTATCGCCCTGATGGAACGCATCACGGAATAGAACTCCAGGTCCTCGTTGACCTTTGCCTTCCTGCGCATTCCGGCGGTGTCCACGAGCATGAACTCGTGACCGAATTTGTTGTAGATGGTTGAGATAGAGTCTCTTGTGGTCCCGGCAACCGGTGTCACGATGTTCCTTTCCTCGCCGAGCAGGGCATTGGTCAAGGACGACTTGCCGACGTTCGGCTTTCCCACAATCGTGATGTGCGGAAGATCAGGGCGGTCATCGTCCTGCTGAGGCTTATCTTCGGGCAGAACCTTGAGAACCTCGTCCAGAAGATCACCGGTTCCGCTGCCGTTCGCCGCTGAGGTGGTCCAGATCTCTCCAAGTCCCAATGAATAGAACTGGTAGGCGTCGAACATCTTTTCTCCGGAATCCACCTTGTTGACACACAGGACAACAGGCTTTTTGCTCCGGCGGAGGATGTCGGCGATCTCCGCGTCATAGTCCGTGATGCCGGCGGCGGCCTCCACCATGAATATCACAGCGTCAGCCTCTTCGATGGCGATCACGACCTGCTTGCGGATGGCCTCCTCGAACACATCGTCCGAGTTGGTCGTCCAACCTCCCGTGTCCACCACGGAGAACTCCTTGCCGCACCATTCGCATTTGCCGTAGTGGCGGTCTCTTGTCACGCCGGCGGTCTCGTCAACGATGGCCTGACGCATTCCGACAAGTCTGTTGAAAAGTGTGGACTTGCCAACGTTCGGGCGTCCCACAATGGCTACTAAACTCATAAATATTCCTTTACGTTCTTAAAGTTAAACACTTTCCGCGGCCCTATTTCTTCGGCTTCTTGCCGCCGAACTCATATTCATAGAAACCGCATCCGGTGCAGGCATCGCTGTAGGAACCGGTGCAGGAAGCGTTCCTTTGGGGCTTCTTTTTGGAGAAGATCTCCTCGTCCTGCTCCCTCATGCACTTGATTCCCAACTTCCGCATGTTCTCGTTGCGGCTGATCTCGGTCTCAGGAAACTTGCCGTTCTTCCGGAATATGATGTTGAAGCACATTCCGATGACCCCGATTCCGAGGAGGATAATCGCCGCGAGAACTGTTTCCATATATTCCTAAAATATAAATTCCGTGCTGATAGGCTCATAGTTGTAGACCTTGCGGATGATCGCGGCGAAGGTCTCCGCCATGGAGACAACCTTGATCTTGCTTGTGTCTACGCCCTCCTTGAGCGGAATCGTGTCGGTGACAAACACTTCCTTCAGACATGAATTGTTGATCCTGTCGTAGGCAGGGCCGGAAAGCACTGCGTGTGTGGCGCATGCCCTGACACTCGCGGCACCTTTCTCCATCAACACCTCAGCCGCTTTCACAAGGGTTCCGGCAGTGTCGATAAGGTCGTCCACAATTACCACGTTCTTTCCCTCTACCTCTCCAATGGCGGTGATAGAGGCCACCACGTTCGCCCTTTCGCGGGACTTGTGGCAGATGATCACCGGACATGCCAACTCCTTTGCGTAGGCGTTCGCCCTTTTCGCACCGCCCATGTCAGGAGCGGCGATCGCAAGGTTCTCTATGTTTAGTGACCTAAGGTAAGGAATGAAGACCTTGCTGGCGTAGATGTGATCCACAGGAAGGTCGAAGAATCCTTGGATCTGGTCGGCGTGCAGGTCGCATGTCATGATTCTGTCCACTCCTGCGGCAGTAAGAAGATTTGCGACGAGCTTAGCTCCGATTGAGACGCGCGGCTTGTCCTTGCGGTCCTGTCTGGCCCATCCGAAGTACGGCATCACCGCGATGACCTTGTCGGCGGAGGCTCTTTTGGCGGCATCGATTGTCAGCAGAAGCTCCATCAGATTCTCCGTGGGTGGAAAAGTTGACTGCAGGATGAACACGGTCGCGCCTCTGACGCTGTCCGTGAAAGAGGGTACGAACTCTCCATCGCTGAATTTGGTCACTTCGGAGGCCCCAAGATGGTACTTTTCTCCAGCATTGGCTCCGATGAGGTTCAGTTCGTCAACAACTTTGCACGCAAAGTCTTTGGAGGCTCTGCAGGCAAACAATTCCATTCTGTGTTCCATGTGCATTAAACTATGCTATAAATTAATATATTGTTGAATATAGTCCAAAATCTCTTCCTTTCCGGCTCCGGTCTCAGAACTTGAAGCGAACATCGGCGGCAGCTCCTCCCAATCTTCAGACAGAAGCTTCTTGTCCCGCTCAATCTGCGCCTTCAAGGCATTCGGCCCGAGTTTGTCGCCTTTAGTGAATATGATCGCGAACGGGATGCCGTTCTCCCCGAGCCCGGCCAAAAACTCCCTGTCAATCTTCGTTATGTCGTGCCGAGAGTCGATCAGGACAAAGAGCACGACCATTTCCTCCGACTTTCCGATGTAGTCGTTGATCATCTTCCTGAGCTCCTCGCGCCCTTTCTGTGAGATCTTGGCGAAGCCGTAGCCCGGAAGATCGACAAGGTACCAACTGTCATTGATGATGAAGTGGTTGATCAGTTGGGTCTTTCCGGGAGTGGATGATGTCTTCGCAAGCTTGCGGTTGCCGCACAACATGTTGATCAGCGATGACTTGCCGACATTGGAGCGTCCGATGAACGCGAACTCCGGCAGTCTGCGGGAGGGCTTTTGGCTGGCTCTGGTGCAGCTGCCTGCGAATTTTGCTTCAGTAATGGTCATCTTTCTTTCTGCCTAAGCGATTCTTTTACAAAGATAGTGGATTTTTGTTAAATTTGTAAGAGAAAGGACTGTTAATATGGAAAAGAAGTACATAGACCTGTTCACCCTTCAGGCTCGTCTGAAGTCCGTTGTGGAGGGCACTTTCCCGCAGCGGCTTTGGGTAAAGGCCGAAATCAGCAGCCTCAGCCGCAAGCAGAACGGTCATTGCTATATGGAACTCTCTCAGAGTGAGGGTGGGGGAGTCGTCGCGAAGACCCGAGCCACAATTTGGGCGTTCCGCTGGAATCTCATCGACCAGCGGTTCAGAAGCGTGACCGGCTCGTCACTGGAGGCCGGGATGGAGATCCTTGCCTGCGTGCAGGTCAACTACCATCCCGTGTACGGATTTTCCTTGAATATAGACGACATCGATCCGGAATTCACACTCGGGGCGAACGAACGCCGCAGGCAGGAGACTATCGAGCGGTTGGGCAGGGAAGGACTGTTGGACTTGCAGAAGCGTCTGCGACTCCCCGCGCTGCCATATTCATTGGCGGTGATTTCCGCTCCCGGTGCGGCGGGCTTCGGGGATTTTCGCCATCATCTGATTGATAATGAATATGGTTTCGTGTTTGACGTGAGACTGTTCGAGGCTTTGATGCAGGGAGATGGAGCTCCGGCTTCCATAATGGCGGCTTTCGGGGAGATTCTGGCCTCGCCGGTTCATTATGACGCTGTGCTGATCATGCGTGGTGGAGGTTCGGACTTGGATCTGGGCTGCTTCGATGACTACGACCTGGCCGTGACAATCGCCCGTTGCCCTGTTCCGGTCTTCACGGCGATAGGCCATGACAAGGATCATCACGTGGCTGACATGGTGGCGAACACTTTTGTCAAGACTCCGACCGCTCTGGCAGACCTATTTTTGGACTGCTACATCGCTGAGGATCAGCGTCTGGGCACTCTGGAGTCCCGGCTTATGATGTCGTTTGGCAACCGATTGGCGGCGATGTCCTCTCGCATTGATCTGTTTGAGGCTCGTGTCCGTCGTCAGGCGGACGCCCGTGTGTCGGACGCTATGCACAGGGTGGAGATCCTTGGCACTGCTCTGACGAAGGCTGTTGAGAACAGGATCACTGGTCAGGAGCATCGTCTGGACAGACTGTCTGACAGGGTTTTGCACGGAGCGGACAGAAGCCTCTACAAAGCTGCTTCCTCTTTGGATAAGATTGAGCAAAGGCTTCGTGGCCGTGTCGGAGTGGTGCTGTCGGGAGCCTTGTCGCACCTTATGATGATCGAGACGAAGATCGCCGCCAACGATCCCCGTAACATTCTCCGAAAGGGTTTTGTCCTGGCCTTGGACCGAGACGGCGTGAAAATGGATTCCGCCACCAAGACCCATCTCGGAGATCATGTTCGCATGATGTTCGCTGACGGAACCGTCAAGTGCGGTGTCGTGGAGGTGGATTTGAAGAGCAATGTTCCCGGAAGCGAGGATGAGCCTCTCACGGCAATGAGTGAGATCAGTTAGCAAGCGACAATGCTCCGGTCCCTGATTCAACGGTCCCTGAGCCTGTCGAAGGGACGAAGAGACAGTTCAACCATAGAGTCAATATTATAAGCAATCAATAAAAAACAACGAATATGTCAGAGAAGAAATTTGATTACACAAAGGCGGTCGCTGAACTGGACGAGATCGCAACCAAGGTAGAGGACCCGGCCACCAGCCTGGACGACATCGGTACCCTAGTCAAGCGCTCCAAAGAACTAATAGAGTCCTGCCGCCAGTACCTCCGCACCGTCCGTGACTCCATCGAGGAAGATAAGGACTAATCTCCGGTCTCTGCGACTGCCGAAAGCTTGCGCCTGATCCCTTTAACATCTTCGGCCTCTTTTGCTTCCCAAGGGTGCATCCTGCACTCTCGGAAGCGTTTACCCCACTTTTTGTCTCCCGAGGGTGCTGCAGGGCATTGATGGGTGATATTATTTCCCTTTTCGCTTATCAAGGTTCAGACAAAAAATATGCTGATGACTATTTGCATGTGATTAAGAAAATTGCACGATGTTTCGTGCAATTTTTGTGAAATTCTGATGAGGTAACGGTGCAATGAAGCCTTGAAAGGAGCGGAAAAGGGAATTCTTGCGCTTGTCGGAGTCAAAAAGCTTCTCGACAAGAGCGATAATCAGGGAAATCGCTCCCGTCGAAAGTGCGAGGATGGTAATGGGCGGGGCCTTAGTCAATGCTGAAGGCTTCGATCTCTTTGTTGAGGGTGTCGAGGATCTCAAGTTTGGTGTTCAGAAGGTCATCGGAGATGTCAACCTTGTAGTAGTGCGGGTTGATCAGACGTCGCTCGGACGGGCTGAAGTGCGATAAGGTGTTGTTGTAGAAGGCTTTCTTCTCTTGGAGGGTGTGGCTTTCGGCGCACCTTTCACCGTCCTTTATGACCTGATGCTGGAGGGGTCTCCAGGAATATTCACCGGATTGGAAGATCTTGTACTTGTAGCGGTCCTGCTCGTCGTAGATCGTGAAGGTCTCGCCAGCCTCTATCCTTTGGGAGAGGGTGTCTTCGCGCAGGCAGGTGACATCGGCCTTGTAGACTTCGCCAAGGTCCGGGTCTTTCTTCGTGATCCGGTAGGTGATCTGGAATCCGGGGTTGATCAGCTTGATCCTGTCCTCGGAGCGTTTCAGGACCGGACGGCCGTCGATCTGGACGAGCTTGTAGACGTTGCCGAAGCAGGGGGCGGCCTTGCTGGTGGCGATGGCGTCACCGACTCCGTAGGAATCTATGCAGGCACCCTGACGCTCAAGGTCCGAGATGAGATATTCATCAAGAGAGTTGGTCGCGAAGATCTTGCAGCCGGTAAGTCCGTGGCTGTCAAGGATCCTGCGGACTTTGACGGAGAGGTAGGCGAGGTCGCCGCTGTCTAGGCGCACGCCGTAGCCGTTGGGATATTCATTGTCGATGCCGCACTCCTTGAAGGAACGGATGGCGTTGAGGATTCCGCATTTGAGGGTGTCGTAGGTGTCGATGAGGAGGATGAGGTTTTCGCCGCGGTGGGTGCCAATGTAGTCCACGAAGGCCTTGTGCTCGCCTTCGACGGTGCTGCCGTAGGAGGTGACAAAGCTGTGGGCCATCGTGCCGGTGGAAGGGACTCCGTTCAGCACTCCGGTGAGGATGTTGGAGGTGCTGGCGCAGCCCGCTATGATCGCAGCCTTCGCTCCGTATGTCGCTGCCCAAGGTCCGTGAGCGCGGCGTGATCCGAACTCGCTGACAGGGCGGTTGGTGGCCCGGCAGACCCTTGAGGCCTTTGTCGCGACCGCCATCTGATGGTTCATTATGCAGAGGAGGGGAGTCTCCAAGATCTGCGCTTCGATCAGAGGGGCCTCCACCGTGATGATTGGCTGGTTCGGGAATGCGATCTCGCCCTCACGCATCGCATAGACGTTGCCTGTGAACTTCAAAGTGGAGAGGTACTTGCGGAATTCGGCATATTCATCGCCAGGGAGGAACTTTTCGTAGAAATCAGGCTCGGCCTTGCCAAGGTTCTGAATGCATTCGATTGCTTCCTCGATGCCGCTGACCACTGCCCAGTTGTTGTTCTCCGGGGCTTTTCTGTAGAACATGTTGAAGACTGCGATGTCATCCTTCCTGCCGGTTTCGTAGAAGGATTTGCCCATCGTGTACTGGTACTTGTCGGAGCAGTAGGCGAAGTCTTTGACCTCGATTCCGTTGTTTGATTCCATTTCTTTATGTGTTTTGGCGGTTGCCTTTGTTTACTGATTGATGTGACGGAAGCCGTCTTCTTCAAGAATGATGCTAAGGATGCGTTTGGCGGAGGTGTCGTTACCAGAGGTGATCAGTTCGATGTCGGGCTTAGATGTCGAAGCCACCGAAGAGAGCAGCCCTTCCTCTTTCATCACCTCAACCAGATGCTTGGCCACCGCCGGAGCCGGGTCGATGATTTGAACATCCGGGCCGACGACCCTTTGGATGACAGAGCGAAGAAACGGATAGTGCGTGCATCCGAGCACAATCCTGTCCGCACCTGCGTCAAGAAGTGGCTGGAGACTTTTCCTGACAGTCTCTTCTGCCAGCGGCCCGTCCAGAATCCCA
Organism: Bacteroidales bacterium UBA1077; assembly: GCA_002314195.1. GTDB lineage: Bacteria > Bacteroidota > Bacteroidia > Bacteroidales > UBA932 > Cryptobacteroides. Next base: position 2,623 of record DCCQ01000117.1, on the reverse strand, counting down.
TTCTCCACAATCTCCACGAATCCTTGTCCAACATGCTCGACAATTTTCACGTCATCCTCGTAGATGCCCTTGGTTGTCAAGTATTTGGATCCTTTAAGAGTCCCCGCTGTCGCCAGCACGCCGATCACTCCGGTCTTCGAGCTGAGCGCCGCCGGTTTCACAGCAGGCTCCATCCCGATGAAGCGGACGGGATATTCATTTCTAAGAGTAGTAATCGCCGCTGCGGTGGCCGTGTTGCACGCCACCACTATGATCTGCGCCCCCCGTGAGAGGAGATATTCAGTGATCGCCCTGCTGCGGTTTTGGATGAACCCCGGTGTCTTTTCCCCGTAAGGGCAGTTGGCGTTGTCTGCGTAATAGACAAACCTTTCCCCCGGAAGAAGCCGAAGGATCTCCCGAAGTACGGACAGCCCGCCTGAACCAGAATCGAAAATGCCGATCATCGCCGCAATGAAAATTATTCAATCAAAGATACAACAAAGAAATGAAAGAGAAAGAAAAATGAATATCTTTGTGAAATTCCGTCCAATTTGCAGGCGGAATCTGAATAATGGTTATTTGGGAAATCTATGAATATGAATACGAAGAATTTGTGCGGTGCCGCGGTGGTGCTGACGGTGGCTTTGGGGCTTTTAGGCTGTGTGGAAACCAATGCAGACAATAAGGACGAAGCCCCTGCCCCGGAGATCGCCAAGGCCGACCGGTTCGCGATTGACGTGCTGGAAACCTATTACCTTTGGAATGAGGAGATTGAGAAGAATCTGGCAAAACTGGATCCAGACACTTGCAGGATGCCGATGGAGGTTGTCAAGAGCATCCGCTACCATGAGGTTGGCAAGGAGGTTGACAAGTGGACGGTCCTTACTGATGATCTCGAATCGTTCACAAACTCGGTTCAAGGACTCGGACTTACTTATGGCTATGATCTTCAAGTAGGAAGGATTAGCAATAGGGAAGGTGAGTATTTCCTTGTCGTGAGTTATGTGAGCAACGGCGGTCCGGCCCAGAAGGCAGGGCTCAAACGCTGCGATGTCATCATCACTCTTGACGGAAAAGCCATCACTCAGAATAACATCTATGAAGCTTTTAATTCCCGCACTATTGAACTTGGAGTGACCAAACTTGATGGTGATCACATCGGTGAAGAAGTGAGGACGGTTGGCCTGAGGGCTGTTGACATGTACGAGGACCCAATTCTTGTCACTAAGACATTGGATGTGAACGGCAAGAAGATCGGCTATCTAGCCTACTCTGGATTCGATTTGAAATCCTCTCAATCTCTTCGTGACGTGTTCCTGAGATTTAAGTCTGAAAATGTTCAGGAGCTAATCCTTGACCTGAGGTACAATGGGGGTGGCTATGCATTCACCGAGAATGTGTTGGCTTCAATGATTGCTCCGAGGGCAAATGTCGCTGCCGGGGACATATTCCAGACTGAAGTCTATAATTCGATTCTTGCTCAGGCTTGGAAGGAGCAGGGAGAGGACACAAACACATATTTTTCGAATATTCATGAACTAAGTTCGCAGAACCTCAGGATTGACGTGTCCGATGCTAATTTGGGAATAGACAAGCTCTATGTCATCGTAACTGGAGGTACTGCATCAGCATCCGAGGGCCTAATAGTTGGGCTTAGACCTTACATGGACGTTGTTCTTGTCGGCCAACAGACTTACGGAAAATACTGTGCCGGAATCCTGCTTGCTCCTAAGGACTTCTACAATAGCAAGTACGATTATTCTTTGATTAAGGATTGGGGAATGTACGTGATGATCAGTAAGTTCGCAGATCGTGATGGCCGCAATGAATCGATTCCTGACGGCATCCCTGTGGATGTTAGGATTGATGACGACCCATTTGATGGCTGTCAGTTGGGGGACGAGAACGAGACGATGCTCCGCGCTGCCCTTCAGGCCGCTGGCAAGGTCTATCCACAAACCGCGTCTGTAACGCGTTCATATTCAAAGAACATCGAACTCACTCCATTGGAGCACGGCGCTCCGAGAGGCATCCTCATCAAGACGGAAATTCCTGTGTTCAGGTAACTGCGCTTTCACAGTCGCTTCGACAGGCTCAGCGTTCGCTTTGCCGGTCACTGCCGATTGCTTTCCCAGGTATGAAAAACTCCTCGCACCTGGAGTGGCATCAGTTTGATAACGATCGACTTACGGTTCTTGGTGTGGGCATTCATGCACACCTGTATGTATGATCACCCTCCGCGACGCGTTCTGTGGGCATCGTCCATTCCAGGTGTGAAAAACGCCGCGCACCTGGAGTGATATCCACTTTATAATTACCGGTTTATGGTTTTAGGTGTGTAGACCCAAATGGACATTGATGCAATGTGAAAGAGTAGTCAACCGTAAATGTAAATGTTCCAGAAGTTGTGAATTGCTTTCAGATT
>DCCQ01000117.1:0-144 GCA_002314195.1 Bacteroidales bacterium UBA1077 | reverse complement strand
ATCTTCGTTCTTTGAACACAATGCGCGGGTCTAATCGCGGCTCATAGGTTATGTTGTGAATTGCTTTCAGATTTTGTATCTTCGTTCTTTGAACACAATACTAAAAGCAATTGTGTTATGAACAGGGCAACCGCATCAAAATAC
>DCCQ01000093.1:35201-38254 GCA_002314195.1 Bacteroidales bacterium UBA1077 | reverse complement strand
ACTTTATCTCCTTGCAGAGGAGCAGAACCCTGTCTGCCTTAACACCTCCGGTGGTGGAGCCTGCCATTCCACAGCAGATTGCCATCAGCAAAAGCATGGCGGAAGGCAGTACGGGCCAGGTGCTATTGTCAGCGATGCTGAAACCTGTCGAGGAGGCGAAACTCAGGATGTGGAAGGAACCCGAAAGCAGGGCATCGCCCCAACTTTTCTCAATTCCATGAACCCTCAAGGACATCGCCACGATCACACTGGCCACGACCATCGCACCGAGATAGAACTTGAATATCTCATTCTTGAACGGCTTGAACGACCTTGTGGCAACAGCCATGAACACCATACCGAAATGGACGGAGGACAGCAGCATGAAAACCATCGTGATAAGGTATATCGGCAAAGAATCGAAATAGCCTATCGAATGGTTTCTTGTGCTGAACCCTCCTGTCGCCACCACGCTCATGGCATGGTTGATGGCGTCAAAAGGGCTCATGCCTGCAAGCATGTAGAGGACGAAGGAGACAAAGACCAGCCCAAGATAGACATAGGTAAAGATGTAGACTGTTCTGTTGGCTCCTGAACGGTATTCTCTTTTGGACAAGGATGAAAGTTCCAAACTGGTGAGCCTCAGTCTCATCTGAGACGAGCTCGGAATAATCAACAGAAGAAAGACCACGACTCCCAAGCCTCCGATGAAGTGCGTGGAGGAACGCCAGAAAAGCAGGCTGTCCGGCAGAGCCTCGACATTATCCAGAATCGAGAACCCTGTGGTAGTGAAGCCGGAAACACTTTCAAACCAAGCGTTTATGATTGTGAAAGGCCCGCCCCAAAGCGCGTACGGAAGCATTCCGAATATGAAGGACAGAAGCCACGAGAGAGCGATGATCATGTAGCCGTCCTTCAGCGTGATGGCGGCTGATTTTCTCACGAATATGAACGGGAATATTCCTACGGTGAAGGTGATCGTGAAGCTGATCATCAGGGCGGCCAAGGCGCTGTCGTTGCCGTTCGCCACGGAGACCAGGATGGACAGGAACATGAACAGCGCGCTGACGAGCAGTGCGTAGCCCACGTTTCTGGAAATCACCTTGACGTTCATTCGGATATTCTTTTAGTTGTTGTTTTTGACTGGTGCTGTCACCTCGGCAGGTTCGGGGACCGAAGCGACCGTCCCCGAAGCAACTTTGGCCCGAAGGTTGGCCACACGCTTACGCAGCATCTGGTTCTCCCCCGTCAGCTCCGTGATGCCGTCATTGAGCTCCGCCAACTGATCATCCCCCTCAAAGGAGTAGGAATATTTCTTATTGAATGACCGGTAGTTATTAAGCCCTGCCAGCATCCTGTAGATCGGATTCACATAATAAACCAGCAGGAAGAACAGCAGCATCAGCACAAGAAGAAGCCCAACTCCTACAGCCACTGCCCCAGGAATGATGCTTCTGTAGAACCCCCTTTGGAATGTCAGTGAGTTCTTCTTAAGATCATCATAGATCGCCCCGTTCAGCACATCAATGTAGTAATTCAGCCTCTTGAACTTTGGCTGCAATCTGTCGAAGTACCAAGCCCTCGTGTCGATAAAATCCGAAAGCAGCACATCATTGAGTTCCAGTGAGGTCAGCATGTAAGCCGAATAGGCATAGACCACGGAATCCGTCAGAGGCACCATCTTGTCTGAAGTCAATGAGTTGCGCAAGGAGTCACAATGCGCCATGAACTCCTTCTGATGAAAGTCCGGTAGAGTGCTGACGGAACCGTCTCCAATTAAGGCAAGCAAATCAAGATTGTACTTGTTCGTGACCTCGGACAGCTTCTGGGCCACATTTACGCTACGGATGTTGTCCGCGATAAGGTCCGACACATAGTTGCTCATCTTGTAGTACTCCATGATGGAGATCACACTGGAGACAAGCAAAGTCACAGCTATCGCGCTGAGGCTCAGCGTCAGCTTCATCCTCATCGTGAGCTTGAACTCCTTCAATCTGTCCGCAAGTTTCCTGAACATTCCCTGATTGTCTGTTTAACCTGCAAACTTACACAAAATTCACGACAAAAGAAAAGCCCGAATAATCATCGGATCTCCGGATTTTCATACATTTATATTTAAGAGTATGAATTTATAAATCATCCTTTGGCAATCAAAAAAATTTCCTTACCTTTGCGTTGGTAATATATTTTTGGAAGAAAGAAGTAAAAGCAAGCATCTTTTCCCTAAAAGGGATGCTTGCTTTTATGTTTTTATTGTCACATACCGAGGGGGTACTGCAAACAAGGACGGCTGTTCTTTCATTTTCTTACAAAAAATATATTACCATGAGAACAAGCCAATATCTTGTGACATTCGCCATTGAGGTGGGGATTATCAGACTTGTCAGGGTACGAGCCTACAAGCGAGTACGTTTCGGCAAGGTTGAGAGAGTGCGAAGCCACTACAGATGTCTTTAGGGTGATTTCTGTGGTCATTCGCGGCTCTGAGCCGTAAGGCTCTCCGCTTCACCCCTCGGTTTTTATCCGCATTCCTTCTAACGCTGATTATATACGAGTTGCCTCCATCGTTGTCATTAGTCGCTTGCAAACACATTTATGCAAGGTCTTTAACTCAAGGTCGTTATTGAAGAGACGTGGCACCCTTTCAGAGTCGTTACATCACACCTAAAAATCCATTAAATTGGTAGATAACGATTTGTCGCTCCAGGTGTGAATGCTTCAGCACACTTGGGAGACTGGACCCTCGCCACAGAGCATTCTGTGGGCAGTGACCTTTCTTAGGTGTGAAAAACGCCGCACACCTGAAATTACATCCACCAGACTACAACCGATTTACAGTTCCAGGTGTGCTGGACAAAATCTCTGGGTATCACACAGTACGTGGGTAGTTAGTCAACTTCTATATTTAGTCAACTTCTATATCTTAGCCTTCCAACAAGTGCTGTGGAGGTCGGATAGAGGAGCATCTATTGGCAATATTGCTCCAGTCGATGGAAAAAACGAGCACGGGAGGGTGACTAAAAAGTCCGAATAACCCTCTGAGAATTGAGTATTTGGAAACAAGGTCGAGGTGA
>DCCQ01000093.1:0-35093 GCA_002314195.1 Bacteroidales bacterium UBA1077 | reverse complement strand
CAAACAAATCAAAACAACTTCTAATACTTTTTAGTCTACCCCTCGAAAAAAACAATGTCACAGCGACACCTTGAAAAATAACGTGACCGGACTTGTGAACCGCGCCCTACAGCTCGACGCACCAGCCGTGGGTGTCCTCCACGAGGCCGTCCTGAATGGAGCGGATGCGGTCATAGAGGGCGCGGCTCAACTTTCCGTACTCGGAGCCAGATGGCATTGTGTAAGTGCGGGAGACCTCTGAGCCTTCAAGCAGCGGTTTGTCATCGATGGAACGGATTGGGGTGATCACCACTGCGGTGCCACAGGCGTTGACCTCATCGAACTCAGCCAGTTCCTCGACAGGAATCGGTCTTATCTCTACCTTCATTCCGAGGTCTTCGGCGATTGTGCGGAGCGATTTGTTGGTGATGGAAGGGAGCACGCTGTCGGAAAGCGGAGTCACATAAGTGTTGCCCTTGATGCCGATGAAATTGGACGAGCCGAATTCGTCAATCCTTGTCTTGGTGACGGGATCGAGGAACAGCAACTCGGTGTAGCCTTGCGAATGAGCCATGTTGTAGGGATAGAGGGACATCGCATAGTTCGCACCTATCTTGTAGGAACCGGTGCCGTTCGGAGCGGCCCTGTCGAAGTCGCGGGAGATGACAGCGGAGACTGGAGTAAGCACCCCAGCTTTGGCATAGGTACTGACAGGGGCGCACATTACCGAGAACAGCACCTCGCTTGAGGAGCAGATGCTAAGCTGAGGGTCAATGCCTTCGAGCACAGGGCGAAGGTACATGGATGCATTATGCCCATACGGAGGAAGAAAATCAAGATTGGCCTTCACACACATCTGACACATCTTAAGGAAAAGTTCCTCGGACGGAGCCGCCATCGAAAGGCGGGCCGCGCTTCTTTGAAGACGCTTAGCGTTTTCGTCCGGGCGGAAGATACGGACTTTTCCGTCCTTGCCACGGAAAGCCTTAAGGCCCTCAAAGCAAGAATTGCCATAGTGGAACACTCCGGCAAAGGCGTTGAAACGGAAATCGAAATCATCAGTCAGTTCCGGTTCCGACCACTGTCCGTCTCTGAAACGACTATAGACAATGGCATTTGTTTTTCTGTAATTGAAGCCAAGGCTTCCCCAATCAAGTTCGTTCATATCAATTCGTTAATTATTATTCTCTATTAAATCAGCGACTTTGTCGCCTACCTCTGACGTACCCATAGGATGCGCTCCGGATGAAACCAGATCCTCTGTGACGAAACCACGATCAATACTTTCGCTGACCGCCTTGCGGATGGCAGCACCTTCCTGCTTCAAACCGAAAGCATACTCAAACATCATCGCTGCGGAGAGGATCGTGGCGAGTGGATTGGCTATGTTCCGCCCAGCCGCCTGAGGATAGGAGCCGTGAATAGGCTCATAGACACCGGTGTGCTCCCCAAGCGAGGCGGAGGCAAGCAGACCCATCGAACCGGAGATGCAGCTGGCCTCATCAGTCAGGATGTCCCCGAAAGTGTTCTCAGTCACAAGCACATCGAAAAAGCGAGGATCGGTGATAAGTTTCATCGCAGCGTTGTCCACATACATATAGTCAGTCTGGACTTCAGGATATTCCGAAGCCATCTCCTGCGCCACCTGCCTCCAAAGTCTCGAAGACTCCAGAACGTTGGCTTTGTCAACCACCGTCAAATGCTTGCGGCGAATCGTTGCCAATGAATATGCCTTCCGAAGGATCCGCTCAACCTCATAGCGATGGTAGATGTTGGTGTCATAGGCAGTGTCACCACCGTCAAGGCGGCCCTTCTCACCGAAATACATGCCCCCCGTCAACTCCCTGACACAGACGAAATCCGCCCTGGAGGCTATCTCCGGCCTGAGCGGAGATCTGTCCAGCAGGCTAGGGAAAGTCTCCACCGGCCTTAGATTGGCATAAAGCCCAAGTTCCCGGCGCATCGCAAGCAGCCCTTGTTCCGGACGGACCTTCGCGGTGGGATCATTGTCGTATTTCGGATCACCAACGGCACCGAACAGGACAGCATCACTGTCAAGGCAGACTTTCAGGGTCTCCTCAGGAAAGGCTGAGCCACAAGCATCTATCGCGCACGCTCCGACCAAGGCGAACCGGTACTCGACTTCGTGGCCGAAACGCCTGCAGACCGCATCCATGGCCTTCACGGCCTGTTCCACCACTTCCGGGCCGACTCCGTCACCCGGCAATTTCGCTATGTTCAGTTTCATATTCTTCAATCTTGTCTTTATGTTCAAGCAGATAATCAATGTCATCCAGAGCGTTCTCAAGGCAGTACTTCTTGTAGGCGCTTATCTCGAAACGCTCCGAGCTGCCATCCGAAAGAAGGGTAACCTTCTGGGACGGAAGGTCGATCCGCAGCTTCACGGACGGATCAGCGGAGATCGCCTCAAAGATCTTTTTGAGGAAGGCCTCGCTGACCTGGACCGGTAACACGAAACTGTTGAGTTCATTGTTGCGATGGATGTCCGCGAATGAGCTGGAGACCACAGCCCTGAATCCATAGCCGGCTATCGCCCAGGCAGCATGCTCGCGGCTTGAGCCTGAACCGAAGTTCGCTCCGGCCACGAGGATGCACCCGCTGTAGCGTGGGTCGTTGAGAACGAAGTCCTTGACAAGACTCTCGTCCGGGGAATATCTCCAGTCACGGAAAAGATTCTCTCCGAAAAATTTCTCATCCCTTGAGGTGGCCTTGAGAAAACGGGCCGGGATAATCTGATCCGTGTCGATGTTCTCTATCGGCAGAGGGATGCAACTGCTTTCTATGATGTTGAATTTCTGTTTCATATCAATTCTCTTGGATCTGTGACACATCCTGTCACCGCGGCAGCGGCGGCTGTCAGAGGACTTGCAAGCATTGTACGGGCGCCGGGACCTTGTCGGCCCTCAAAGTTACGGTTGCTCGTAGAGACCGCGTATTTACCAGCCGGGATTCTGTCCGCGTTCATCGCAAGGCAAGCCGAGCATCCAGGCTGGCGGATCTCAAAACCAGCCTCCTCCAGAATCCTGTCAAGCCCTTCCTCCTCTATCTGGCGACGCACCGCCCAAGATCCTGGCACAAGCCATGCTGTGACCCCGTCCGCCTTCCCGCGACCTTTCACGATGGAGGCGAACTCGCGGAAATCCTCGATTCTTCCGTTCGTGCAGGCCCCAAGGAACACATAATCAACCTTATGGCCAAGAAGTCTCTCACCTTCGGAGAGTCCCATGTAGTCCAGCGCGCGCTGGGCCGTTCCTGCAGGAATGACTCCGTCCACCGGCATTCCCATTCCCGGATTGGTGCCGTAGGTGATCATCGGACTGATGTCAGAGGCATCGAAAACATATTCCTTGTCAAAAACCGCATCCTCCCCACTACGAAGGGTCCTCCAATATTCAACGGCCTTGTCCCAAGCATCTCCTTTCGGTGAGAACTCGCGGCCTTTGAGGTAGGCGAACGTGGTCTCGTCCGGGGCGACGAAACCGCCTCTGGCCCCCATCTCGATCGACAGGTTGCAAAGAGTCAGGCGGCCTTCCATTGAAAGACCACGGATCGCCGAGCCGGCATATTCAATGAAATACCCCGTGGCGCCGGAAGTCGTGAGCTTCATCATAAGGCAGAGAGCCACATCCTTGGCAGTCACGCCTTTTCCGAGTTCCCCTTCTACCCTTATTCTCATGGACTTAGGTTTCTGCTGAAGGATGCACTCTGTGGCGAGGACCATCTCGACCTCGCTTGTGCCTATGCCGAACGCCACAGCTCCGACAGCGCCGTGGGTGGAAGTGTGCGAGTCTCCACAGACAATGGTCATTCCCGGCAAGGACAGACCTTTCTCAGGACCAACGACATGGACGATCCCGTTGTCAGGACTCATCATAGGGTAATGCACAAGGCCGAACTCGGACGCGTTGCGCTCAAGTGTCTCCACCTGGCAGCGGCAAATCTCATCAGCGAATGCTGAACCTTTTGTAGGAATATCATGGTCCGGCATGCAGAATATCCTCTCCGGTCGCATGATGCCGCAGCCACGCGTCCTAATACCATCAAAGGCCTGCGGGCTCGTCACTTCGTGACAGTAGAGCCTGTCAATGTAGAGCTGCGTGGGACCGCCATCGATGATGGACACGATGTGGCTGTCCCAGATTTTGTCAAAAAGAGTGTTCATCCCCTGAATCTGTTTATGCAGTCAATGAAAGCCTCGACCGAAGCGGTGACGATGTCGGTGTCCGCTCCGAAACCGTAATAGACATGGCCGTCATGCTCGACCTGCATGTGCACCTTGCCCACATCGTCGGAGCCTTTGGTGATGTTCTGGATGGTGAACTCCTTTATCACCATCTGGCGCTTGATGATGAGTTTGAGGGCGTTGATGGCGGCATCGACAGGGCCGTTGCCACGGGAGGCGGCATCGAATTTCTCGCCCGCGATGTCCAGACCGACACTGGCGATCGGCCGGAGTCCCTTGCCGCTTGTCACCTGGAGATACTCAAGCTTGACGTGATGATCCTCGGCCCTGTCAGCTCCGGCAAGAACAAGAAGATCGTCATCGCTCACCTGCTTCTTCTTGTCCGCAAGTTTGAGGAACTCATCGTAGAAAGCGTCCAGTTTCTTGCCTTCTATCTTGATGCCAAGCACTTCCAGACGGTATTTAAGCGCGGCGTGGCCGCTTCTGGCGGTAAGCACGATGTCATTGTCATCGATTCCTACGTCCTTAGGATCGATTATCTCGTAGGTGGTCACATTCTTAAGAACACCGTCCTGATGGATGCCTGAGGAGTGCGCGAAGGCGTTGCGTCCGACGATGGCCTTGTTGGCCTGAACGGGCATATTCATAAGATTCGAGACCATCCGGCTGACAGGAGTGATCTTGGTCGTGTTGATGTTGGTGACCAGTGGGATGTCGCTGTGGCTCTTGATGATCATGGAGATCTCCTCAAGAGCCGTGTTGCCGGCGCGCTCACCGACTCCGTTTATGGTGACCTCGCACTGGCGGGCCCCGGCGAGAAGTCCAGACATGGTGTTGGCCGTGGCCATTCCAAGGTCGTTGTGGCAGTGTGTGGAGATGATGGCCTTGTCAATCCCTTCCACGTTGTCAACAAGGTACTTGATCTTGGCGGCGTACTCGGAAGGAAGGCAGTAGCCTGTCGTGTCGGGGATGTTCACAACGGTGGCACCGGCCTTTATGACGGCCTCAACGACCCTCGCAAGATACTCATTGTCAGTGCGTCCGGCATCCTCGGCGTAAAACTCCACATCCTCGACATATTTCTTGGCGTATTTCACCGCCCGCACGGCACGTTCAATGATCTCCTCACGGGTGGAATTGAACTTGTACTTTATATGGGAGTCGGAGGTTCCGATCCCGGTGTGTATTCTCTTGTGTTTGGCGTATTTGAGCGCCTCGGCGGCCACATCTATGTCTTTCTCCACCGCACGCGTCAGGGCGCATATCACCGGCCAAGTGACGGCCTTGGAGATCTCCACGACTGAATTGAAATCTCCAGGGCTGGAGATAGGGAAACCCGCTTCTATCACATCAACGCCCAACTCTTCAAGCGCCTTGGCGACCTGGATTTTCTCCACAGTGTTGAGCTGGCACCCGGGCACCTGCTCGCCATCACGCAGGGTGGTGTCAAAAATGTAAATTCTGTCTGAATTCATGTGTGATATTTGTTAAGTTCGTAATTCAACACCTACTTATGCCTCTTCTCCAGTTCCTTTTCAAGGTCAGCGATGCCGTAACCTTTGCTGACAAGTAGGACAAGCAGGTGATAGACAAGGTCGGAGGCTTCATATATCATACGTTCGTCATCTCCCTTTACGGCCTCGATGACGGTCTCTACCGCCTCCTCACCGACTTTCTGGGCCATTCTCGGAATTCCGGCCTTGAAAAGAGACGTGGTGTAGGACTTCTCAGGCATCTGCTCGTGGCGGCCTTTGATCACGCTTTCCAGTTCACGGATGAAGCCCTGGCTTGTCGGAACAGCGTCACCCCAGCAAGTCTTCGTGCCTTTGTGGCAGGCCGGGCCGTCAGGAATCGCGCGCACGAGGAGGGTGTCCGAGTCGCAGTCCGCCGCGATGGAGACAAGGTGCAGGTAGTTGCCGCTGGTCTCGCCTTTTGTCCAGAGAGTCTGGCGGGAGCGGCTGTAGAATGTCACAAGACCGCCGGTCTGGGTCTTTTCGAGAGCCTCGGCGTTCATGTAGCCGAGCATGAGGACCTGAAGGGTGTTCTGGTCCTGGACGATCGCTGGCACGAGGCCATCGGAGCCAGTTTTAAGTGCTTTAAAATCAATCATATTCGTTAAAATTTATTTATATTCTTACATTCACTCCGTGAGCGCGGAGGGTTCTTTTCAAATCAGGGATGGAGATCTCACCATAATGGAATATGCTCGCGGCGAGGGCGGCGTCGGCACAGCCGGTGGTCAGGACTTCCTCGATGTCGCTGACGCTTCCCGCTCCTCCTGAGGCGATCACGGGGATGGAAAGTTCCTCGGCGAGATGTGAATATGCTTCCACGGCATAGCCGTTTTGGGTTCCGTCGTGATCCATGGAGGTGAAGAGGATTTCTCCGGCACCGAGGTTCTGGACTTCTTTGGCCCATGAATATAACTCCTTGTCGGTCGGGGTTTTACCACCGTGGGTCATCACTTGCCAGTTGTTGTTACCGACCACAGAGGTCGCTTCGACAGGCTCAGCGACCGGAGAAGCGGACGTCCTAGCGTCAATCGCCACGACAACAAACTGGGAGCCATAGCGCGAGGCGATCCGCGAAATGATCTCCGGATGCAGGACCGCAGACGTGTTGACAGTGATCTTGTCCGCCCCGGCGTCCAGCAGCCTGGCCGCATCCTCAAACGAAGCGATTCCCCCACCCACAGTGAAAGGAATATCAATCCGTTCCGCTATCCGTGAGACCAGATCCGTGAATGTCCGACGGCCCTCCGAAGACGCGCTGATGTCCAGATAGACCAGTTCATCGGCCCCTTGCCCGGAATAGAACGCCCCCATCTCCACGGGGTCACCGACCTCACGAAGTCCCTCGAAGTTGACGCCCTTGACGACCTGTCCGTTCTTGACATCAAGGCATGGTATTATCCTCTTTGCCAACATATTACCTGAATAAGTCCTCAAGTTTCACACGTCCCTCGTAGATGGCCTTCCCGACGATGGCAGAGCGAAGCCCGAACTTCTTCAGTTCGGTCAGGTCCTCGTAACTGGACACGCCCCCGCTCACGATGATCTCCACCTCCGGAAACTGTTGCTGAAGCCCGGCGTAAAACTCCAGATTGACTCCCTGCAACATCCCGTCCCGTGACACCTCCGTCACAATAGCCTGACGTACAAGGCCTTCAAAAGACTCCAAAGCCTGCACGGCGGACATCGGCACAGTCTCTTTCCAACCATGAGTCGCCACAAGGCCGTTCTTCAGATCAAGTCCAAGAATTATTCTGCGGCCATATTCCTCAAGCCATTTTTTGAATATCCCAGGCTCGGTGAAAGCCACGCTCCCGCAGATGATATATTCAGCGCCGGCGTCCAGCACCGCCTTGAGGGACTCCTCCGACTTCACTCCCCCGCCGAACTCGACTTTCAGTCCGGTCTCACGGGTGATGTCCCTGAGCACGTCCAGATTCTTCGGACAGGACTCCTTCGCCCCCTCAAGATCCACAAGATGAAGCCTTGTGGCCCCGGCCCGCTCAAAACTCTTCGCCATCTCCACAGGGTTGTCTGAATATACCTTCTCTTTCGCGTAGTCCCCTTGCGTGAGACGAACGCATCGGCCTCCTATGATGTCAATGGCCGGGATTATGTTAAAATTCCTCATAACTCAACTTTTACAAACAAGTAACCACCTGTCGTTCACAAGCTTAACCAATTAATTACAATTCAATGAAATTCTTCAATATTCCAGCCCCGACGCTGCCGCTTTTCTCCGGATGAAACTGTGTCCCGAAGAAATTGTCCCGCTGAAGCGCCCCGCTGAAACGGACACCCGCATATTCAGTCACGGCGGCAGTCTGTCCTATGAATATTTCAGGGCAGTAGGAGTGCACATAATAGACGAAAGAGTCTTCGGGAATATTCCTGAACAACGGTCCACGCAGCCCGGAAATCGTGTTCCATCCGGTGTGAGGAATCTTGATCCCAGGTTCTTCCTGGAATCGTCGGACACTGGGGCTGAATATTCCCATGCATTCGACATTCCCTTCCTCGCTTGAGGCACACATCAGCTGCAAACCGATGCATATTCCCAAAACCGGCTGGGTCAATGACTTGATGACAGGAATAAGGCCCGTGGATTCCAACGATTTCATCGCCGAGGACGCCTCTCCCACCCCTGGAAGAATCACGTGGTCGGCACGTTGGATCATTTCTTGGTCAGCGGTCAGCACATATTCCGCACCAAGTCTTTTTAGAGCGTTCTCGACCGAGCGGATGTTGCCGGCCTTGTAGTCAACTATCGCGATCATAACACGCCTTTGCTTGAAGGTAACTCGTAAGGGAAAGGAGTCCTCGCCACAGCCATCCTCAGCGCCCTTGCGAACGCCTTGAAGATCGCCTCGGCCTTGTGATGCTCGTTCTCCCCCTCCGCCCAGATGTGCAGGTTGCATTTGGCTCCGCAGCAGACTGACTGGAAGAAATGGCTGAACATCTCGGTCGGGACATCTCCGACTTTCTCGCGTTTGAACTCCGCGTTCCATTTGAAATCGATCCTGCCGCCGAAATCCATCAGGACGGCAGCGTCGCAGTCATCCATCGGCAGGACGAATCCGTAGCGGGCGATGCCGAGTTTCTGTCCGAGGGCAGCGTTTATGGCTTCGCCAAGGACTATTCCTACATCCTCAATCGTGTGGTGTTCATCGACTTGCAGATCGCCTTGGGCATTGATCGACAGGGAGACGCCTCCGTGGTTCGGAATCTGCTCCAGCATGTGGTCGAAGAACGGGAGGCCGGTGGTGATGCCTGCTATTTTGTCCACGGAATCCAGGTCCAATTCAAGAGAAACACTCGTCTCTTTGGTGTTGCGGACAATTCGGACATGACGTTCTCCAAGGACTTCAAGGCCAGTACGATGCGCTTCGACAGGCTCAACGACCGATGAATCAAGCAGCCGAAGCAGCCGGTCATTCTCAGCCGGAGTACCAACCGTAATTCTAAGGCATCCCTCGCACCCCGGAACCTTGGAACGATTCCTCACAATCACCCCTCCCCCAAGCAGCCTCTCATAAACCTCATCCGGAGCGTCAAACCTCACCAGCAAAAAGTTAGCGTTGCTTGAATATATTCCTTTGACTTCCGGACACTTGACCAGTTCCTTCTCCAGCCGGAACCTCTGTCCCACAATCTCCGCCACCGCCTTGTCTTTCGCTCCAGCGTCCAATTTGGCCAGCGCCATCTTCTGAGCCACCACATTGATGTTGTACGGGTACTTGACCTTGGACATCAACGAGATCACGACAGGATCAGCTATCGCCAACCCGATTCGCAGCCCGGCCATGCCCCACGCCTTCGAAAGGGTCTGAAGCACAATCAGGTTGGGATATCTGTCAATCAAAGAGACCAGCGATGGCCTGACCGAAAAATCAATGTAGGCCTCGTCAAGAACCACCATCCCGCCGAATCTTTCAAGAATATCCTCGATCTGCTCCACCGGGAAGGAATTACCTGTAGGGTTGTTCGGGGAGCAGATGAACATTAGTCTGGTCTTCGAGTCGGATGCGGAAAGCATGGCATCCGTGTCCATCGAGAAATCGCTTTTGAGTTGAACCTTGCGGAACTCCACATCATTCATCACAGCGGCCACCTCGTACATTCCGTAACTTGGGGCAATCGACACGGCATTGCTTTCTCCGGGAACGCAGAACACCCTGTAGACCAAATCGATGGCCTCGTCGCTACCGTTGCCCAAAAACAAGTGCTCAGTGTCAATGCCTTTGGTTTCAGCGATTTTGGCTTTCAAGGCTTTCTGATGGGGATCCGGGTAGCGATTGATGCCGTTATTGTATGGATTCTCGTTGGCATCCAGAAAGGTCTCTGGCTGATTCGAGCCGCAGTCATCACGGGCAGTTGAGTATGCTTCAAGGGCCAAAATGTTTGGCCTTACAAGTTTAAGAACGTCCTCTATCTTCATGACTGATTATTTTTGAGTCTAACCTCAACCGCAGCGGCATGAGCGTCAAGCCCCTCGGCAAGTGCCATAGAGCGGATTGTATTGCCCAAGCCAGCTAACCCCTCGCGAGAGAGTTCCTGGATCGTCATCTTCCTCATGAACGCGTCCAGATTCAATCCGCTGAAAGAGTGCGCCCAACCGCCCGTAGGAAGGGTGTGGTTGGTGCCCGAAGCATAGTCCCCGGCACTTTCAGGAGAATAATTGCCGATGAATATGCTTCCAGCGGCGACGATCCTGTCCGCGATTTTCCACGGATCCGCCATGGAGACGATCAGATGTTCGGGAGCATATTCATTAGCAAAATCAACCACTTCGTCACGGCTCCGCAAGACAACAATACGGCTATGCTCCAACGTTTTGGCGATTATTTCCCCACGCTTGAGCCTTGCATTCTGCCTTGCGATGGACTCCGCCACGGCATCCGCTATCGCCTCCGAAGTGCAGACCAGAACAGACTGGCTGTCCGGCCCGTGCTCCGACTGCGAGAGAAAGTCAGCGGCGACGTAATCTGGAACGGCCGTCTCATCCGCCAGTACCATCACCTCAGAAGGCCCGGCAGGCATGTCGATGGTCGTTACAGTCAATCCGACCATCTGCTTTGCTTTCATCACGTAACGGTTTCCTGGGCCGAAGATCTTGTCACATTTGGCAAGCGTCCGAGTCCCATAAGCCATCGCAGCGATGGCCTGCCCTCCACCGATTTTGAATATATTCCTGACACCACAGACCGAAGCGGCATAGACAATGGCCGGATTCGCCTTTCCATCCTTGTCGGGAGGCGTGCAAAGGACAATTTCCTGACAGCCAGCCACCTGAGCGGGAACAGCCAACATCAGCACGGTCGAAAACAAAGGCGCGCGTCCTCCGGGAACATAAAGACCTACCCTGCGGACCGGCACGGCCTTCTGCACGCATGTCACTCCAGGCGAGGTCTCAACCCTGACAATCTCCGGCATCTGCGCTTCATGAAATTTCTTGATGTTTGAATATGCCTGCGCGATGGCATCTTTCAATTCCTGCGGTACCGAAGCGGCGGCTTCTTCGACCTCTTTTTCGCCGACTCTCATGGCTTCAGCTGAAAAGAACTCCACGCCATCGTACCTTGATTCCAGGTCCAGAAGGGCTTCATCGCCTTTTGTACGGACATATTCAAGAGTGGCGCTGACGCTGGCCTCTATGTCTTTGTCGCTTTCGCTGGCTCTGACAGTCAATTTTGACCATTCTTTCCGGGAAGGGTTTACGTATTTATTTGTCATAGACCAATGAATAAATATGCAGTACTATAAAACCATCTTCTCCACGGAAAGCACAAGGATCCCTTCCGCACCAATCTCCTTCAGACTCTCGATCTTCTCCCACAAGACACTCTCGTCCACAACGGAGTGCAGCGAAGACCAACCACTCTGGGCAAGAGGCAGGACCGTAGGGCTTCTCATCGCCGGAACAATCTTGATAGCCCCCTCAATCCTGTCATTCGGAATGTTCATCAGAAGGTATTTCTTCCCTCTGCTGTCCCGGACAGCATTGAACCGGAACTTAATCTGTTCCAGAAGTTTAGCCTTATCCTCGGACAGATTGCCGCATGAGATGAGCACAGCCTCCGAGAACACGACCTTCTCAACCTCCTTAAGTCCGTTGCTGACCAAGGTTCCACCCGAAGAGACTATGTCGAAGATCGCATCGCTCATCCCGACAGTCGGGGCTATTTCCACCGAACCTGCGATAACGTTGATTTTAGCATCTATTCCTTTATCTTTCAGGAACTTGTCCAAGATATTCGGATAAGACGTGGCGATCCGCTTACCGTTGAAATACTCAAGCCCCGGATACTCCTCGGCCTTGGGAATGGCCAAGGAAATCCGGCATACTCCGAATCCAAGACGGTCCACAATCTCCACAGACTCTCCCCTCTCGCACACCTCGTTGTAACCCACTATTCCCAGATCCGCCACCCCTTGCGCTACAGCCTGAGGGATGTCATCATCCCGCAGGTAGAGGATCTCCACGGGGAAACTGCTGGACCTTGACAGGAACTTCCGCTTGCTGTCATCCACCTCGACTCCGGCCTCACGCAGGAGTGCAAGACTTTCGTCACTTAATCGGCCTTTGGCCTGAATTGCGATTCTTAACATTTGTCGTTCGTTTTTATAAAAAAAAGACCCGCCACCGAAAACGGAAGCGAGCCTTGACTTAAATATCCCTCAAATAAACAGATACCCACGGCAAACTCACCCCCGGTTGAAGCGGTGATGAAGATGTAGGAGGATATGATTAAACTGTCTCATTCTATCTGTTCAACGGGGCAAATATCGGAAATATATTCTTAAATACAAGAGATTTTTGACAGAATATTCACGAATATATTCTTAGAAGGAGTATTTGACCATTCCCAAGACGCGGTGGTTGATGATGCCATGCACACCGGAATTGGCCAACCCTCTCTCATTCAAGGAATTTATGTCTCCGTAACTGACGTATGTCGCATTGTACTCAAGCGCGAACGTAAGTCTCTCCAGATTAAAGGCCACCGCAGGAGCGACTCTTGCGGCATAACGGACATTCTTGAAGCCTCCGTCAAAATAGTAAATGTTGTCGAGTTTGGCGTATCCAGTCTTATAGTCAGTCAACAGATCCTCGGTCGTGCCCAATGCCTTCATGCCCCCGGCAAAGAGGACAAACTGCCATTGGCTGCCATAACTTGCCGAGACAAAACCAGTGGCCGAACGCAGAGGAGTGTACCTGTAGTTATAGTCATCACTCTTGTCATAGACAGCATAGCCGCCAAGAAGCCTCAGATGATCCCCTCCCGAGGCCAGCACGGCCTTCGCGTTGACCTTGAAGTTACCTTTGGAGTATTCAAAATAAGCCATCGGGCTGATCATAGAGATGCGGTCAGACACCTTTGTCCCTTTATCGTAGTAATAACC
Organism: Bacteroidales bacterium UBA1077; assembly: GCA_002314195.1. Taxonomy (GTDB): domain Bacteria; phylum Bacteroidota; class Bacteroidia; order Bacteroidales; family UBA932; genus Cryptobacteroides. The sequence goes on along the minus strand of DCCQ01000093.1, from coordinate 21,995 downwards.
GTCGGTGTCAGTGGTACGCCACCTTGGAGCCAAACTTATAAAATCCGCCCCCGTTTTGACTGCAACATGTTTTGTACAAAAAGACAGCCCCGCGTATGCTTCAGGAATGAGTCCGTATTTCACATAGTCAAAAGAAGAGCCTTGAGGCCCGGTAGGCATGAACTCCACAGGATAAAGCACACCCGCCGTGAACGAGAGGCCTTTCAACATATTCAGTTGAATCATCAGCTGAGGGCTTCTGGCGTATGGATTGAACGGAGATCCTATCTCGTAGCCGATGCTGCATGGCATATCCACAGACATAGGATGCCAGGCGTGTCCTATCTTGACCGTTGCCGAATTCAACACTTTCCCGACATTGCTCCAGTTGAGGTTGATGTAAGCCTCACGAAGGAGCAGTGACGCTGAACTTCCGATCATCAGATTGAAATCCCCCTCCAGTTTGCCGGTGACATTGAAAGAGCCATACTGCAATCCAGTCAGGTTGAAGCCCAAACGTGTCGTGACCGAGGACATCCTGACAGAAGGATTGTACCAAATGTCATTGCCCTCCAGATTGATTTCCTTATCGTAAGGGAAACTGTAGAACAAGTCGTAGTTGTCGGCCTTGGATTCACGCGCGTCAAAGATCGCGCTGGTACGGAAAAAACCGTAAGGCTCCAGGTGATTTGTGAGCTTGATAAGATGGCTGCTCTGAGCGTCAGACGTCAAAGCATACAAAGATAAGGCGGCGACTGACGCCATCATTCGGAGTATCTTCTTCATGTCATCGAATTATCTTTCAAGGCCGACTCAACCTTGACTTGTCAAAAAATCAGAAAGTAAACTTGACCAAAGCCTGGATACGGTGATTGGTGATCCAGTGAAGGTTGTCCTCGGCAAGACCGTTTGCACCGATGAACTTCACATCTCCGACTGTTTTGTAGTCACCGTACTGCACGCTTGTGAGTTCATATTCAAGACCGATCGCGAACTTGCCGATGTTGTGTATCACAGTCGGGGTGAGCCTGTACATCTGGTTTATGTTCGAGAAGCTGTTCTTGCTGAAATAGAGGTTGGAGGCAGGGGCATAGCCATCATTGGCTCCATAAAGGTCATCCTTTGTTCCGAAATTCTTCACATAACCGGCGAAGAGGATCCACTGAGTCTTCTTGCCGTACATGAAGCTGGCCCATGTGGAGGAGTTGCGTGTAGGGGTATATTCGTAGCTTACGCCGTCAGACTTAACCCCGGAGATTCCGTAGCCGCCATTGAGGTTGACATGCTCACCGGCCTCGGCGAAGACAGTCTTCAACTTGATCGAAAACAGGCCGCTCTTGTACTGTCCGAAGAAGAATGGAGTGAGGGTTGTTATGCGGTCATCGACCTTGACAGAACCATTGTTTACTCTCGGCTTAATTGAAAGCATATTCACTCCAGCTCTTAGGAGAAGGTTATCTTTCTTGTAGTTCAATCCAAGATAGATTTCCGGAGTGCAGGCATCCTTGATGTAGTTGGCGGAAGCTCCGGAAGGGCCGGCGGAAACGTACTGCATCTGCCAGATTGCGGATCCGGTCAATGAGAGGGCGTCATTGAACTTATAGTCCAACTTGACCTGTGGGGTGCGGCTGAAAGGGCCGAAAGGGGCGCCGGTGTTGAGTGAGAACACGTCCGGCATGTCAGCAGCCATCGGATGCCAAGCCTGACCGGCAGTGACAAGCCAGTCATTCTTTCCGACAGTAACGTAGGCCTGACGGAGACGGAGGACAGCCGTGCCAGTGGCACCGCTAAGGCCGTTGTAAAAGTCGGTCTCGATCTTGGCGCCGAACTTCAGTCCATTATATTCATAGCCTGTCACATTGAGTCCGACTCTGGAAGTGATGGCGGCGAAGCGGAAAGAGCCTTGCTCGTTCAAATCAACGTCACTCTTCTTGTTCTCATCCTTTGGAAGATAATAAAAGAGATCCTCTGTTCCGGCCAAGCTCTCTCGCGTGTCGAAAGCATAATAATTGCGGATGAAACCGTAGAGACTGACTTTCGGCTTCGTCTCCTGCGCAGCAAGAGTGGCGCACATCGCCAGAGCTGCAAGTGAAGTGAAAATTCTGTTCATTTTAATAACTACTAACTAATTTTTAAGCATTGGGAAGCTGCCTTGGTCCCTTTCCCAAAACAGCTTCCCCGATATTACGATATAATTACTGCGCGAACGGGAATATCTTGGTGAGCCAGAAGAATCCGAAGATGAATCCTACAACACCGATAATCAAGCCGACCTTCGCCATATCTTTTGTCTCGACCAATCCGGTTGAGGCTGCTATGGCGTTCGGAGGTGTGGAGATAGGGAACAGCATAGCGACCGATGCGCACACAGCGATGAATATGATCATAGCCTGGGTTCCACCCATAGCAACGAACGCGGCGTTGTTGGCTGCGGCAGGATCAGCCATACCCTCAGCGACAACGATAAGGATAGGGATAAGCAGAGCCGCCGTGGCGGAGTTGCTGATGAAGTTCGAGAGGAAGTAGCAGACGAATCCTGCCACAATCAGAACCAGAATCACTGACATCGAGCCGAACGGTATCGCGTTGATGAGCACCTTGGCGAGGCCTGTGTCCTGAAGGAGATAGCCGAGTGCGAAACCTCCGGCCACGAGCCAAAGTACCGACCAGTTGATTTCCTTGATCTCCTCCTTTCCGAAAAGGCCGGTGGCGGTGAACACTCCGAGAGGAATCAGAGCCACGACATTGGAGCTGATGTGATGAAGCTGCTCGGTTGCCCAAAGAAGGATCGTGATGATGAATGTAGCCCAAACGACCTTGCTCTTCCAATCCTTCTTCTTGTCGTTCGCAGGAATCTCAAGCACGAGTTTCTGGGTCTTGAACGGGAAGAAAACGAGGAGAAGAACCCAAGCAAGGAGGATCATGATGATCACGTAAGGAATCATGTGAACGCACCAGTCTCCGAAAGAAACGTCGATGCCGGCCTGCTCAAGATAGCCCTTCGCCGTGGCGTTTGGAGGGGTTCCGATAGGGGTACCGATACCACCAAGGTTGGCGGCTATAGGAATCGAGAGGGCGAGGCCGATCTTTCCCTTGTCATCGCTTGGAAGCTTTGAGAGCACAGGGGCAAGGAAGGCAAGCATCATGGCCGCAGTGGCGGTGTTGCTCATAAACATCGAGAACACGGAGATGATGATAAGGAATCCCAAAAGCACCATCTTAGGCTTTGTTCCAAATATGCTGAGCAATGATTTTGCGAGAGTCACGTCAAGTCCGAATCTTTCAGCCATAATCGCAAGCACGAATCCGCCAAGGAACAGCATCACGACAGGATCAGCGAAAGAGGACATTATCTTCTTGTAGCTTACCAACTGACCGAACTCAGGATTGCAGAAGAAGCCGAGTCCCTTGTCGGAGACAGTCAGCAGAGCCACCACGATGATCATCACGGAAGTCGCCCAGTTAGGGATGATCTCAAACATCCACATCAAGGCGGCGAACACAAAGAGGGCGATCACACGCTGCTGCACAACAGTCAGAGCGTCGATGCCGAAGAATGAGGTAGGCACACACCACAGGAAGAGTGTGACCAGAAGAACGATTGGCAGAAGTACACCGTACTTCACATTGAATTTCTTTTCAGCCATTTCAGTAGTATTGATTATTAATTTTATTTCTGGAATTCGAACCTTAGGTCAATCGGAATGTTCTCAAGGCGGATGTTCACAAGGTCAGCCTTGAAGTCCTCTGACAGTTCACAGTACTGTTTTTCAAAGTTCTCGGCGAACTCATAGTCTCCAGTAGCCTGGGTTTTGAGGGCTATGCCGGTGAACTCAGCCACGAGTGAAAGGGTCTTTTCGTAGTCGATTGAATATTTTCCGCTGTCCCCACGCTTAAAGGCACCGTTCTGATTCAGATAGTTAAATAGCATAACATAGGCTCTACCAAGCTGGGATGCCTCTCCGAAACGCTCTGAACGGATCAGGTTGGCGACGAATGTGGTGATGGCATCCTCTTTTGTGACAAGCGTAGGAATCTTGTGCTCGTCCAAAAGTTTGCAGACAAGATAAAGTCCGAGAGCGTTCGCCTTGGCATCCTCCCAAGTGAGGGCCTTGTTGCCGAGGGCCTCATCGACCTCTCCCTTTCCGTTGATTGTCTCTTTGATTCCAAGCCCGTGGGAAATCTCACGGAAAGCGATGTTCCAGTAAAAGGCTTCCTCGCTGAGGTGATCCTGCTGGTCAGGAGTGAGAACCACTATGCCTACCGGATTGACAATCCTATTGAACTTCTCCGCCATAATGTTGCGAAGTAAAGCCGTACGGGTACCTGCCTTAGCTTGAACTTCCTCATTATAAGGGAGATTAAGAGCTATAAGCTTGATGCCGGCGTTGGCGTGACCAGAGCAATAGATAGCGTCATAGGCGTAGATGTCAGACTCGTCTCCCGGCACAAAATTCTTGTATTGTTCCTCGCAAGGGATTTGTTTCTGAAGCTCAGGCAGCATGGACGTGAGCTGGTCAAGGACTTCGGTGCGTTTGAGGTCTTTTAATAGAACATAAGCCTCGTAGGATGTCTTGAGACCGTACAGCTGGTCATCATTGACCTCGTCAGGGCCGATGATGAGGTCCATCTTGCTGTCGGTCATCTCCAGCCATGCAAGGTCGCTGTCGTAGTAATAGTCAGTCTTCAAAGCGTCAATCTTCTTGAGAAGATAATTGCGGACACTCGGTTTGATGGTGATGTCAGCGGCAGCCTTGAGGTAGTTGCAAATCTTGTCGATGTTGTACTCATAGGCATCGTGATACCACACAGCGACAAGTTTGCCGTCCGAGTCACGTCTGATCAGCGAATATGGGCTTGTCTTCACCGGATCCGCAAGCGAGTCGAACTCAGCCGAAGTCATGTCAGCCGGATAGAAATTGGCTCCAAGAGGGAGTTTTCCGAATCCATCCACGAAAGTTGAGCCGTCAAGACGGTCCCACGGGCCGTAGTTGATTTTTGCATACTCACGCAGATCAACGTCTTTCAGGTTCTCAATCAGCGTTTTGTCTCCGAAATACTGCTTCCAGTAGATACTGTCAGCCTGATCTGCGGCGAATTTGTAGAGATTGAGGACTTCTTTACCATTGTCTGTTATGCCTGAAAGGTCGGGCGACTCGATCTTGACGAGCGCGTACGAATCGACCTTCTTCTGGACAGCGGTCTTCGGTTCCGTGTTGCAGGAAGCCGCAAGAGCGATCAGCGTTAATGCCAGAGCGGTTCTTTTCATTTGAAAAAGTGTTATTTATTAATGTTTATATTCATTTATTAATGTTTACATTCATTGCATCCTGCAAATTTAATGAATATAAATGAAAAAAGCGCATCAACGAGGTGTTGATGCGCACATATTCGTAAGAAATCTTACTTTCCTAGATAATACCCTGCTCAAGCATAGCCTGCGCGACCTTCATAAAGCCGGCGATGTTGGCGCCCTTCACGTAGTCAACGCTGCCGTCCGGACGTGTGCCGTACTTCACGCACTGCTCGTGGATGCTCTGCATGATCCAGTGAAGTTTGTCGTCAACCTCCTGAGCCGACCAGCTGAGGTGGGCCGCGTTCTGGGTCATCTCAAGACCCGATGTTGCCACTCCACCGGCGTTCACGGCCTTTCCAGGAGCGAAGAGGACTCCGTTGTTCTGGAAGAAGTGGATGGCTCCAGGCTGGCAGCCCATGTTGGAAACCTCGCAGCAGCACCAGCAACCGTTGGCCTTCAGTTCCTTGGCGTCGTCCTCGCTGAGCTCGTTCTGGAAAGCGCAAGGAAGAGCGATGTCGCAAGGGATGCTCCAAGCCTTCTTGCCGGCGGTGAACTGAACCTGTCCAGGGAACTTGGTGGCGAGATCCTCGACCCTATTCCTGTTGGAGGCGCGCATGTCAAGCATATATTCATTCATCTCAGGAGTCATTCCTTCAGGAATATGGCAGACTCCGTCAGGGCCGGAGATCGCTACAACCTTGGCTCCGAGTTGGGTAGCCTTCTTCACAGCGCCCCAAGCCACGTTGCCGAAACCGGAGATGCAGACCTTCTGGCCAGCGATGTCCTTTCCTGCCTTGTGGAGAAGGTGCTGGGTGAAGTAGAGGGCTCCGAAACCGGTGGCCTCAGGACGAAGGATCGAACCGCCCCATGTAGCGCCCTTTCCGGTGAGAACTCCAGTGTGGTACTGACGGGCGAGCTTCTGGTACATTCCGTTCAGGAAGCCGATCTCACGTCCGCCGACACCTACATCGCCTGCAGGAATGTCCTGATCAGGGCCGATGCAACGCCAAAGCTCAAGCATGAATGCCTGGCAGAAACGCATGATCTCAGCGTTTGACTTACCGACAGGATCGAAGTCTGAACCTCCCTTGGCTCCACCCATAGGAAGGGTCGTGAGGGCGTTCTTGAATGTCTGCTCGAATCCGAGGAACTTTAGCATTGAAGGGGTAACGGCCTTGTGGAAGCGAAGTCCTCCCTTGTAAGGTCCGATCGCGCTGTTGAACTGGACGCGGTAACCGAGGTTGGTCTGAACCTCACCGTTGTCGTCGATCCAGGTCACTCGGAATGTGAAGATTCTGTCTGGCTCAACGAGTCTCTCGACGATCTTCGCCTTCTCGAACTCAGGATGCTGATTGTAAACCTCCTCGATTGACTCAAGGACTTCCTGCACTGCCTGGAGATATTCCTTCTCGGTAGGGTACTTGGCCTGGAGACGGGCCATTATTTCTGTTGTCTTCATAATGTGATTGTGTTATTAATTAGTTAATAATGTGTATGTGTTCTATTTAAGTTCCCATGTGGAGCCGCTGTGAAGAAGCTCATCGACACTGTGAATCTTAGCCTTGGCCTTCACACTCTCAACCTGCTTCGCGACCTCCTCATCGTAAGTGATGTCCGAAACCTCTCTGATCACACCGAGGGCCACCGGGAAATCCGGCCACTTCATGTCGGCGAGCATCATCTGGAGACCAAGATTGTCGGAATGGCTGTCGTGCGTGAGGATGTCGTCCTCAGTGACACCGTTCTCACCGATGGTCACGACCTTCAGCCTCCAGCCATCAAGGGCGATACCCTTGTCACGGTTCTTTCCGAATATCATCTTCTCGCCGTCACGCAGTACCAGCGTCCTGTCGGTCTTATGCTCCCTGTCGGAGATCTCGGCGTGAGAGCCATTGTTGAATATCACGCAGTTGGTCAGGAACTCCATCACGGAAGTGCCCTTATGTCTTGACGCGGCGAGCATGATCTCCTGATTGAGAGCAAGCTCTGTGTCCATTCCGCGAGCGAAGAACGTTCCCTTGGCTCCCAGTACAAGGCTGCCCGGATTGAACGGATGCTCGACCGTGCCGTAAGGGGAAGTCTTCGTGATCGCCCCCAGTTTCGAGGTCGGGGAATATTGCCCCTTCGTCATTCCGTAAATCTGGTTGTTGAAGAGCATCAGGTTGATGTCGATGTTCCTGCGGATGGCATGAATGAAATGGTTTCCGCCGATCGCAAGCGCGTCACCGTCCCCACTCACCTGCCAGACGCAGAGATCCGGGTTGGCGACTTTCATTCCGGTCGCTATGGCTGTGGCGCGACCGTGGATGCTGTGGAATCCATAGGTGTCCACATAGTACGGAAGCCTTGACGAGCATCCGATGCCAGACACGACCACAATCTTGTCCTTGTCAATCCCCTTCTCCTCACAAACCTGAGGAAGAGTTCTCTGAAGAGCCGCGAGCACGGAATAGTCCCCGCAACCGGGACACCATCTGATCTCCTGGTCGCTCTTGAAATCTTTCAGCGTATATTTTGGCATTGTGCGTTCCTCCTATAACTGAGCCGAAGCCGCGTCTACAATCTCCTTCACAAGGAAGGTCTGTCCCTGAACCTTGTTGCAGTTCAAGTAATTAAACTGAGGAAATATGGTCTTGAGATAACCGGCGAACTGTCCGAGGTTGAGCTCACAGACAATTATCTTCCGGAAACCGGAGAGAACCTTCTCTGTGTTCTTAGGCAGCGGGTCGATGAAATCGAAATGCACCCGGCTGACAGTCTTCCCGGCGGCGCGGAGTTCCTCAGTGGCTGTAAGAATATGTCCGTAAGTACCTCCCCAACCGACAAGCAAGACTTCCCCGCTTTCAGGACCGTCAACAACCAAGTCGGGTATGTCTGCGGCGACACGGGCTACTTTCTCAGCACGCTCCCTGACCATCGTCTCATGGTTGAGCGAATCGGTTGAAAGAACACCTTCATGCGTTTTCTCAAGGCCTCCGACACGATGCTCAAGACCAGGGGTCCCGGCTGGGGCCCATTTTCTGGCAAGGATTTCGGAATCCCTCTCGAAAGGATGGAACTTCTTTCCGTCGGCCACGGCAAGGCGAGGTTTGATGACAGGATATTCACTCATGGAAGGAATCTTCCACGGTTCTGAACCGTTCCCGAGGAAGCCCTCGGAAAGGAGCAGGACAGGAGTCATGTGCTCCATTGCGACCTTGGCGGCCGTAAAGGCGGCGTCAAAGCAATGCGCAGGAGAATGTGCGGCCATCACTACCATAGGGCTCTCTCCGTTGCGGCCGTAAAGGGCCTCGTTAAGGTCGGCCTGCTCTGTCTTGGTCGGCAGTCCTGTGCAAGGGCCGCCTCTCTGTACGTCCACAACCACTAGCGGAAGCTCGGTCATCACGGCTAGTCCGAGAGCCTCGGACTTAAGCGAAAGGCCCGGGCCTGAAGTCGTCGTGACGGCAAGATTGCCGGCGAACGAAGCTCCGATCGCACAGCATATTCCCGCAATCTCGTCCTCGGTCTGCATTGTCTTGACCCCAAGATTCTTGTGAATCGCGAGTTCCTCAAGAATCGCCGTTGCCGGTGTGATCGGATAGGATCCGCAGAAAAGAGACCTACCGGATTTCTCAGAAGCCGCGATCAGCCCCCAGGCCAGAGCCTGGTTGCCGGTGATATTCCTGTATATTCCTTTTTCCTGGACATCCGGCACAACGGTATAGGTGTCGGCGACCGCCTGGATGTTGGCGGCATAGTTGTAGCCGTCGTTGACAACCTTGCGGTTCGGCTCGATCATCTCAGGATGTTTCTTGGAGAAACGCCCTTCAAGATAAGTATAGACATAATCCAACGGACGGCTGAAGATGAAGCAGGCCATTCCGAGGGTGAACATATTCCTGCACTTGTGGACGGACACAACATCCAATCCGCTGTCTTTCAGGCTTTCCTCCGTCAGTTTGGTGATCGGAGCGACTATGATGTTCCTGTCCTCGATGTGAAGTTCCTCAAAGGGGTTACCAGTGAATCCAGCCTTGCTTAGGCCGAAGTCATCGAAGGAATCCTCGTCCACCAGCACTATAGCGTTTCTCTTGAGCCACTTGGCGTTCGCCTTGAGTGCGGCAGGATTCATCGCCACAAGCATGTCACAGAAATCACCTGACGTGTTGACCTTGTGGTTTCCGATGTGAACCTGGAACCCGGAAACGCCGGCCACTGTCCCTTTGGGGGCTCTGATTTCGGCCGGATAGTCCGGAAATGTTGAAAGGCCGTTACCATAGACTGCCGACAAGTTCGCGAACAACGTTCCGGTAAGCTGCATACCGTCACCGGAATCCCCGGCGAACCTTATCACAACATCTTTAGCATCAATAACCTTATGTTGCATTTCTATTTTAAGAATATTAGTGTTGAATAAAAATTCCTTACAAATTAAAGCATAAAAAGCAGAATAACCAACATATTTCCAGAAAAAAGATTCTATTGGTCTCCCCGGGTCAGTCACACAGCGAACGGGACAAAAAAAAAGGTCAGCAGTTATTGCCGACCCTATTTAACAAACTATCAGCGATTACTGCTGACCCTGAGTTTGTGCCTGAGCCTGAAGTTCCTTTTGAAGATCCTCAAGGGTCCTTCCTTCTGGGATATTCAAAGCCTTTCTTGCCTCCGGAGTCAGATCCTTGCACTGAGCCTTGTCAACGTAGAGGTACTGCGTGGTCTCGAAGACAAACAGATAGCCGCCGGCCTTCGCAAGTTTCTCGACAGCCTCCTGAGCCTTCTTGTAGATAGGATCCATCAACTGTTGCTGTTGCTGCTGAAGCTCGGCCTGGATGGACTGCTGGAACTCCTGGATTCTCTGCTGGATGTCACCAAGTTCCTTCTCCTTGCTGGACTTGATGGCCGGTGTCCATGTGGCCTGCTTCTGCTGATACTCGTTATACTTGCTCTGAGCCTCTTCCATCATGCTCTGAAGGGTTTCCTGAGCCTCTTTCTGAGCGGCCTGCATCTGTGACCTGGCCGCATCTGCCTCAGGGGCGAGCATCACCAGTTCGTTGAAATCGACATAAGCGAACTTCGCCTGCGCCGAAGCCGTCAGAGTAAACAACGCCATAGCGGCGATCATAAGAATCTTTTTCATTTTTATAGAATTTTATCAGTTTGCGTGTTTGATTCCGGATGCAAATGTAAGAATATTATTTAGAATTGTTGTCCGATCAGGAAGTGGAACTGGCTCCTGTTCTTCTTCTCCGGCCAGTCGAAACCGTACCCCCAGTCGATGCCAAGCAGACCGATCATCGGGAGGAAAACCCTCACGCCGACACCAGCCGAACGCTTGATCTGGAACGGATTGAAATTCTTGATGTCCGACCAGCAGTTTCCTCCCTCAAGGAAGCCCAGCACGAAGATTGTGGACTGAGGCTGGAGGATTACAGGGTAACGGAACTCCATTGTGAACTTGTCATAGACGTTGCCGGCATAATAGCCGTTCGAGTTGTACGGAGTGGCGGACCAAGGTGTGAGGGCATAATTCTCGTAACCTCGAAGGGCGATGATGTCCGCGCCATAGGTGTCATAACCAGACATGCCGTCACCACCGACTCTGAACCCCTCGAACGGAGAGTAGCCCCACTTGCGGTTGTAGTAGCCAAGGTAGCCGAACTGCGCGCGCGTCATGATCACGAAGTCACCGATGACTTTGGTGTATAGTTCCCCGCTGATCTTCCACTTGTGGTACTCGATCCATTTGTAACGCTGTGCTGAACTCCAGTTGTCATAGTTGATGTCCTTGTAACTTGAGACCTTCGTAGGGTTGCCGTTGGCGTCAAGCGTGCCGAGATCCTTCTTTCTGAACAATGAATATGGAGGTGTCAGCTGAAGGCTGGCGCTGAAGTTCGAACCCATACGAGGATAGATCTGCTGGTCGGTTGAGTTTCTGCTCAGGTTGATGGTGTAACTCAGGTTATGAGACTTGCCGTCATTGAACATGAAGTAGCCGTTGATCCAGTTCTTCAAGTCATAAATCTGCCAGCTGAGGCCGTTGTAAAGCACGAAGTAGTTGTCAGGCCATTTCAGACGGGTGCCGATTCCGGCCGAGAAACCATAAACCTGCATGACCTTGTCGTTGGACAGGATTCCGATCGCAAGATACGAGTTAGTCTGCCTCGTATAGTAAGCCTGAAGGTTAAGGGATGTCGGTTTCTTTCCGAAAAGCCACGGTTCTGAGAAACCGAACACCAATGAGGTATAGTATGTTCCGTTGGTCTGGAAACGCAGCGAAAGATTCTGCGCGTCACCAAGAGGGACCGGCCTCCAAGCGTTCTTCTCGAACATTCGCTTCGTGGAGAAGTTGTTGAAGTTCACACCGACAGTCGCCACGAAAGTGTTTGCGCCCCAACCACCGGAGAGTTCCAGCTGACTGGAAGGTTTCTCGGTCACGTTGTAGATCAGATCCACTGTATTGTTCAACTGGTTAGGAGCGATCGTATAGCCTTTCGACGGGTCAGCGATGGCCTCCGGGTCAAACTGTCCCAACGAGGCGATCTCCCTGATGGACCTCTCGAAATCGGTCTGGCTGAAAAGATAGCCAGGCCTCGTGGCCAACTGCCTGCGCACTACCCTCTCGTTGGTGAGAGTGTTGCCGTTTATGACGATATTATTGAGAGTGGCCTGCTTTCCTTCGGATATTCTCATCTCGACATCCACGGAATCGCCTTCGATGTTCAATTCGACCGGCGTGATGTTGATGAACAGATAGCCGTTGTCCCGATAGATCTTGGACACATCCTGATCTCCTTGCTTGCCACCTCCAAGGAGTCTCTTCTGCATTGTCACCATGTCATAAGGATCTCCCTTGCGGATGTTGAGAATCTCGTTCAGCTGATCTGTGGAGTAAACGGAGTTGCCGGTCCAGGAGATGTTCCTGAAATAATATTTCTTGCCTTGGTCTATCTTCAGGTCGATGTCCAAGCGGTCGGGAGTCACATAGTAGATGGAGTCCTTGACGATACGCGCGTCACGGAAACCGGACTCGTTGAGCTTGCTGATGAGGCTGTTCTTGTCGTTAGGATACTCCTTTTCATTGAATTTCTTGCTGTTGAAGAAGTTATACCATTTTTTAGCCTTGGTCTTCTTCATGGAGCGGGACAATTTGAAATCAGAGAACCCTTGCGTTCCCTGGAAATGGATGTCCTTGATTTTGACTTTTGAGCCGCGATCCACGGCGAAGTTCACCTTGATGGCGTTCCTTACAATCGTGTCTTTCTGGGTCTGAACATCGACCTTGCAGTTGAGGAAGCCCTTGTCGGCATAGAATCTTTTGATGATGTCGGTCGAGGTCTTGGCGACATAGTCAGAGAACTCGCCTCCGCGGCGAAGGTTAAGCCTCTCGTCCAAATCCTTCTGCTCGCCCTTTCTGACACCTGTGAAAAGCCATCTGGACACCCTCGGACGCTCCTGGATGCGGATGACAAGAAAAGCGGAATCCTTCTTCGCGCTCAGATGGTCTATTTCCAAAGCCACATTCTCGAAGTACCTCTGCATCCAAAGCCGTGACACTATAGAGGAGATGTCATCGCTCGGCACGGTTATCCTCATGCCTTTCTGCAGTCCAGTCAAAGAGATTATCTGCTGGCTGGAGAACTGATGGTTCCCCTCCACGGCAATTCCGCCGACATAATAGGTCGCGGGATGTTCATAATCAACTTCCACTGGCCCGGATGATTTTGCGGTTTCCTGTCCGAAGGCCGGAACAGCGGCGGCGGACAAGGCTAGAAGACACAATAGACGATATACTTTCATCGAATCAGATTTCATTTAAGATGCAAATATACGTAAGTTATTTAACTTTTCCATACCTGCGGTTCCGGTGGGAATATTCTTCCAGAGCAGCCATGAACTCAGAACGTCTGAAATCAGGCCACAACGTATCCACAAAAAGAAATTCCGAATATGCAGCCTGCCAGAGGAGGTAGTTGCTTATCCTCTCCTCTCCGGAGGTCCGGATAATAAGATCCGGATCAGGAATGCCATCGGTCACCAGATAATGCCCAAAGTCCTCCATGTCAACGGATTCCAAGCCGTCAGGATTGTCCGCATATTCCTTGGCCATTCTTTTGGCGGCCTGCAGGATGTCCCACTTTCCGCTATAACTCAAAAAGATGACAAGTGTCATGAGCGGTTCTTTCCCCGAAGCCGGTTCAGTCTTCCTCTCCGCCTCATGAATCGCATCCAAAAGTTTCTGCCCCAACCGCGAGATATTTCCAAGCACACGGAATCTGACCCCTTTGGAAGCCAACGAGCCTATCTCCTCCGCGATCGCTTTCATCATGAGTTCCATCAAGGTACTGACTTCGCCCTCGGGACGTCCCCAGTTTTCTTCTGAAAAGGCGAACAGCGAAAGATATTTCACCCCGGCTTCCGCGGCGGCTTCCACACATGCCCTCACACTTTCCACGCCCTCGAAATGACCGGCGACCCTTTCCTGTCCCTTCTGCTTGGCCCATCGTCCGTTTCCGTCCATGATGATGGACACATGAGCAGGTATGTTTCTGTTATCGTTCATATTCAAAACTGTTGTTCTCCGCTGTTCCGGATGTCCTCGCCCCAGAACAACTTTGTGGTCAAAGCCTTTATGAAACTGGTGTTTTTAAGGCGAACCCTTTTTAGCGAAAACTGTGCCACCATCACATCCAAAGCCACGGTCGGCGCGACCAAATGGTTCCTGTTGTCCATTGACAGCATTACCCCATCATCACGGGACCTCAGGGATATGGTGATCCTGGTGCTGTCCGGAACCACCAGCGGACGGGCGTTGAGATTGTGCGGGGCGATCGGTGCGATGATGAGGACCTTCGCCTCCGGAGCGCAGATAGGCCCCCCCACGCTCAATGAATATGCCGTCGATCCGGAGCTGGTGGCGACCAGCAGTCCGTCAGCCCAGTATGTAGGCAAAGGATGCCCGTCAATCGTCACATCGACTCCAAGAAGCGCAGCTCCCGAACGGTGCACGGAGACCTCGTTGAGAGAGTAAGGACAAAACTGCGGATCCGACTCAAGAGAGGCGCCTGCCACCCTGGTCTCCAGCAATTCGCGGTCCTCAAGATACCAGTCTCCGGACAGAAGGGCTCCACAGGCCTCCTCCGGACTGTATTCGGAAAGAAATCCCAGCCTTCCAAGATTGACCCCAAGGATAGGAATCCCAGACTTTCCGACGCAACGCGAGGCCGAAAGAAATGTCCCGTCTCCACCTACACTCAGGACCAGATCGGTCCCGGGAATGATTTCATCACCGCCTTTTACGGCGTATATGTCAAACGACTCCCTTTCGAGGCATTCCAACATATTGGAAAGCCTCGGGGCTTCTATGGCATCACAATCCCTTGAGTATATCGCTATTCTCATCTGTGTCAGACTTCGGTTATTCATGCAATCGACTTTCAAAAATAGCACAATTCTGTATAAAACTGAACAGAAATCATTATTTTTGTATGTTAATAATGACTCAAGGGCGGTGATTACGCCCGTAAATATTGAAATCGATGACCAGACTTAGTGTTAACATCAACAAGATCGCGACCATCCGCAACGCACGGGGCGGGAATATGCCTGATGTGGAAAAAGCGGCGGTTGACTGTGAAAGATTCGGCGCGGAAGGAATCACCGTGCACCCGAGGCCCGATGAAAGACATATCAGATACTCTGACGTGAGGGCCATAAGACCGACAATCACGACAGAGTTCAACATAGAGGGGAATCCTATCCCGAGTTTCGTGGACCTTGTCCTTGAGGTCGTCCCGGATCAGGTCACCCTTGTTCCGGACGCCCACGACGCCATCACATCCAACGCAGGATGGGACACCGTCGCGAACAAAGAGTTTCTTACGGGAATATGCGGCGTATTCAAGAGGAAAGGAATACGCACATCCATATTCATTGACCCATCGCCCGCCATGGCGGAAGGAGCCAAGGCTTGCGGATGCGACCGGGTGGAACTATACACCGCTGATTACGCGGCTGAATATTCATCAGGACGTG
Source organism: Bacteroidales bacterium UBA1077 (assembly GCA_002314195.1). GTDB lineage: Bacteria > Bacteroidota > Bacteroidia > Bacteroidales > UBA932 > Cryptobacteroides. Next base: position 6,709 of record DCCQ01000093.1, on the reverse strand, counting down.
AAAAGGCCATAGGACCGTACCTTGAAACCGCGAAGGCCGTAAGGGAGCTTGGCCTGGGGCTTAACGCCGGGCATGACCTCAACCTTGAGAATCTTGAATATTTCATCAGGACGATTCCATGGACAGACGAAGTTTCCATCGGTCACGCCATTATCTGTGACGCTCTCTATATGGGGCTTGAGAAAACAATCCAGGCATATCTGTCGAAGATTAAGATTTTTTAGTTACATTTGTAACCTTGAATATTAATAACAAAACAATAAAATGAAACAGACACCACTGATTATCAGCGTCATAGCCCTTATTGCTGTGGTCGCATTGGGAATTATCCAACTCACTTCAAACGGTAACGGCAGCAAGAAAGCTACTTCAGGTGAAACTGTGGAGGCCACAGCACAGGCTGGTTCCATAGTATGGTTTGATCTCGACAGGGTACTCAACGAATACGACATGGCCAATGACCTCAGATCGGTGGTCGAGACCAAGGTGCAGAGCATCCAGGAGGAAATCTCAAGAAGAGGCAACAAACTCCAGAGCGATGTGAACAAGTTCCAGTCCGACCTCGACAAGGGACTTCTCGTACGTTCCGTGGCCGAACAGAGGAACATCAAACTTCAGGAGCAGCAGAACAACTTCAACAACTACGCCGCCCAGAAGCAGCAGGAGATCGCCGAGGAGCAGCAGGTGATGATGAACCAGATCGGTGATGCCATCAAGACTTTCCTCGACAAATTCAACGAGGAGCATAAGTACGCTATGATCATCGCTACCCAGGGCAGCGTTCTTCCGGCTCCTGTAGCGACAGGCGACCCTGACCTTGATGTCACGGACGCGATTCTCGCCGGTCTCAACGACGAGTACGTCCAGAGCAAGGGCAAGGGCGGGAAAACAGCCCCGGCCGCTGAGGAGTCCAAAACAGAATAGGTTTTGAGAATCGCTCTCCTATCCTGCTTTTACCCTTTCAGAGGAGGGATTTCCCAGTTCAACGCAAGTCTCTACTTGGAACTGGGCAAAAGCCACACTGTCAAGGCTTTCAATTTCAAGAGGCAGTATCCGGAGTTCCTTTTTCCGGGAAAGACACAATACGTCACAAAGGATGATGACGCCGTACCCATCGAGAGCGAGGCTCTGTTGGATACGGCTAATCCTTTTACCTACGGGCGGACATACAGGGCGATCAGGGACTGGAAACCGGACCTTGTGATAATCAGTTACTGGATGTCTTACTTCGGGCCTTCTCTCGGCTACATAGCCAGAAGGCTGAGAAATCGCTGCAATGTGATTTCCGTGCTTCACAATGTGATTCCGCATGAACCGAAGTTCTTTGACGCTCCGCTGACAAAGTACTTTCTCTCCGGATGCACTGGAAACGTCACCCTCTGCGACGAAGTTGCGGAAGACCTGCACAGGCTGTCACCGGAAGCCGTGAACGTCACACTGTTCCACCCAATCTACGGGCACTTCGGGAAGAGGCTTCCAAGAGCGGAGGCTGAAAGCGTCCTGGGAATTGAGCATGGCAAGAAGAACCTGTTGTTCTTCGGCCTGATCAGGGAGTACAAAGGATTGGACATCCTTTTGGAGGCGTTCGGCAAACTGGATGACAGTTACCAGCTGATCGTTGCAGGCGAGCCTTACGGCTCATTCGACAAGTATCAGGCTATCATCGACGCTTCTCCGGCCAAAGAAAGAATCAAGCTTTTCACACACTACATCAAAGACTCCGAAGTGAAAGACTATTTCTCCGCCGCTGACCTAGCAGTGCTGCCTTACAGGTCAGCGACACAAAGCGGCATCAGCGCCATCGCCTACCATTTTGAGGTGCCGATGGTCGTGACTGATGTGGGTGGGCTGCGGCAGTCGATCGGAGACTGCGGCACGGGACTTGTCGCCCCGGAACCGACCCCTGATGCCATAACGAGGGAAATAACTGAATATTTCTCAAGCCCGGACATCAAGACACTCTGCGTTAATTCAATCAGGGCCGAAAAAGAGCGGCTGTCATGGAAGACTTTCAGCAAGAGACTCCTGGAGTTCTCCGACAATTTGTACAAGAAGAGATGAACAGATATTTGACTGCTTTCGTGGCCTCAGTCTGTCTGGCGGCCGCATTCCAGTCCGGAGCTGCGGCTCAGGGCTACGAGACGCCGCAGGTGGTGGTGTCCGCTGAAAAAGTACGCTATGGCGGTAAGATCTTTTACTCACATGTAGTGCAGGAGCGCCAGACGCTGTATTCGATAAGCAAGGCCTACAATGTGTCACTTCAGGAAATCTACGATGCGAATCCGACACTTCGCCTTGACACTGAAGGCCTTAAGAAAGATCAGATAATCTTGATTCCCGTAAAGGACGTGAAAGCCGAAAATGGGCACGAGAAGGCATCAGAGCCCAAGACCGCAAAATCAAAGGCGAAAAGTTCCGAGAGGCAAGACGACGGAGAGGACTATTTCATCCACAGGGTCAAATGGTTCGAGGATCTGACGTCCATAGCCAGGAAGTACATGGTCTCCAAAGAGTCTATCATGAACATCAACGGAATGACTTCGGAGAAAGTCAGGCGCAAGGATGAGATCAAGATTCCTACGCGTCCTGAAAAGTGGGAGAAAGGCACCGGTCACAAGGAGGATCCCACAGATTCGGAGGGTCACGACAATCCGGCGGGAACGGCCACTCCGTCAGGCTCGGTGGTCAATGGTGTTCCTGCCGGTTCAGAGAACGCGGGGCTGTTCGACAGGTTATTCAATAAGAGAGAAAAGACCAGCATGGCACTTCTGCTGCCATTCAACAACGCCAAGAAGACAGACATCCAGATGATGGATTTCTACAGCGGCGCTCTTCTCGCGGCTAAGGATCTCGGAGAGCAAGGAGATGAGCTGGACATAAATGTCTATGATGTGGCGGGCGGAGCGATGCCGGTCACCGAGGAGAGATTCTCCGAAAGTGACTTCGTGATCGGTCCTGTGTCAAACAATGACATCGTCAGGACAGTCAACGCGTCCAAGGGGAAGTCATGGATAGTGTCACCTCTTGATCCAAAGGCGGAGGCGTTGGCGGACACTATCCCCTGCATAATCCAGGCACCGGCGCCAACAAAGGCCCAGATCAAGGACATGGTAAGATGGGCCATGTCTGACATGAGGGCGGAGGACAAGGCTATTCTGATAACCCAGAAAGGAGCAAGCGTAAGCGGTTACTACGCAGATGTTCTTAACGAGGTGAGGAATTCAGGGCTGAACCACACTGAACTCTCGTTCAACATTCTTGAGGGACGGCAGGTAATGGGCAGGATATCCGGGAACATGACAGACAACGGCACCAACAGGGTTATCATAGCGTCCGACAGCAAAGCCTTCCTCATTGAAGTCGTGAGGCTGCTTTATCTGGTGTCAAGCCAGAAGAAAGACATCGTGCTGTACAGCACTTCTAAACTGAGGACATTCGAGGAGATTGACGTGGAGCAACTCCACAGTCTCAACCTGCACGCCAGCGTGTCATATTTCGTGAATTATGACTCAAAAGATGTCCAGGACTTCCTTATGAAATATAGAGCCATATTCAACACGGAGCCCAGCAGGACCGCATTCCAAGGCTACGACCTCTTGAGGTTCTTCACGACACTGAATTCCGAATACGGAAAAGGTTGGGAGCGCGACAACAATCTGAAAGGAACCGGACTCCAGTCCGATTTCAGGCTTGTAAAGACCAAGCGGGGTGGCTACGTGAACAACGCTGTCCGCAGGGTTGTCTACAACACTGACTATTCAGTCACTCTGGTCAGATAGAAAGCAAGGCCTTGGCGTTTTCGACAGCGGCTTTGGTGACGCTGCTGCCGCTCAGCATGCGAGCGATTTCCAGGACTCTGTCCTGACCTGTCAGACGGCGGATCGATGTCGTGGCTTTACCTGACTCATCATACTCTTTTTCAACGATATAATGCGCGTTCCCTTTGGCAGCGACCTGAGGCAGGTGCGTGATGGCGAAGACTTGCATATCCTGTCCCATCGAGCATATCATCTGTCCCATCTTGTCTGCTACACTGCCTGATACCCCTGTGTCAATCTCATCGAATATAAGAGTCGGCATGTTCACAAACTTAGCCATCATGGCTTTCAGGCAAAGCATCAGACGGGACATCTCGCCTCCCGAAGCGCATTTGGCCACATCGGTCATATTTGTGCCTGAAGCAGAGAACATAAACCTGACAGAATCAGACCCCACAGCCGAAACAGAAGCCTGAGAAAGTTCTACATTGAATATGGCTCGTTCCATCTCAAGCGAGCGAACTGATTCTGTAATCGACCTTGAGAAAGGTTCTAAAGATTTGACCCTGGACTCATGTAGGCGCAGACATATTCCACCAAGCCTGTTTCTCTCCGCCGCCATTATGCCCTCAAGATCGACCTTGCGCGCCTCAAGGGCGGTAGAATCAAAAAGGGAATCGGAAAGTTCCTCCTTCTTGGAGATCAGTTCCGCCAAAGATGAGGCAGAATAGCTTTTCATCAAATCATAAAGAAGAGAAAGCCGGTCGTCCACCGCATCAAGGCGCTCTTGTGAAAGTTCTATCCGCGAGTTAACATCGGAGACTTCCTCAAGAATGTCATCCAATTCAGTACGGGCCGAATCAATCCTTTGCGCCAACGCGGCGGCCGCAGGGACAAACCTGGCGACCTTCTCCAACATTTTCTGGGCCTCCTTCAAGGCCGAGGACAAAGGAATCGCCTCTGAATTGGGGTTGGACGGATTGAACAGTTCCTCTACGCCGGAAAGATTCTCCTTGATTTCCTCGGCATTGGAGAGCTGTTTCTGTTCCGTCTCCAAGGCTTCCAGTTCACCATCTTGAAGACGGGCGTCCTCAAGCCTTTGCCAACGTGCCCTGACATATTCCTTTTCCTCGCTCATCCTAGACAGCCTGGAGGAGATCTCGGAATATTCCTTCTCGAAAGCCTTCAATTTTCTGTAAGAGTCACCACACTCCTCCAGAAGCTCGGTATTTCCGGCGAAATGATCCAACATGGACAGTTGAAACGACCTGTCGGAAAGCAGAAGAGTCTGATGTTGTGAATGGATGTCCACCAAACGAGACGAAATGCTCTGAAGGACAAGGATGTTCACAGGAGAATCGTTTATGAAAGAGCGCGAACGGCCGGAACGGTTCACAACCCTCCGTATGATGAGTTCGCCACCATCCTCAGTCTCGATGTCATTTTCGTCCAAAGAATCCTTCAGCGCCTGATCCGTCTCTGGAATCCGGAAAACAGCCTCCACCACGCAACTGTCCGCGCCGTTTCCGATCACAGACGCATCTGCCTTCGAGCCCAGCAACAACGACAAAGCCCCCAACAAGATTGACTTGCCCGCTCCAGTCTGGCCAGATATAATAATCAGACCCTCCGGAAACTCAACGTCCAGAGAGTCTATCAAAACATAATTTCTTATTTGAAGGGACTCAAGCATGGCCCCGGAATTTACTCTGCGTCAGAAGTGTTCTCTCTGACTGGAACGACAGGAGCCTCCTCATCATTGCCGGAACCGGCCATCCTATAGTAGAGTTCACCGTCCTCAAACTCTGAAATCGCGATGAGATCCGGTTTAGGAAGTTTCTCGTAGTATTTCGAAATCTCGATCTGCTCCCTGTTCTCGAACACCTCGTCCATGGTGTCACGGTCAGTGCGGAAATCCTCAAGTTTCTTTGCGAGTTCCTTCTTCTCGGCAAGGGCGATCTGGTTTGCCCTCTTGTAAAGAAGCACTACAGTCTCATAGATGTTGCCGGTCGGCTCGGCGAGATACTTGATGTCCCTTGTGATAGTGTTGGTAGGGACTTTCTTTTTAATATCCATATTCAAAAAAAACTTTTCCAAATATTTTACGAGCCCTGGAGCTCGGATTGTTTCAATATTTTTTTCCTGTCTCTCTCAAAATCCTTTTCTTTCGCATTCAGATCCTCATCAGTGCCGGAATAGCGCCCCAAGGCTTTTTGAGAGCGGCGATACAGCACATCCAGCTCCTTTCTGTAAGGAGATTCCGGCAACTCTCCAATGAAGTTGTAGTAGTCATCAACAAAGGTCAGAAAACGCTCTTTCTGCTTGCTTTCCACACTAAGGGAAGCATACTTGTAGGAAGATTTGGCGATATAGTAAAGGATTTCCTCTCGGTAAATGTTTTCCGCGTCATCCTTGAGCACATTCCTGAAAGCGACCCTGGCGGCCTTGTAATCTTCCATCTTATAGTAAAGCCTGGCATTCTCGTAAGCCTTCCTGTCCAAGCGGTCATTCAGTTCCTTAAGCATCTTGCCACAAATAGCCGAGTGCGAGTTGCCAGGGTTCTCAATCATATACTGTTTTATGACACTGATGGCATTGTGGGTCGGAATCTGATCAAGTTCGTAACGAAGAGTGGATCGGTAAAGACAGTCGATCCTGAGGAAAGACGCTTCCTCGGCGAACGGACTGCGGGGAAAGTTCGTTATAAACTTCGTGAAGTTTGTCTCAGCCGTATAATAATCTCTGAAACGATAGTTGCTCAAGCCCCAATAGTACTGCACAGTGTCATCCCTGTCAGTTCCGCTGGTCAATACGGACAGCGACTCGAACAACTGGGCAGCCTTGCTGTATTTGCCATGATTGAAATAGTCAAACGCCGCGGCATACTTGGCATCGACATCATTACCGTTCAGAAGCGCCTCATATTCAGACCGGCACGACTGGAACAACAC